>CANFWV010000044.1 GCA_947450695.1 Comamonadaceae bacterium
CACGATTTTGTGCAGCTCTTTGGCATAGGCCACCGCCTCGGCACTGGATCGCATGTCCGGCTCGGTGACGATCTCCAGCAGCGGCGTGCCGGCGCGGTTCAGGTCAATGCCGGTTATGTCAATGAAGTCTTCATGCAGCGACTTGCCGGCATCTTCTTCAAGGTGGGCGCGCACCAAGCGCACGCTTTTCTTTTCGCCATCGAGGAAGAATTCGACACTGCCGCCTTGCACCACCGGGATCTCAAACTGGCTGATTTGGTAGCCCTTGGGCAGGTCGGGATAAAAGTAATTTTTGCGGGCGAACACGCTGCTCTCGGCAATGTGCGCGTTGACCGCCAAGCCAAACTCAATGGCGCGTTGTACGGCGCCTTTGTTCATCACCGGCAAGGCGCCGGGCAGTGCGAAGTCAACCGCTGATGCTTGGGTGTTGGGCTCGGCGCCAAACGCCGTTGGCGCGCGGCTGAAAATTTTCGACTGCGTCGTCAGTTGCGTGTGGGTTTCAAAGCCGATGACGACTTCGTAGCCGTGCACCAACAACGATTTAGCGGGCGTGTGGCTCATGCTGCCGCTCCTGGTTTGCGTTGATGCCAATCCGTCGCTTGTTGAAAACGGTGCGCGGTGCTCAGCAACTGCGCTTCCTTGAAATAGTTGCCAATCAGTTGCAAGCCGACGGGCATACCGTGCGCACCAAAACCGGCCGGCACGCTCATGCCGGGCAAGCCTGCCAAGCTGCTGGACAGGGTGTAAATATCGGCCAGATAACTGGCCACCGGGTCGTCCGAGCGCTCACCGATTTTCCAGGCGACGGTGGGAGACACCGGGCCAGCAATGATGTCGCATTGCGTGAAGGCTTTTTGAAAGTCTTCGGCGATCAGGCGGCGGATTTTTTGGGCCTTGAGGTAGTAGGCGTCGTAGTAGCCGTGGGACAGCACGTAGGTGCCAATCATGATGCGGCGCGTGACTTCATCGCCAAAGCCTTCACTGCGGGACTTTTTGTACATGTCCTCGAGGTCGGTGTACTCGGCCGCACGGTGGCCGTAGCGCACACCGTCATAGCGGCTCAGGTTGCTGCTGGCTTCGGCGGGCGCGATCACGTAATAAACCGGAATCGACAGCTCTGTCAGCGGCAGGCTGACGTCGACCAAAGTGGCGCCGAGTTTTTCAAGTTCAGCCAGCGCACCGCGCACGGCAGCCAGCACGTCGGCGGAGCAACCGGCACCAAAAAATTGAGTGGGTAAACCAATGCGCAAACCTTGCAGCGGGTGGCTGCCGGCAGCTTTGGTGTTGGCCGCGATCAGCTCCGCTGCGTAGTCGGCGGCGGGCATGTCAAGGGAGGTTGAGTCGCGGTCTAAATCAGGGCCGGCCATGGCCGACAGCAATAGCGCACAGTCGAGTGCGCTGCGTGCCATCGGACCAGCTTGGTCAAGGCTGGAGGCAAAGGCCACCATGCCGTAACGCGAGCAGCGGCCATAGGTCGGTTTGATGCCGGTGATGCCGGACAAAGAGGCTGGCTGACGGATCGAGCCGCCGGTGTCGGTGCCGGTGGCTGCGGGCACCAAACGGGCGGCCACCGCAGCGGCCGAACCGCCGGAAGAACCACCCGGCACGCGGCTGATGTCCCACGGGTTTTGCACCGGCTTGTAGGCGCTGTTGTCGTTGCCGGAACCCATGGCAAATTCGTCGCAATTGAGCTTGCCCAGAGACACCATGCCTGCGCCGTTCGAACCCAAGCGGTTGACCACAGTGGCGTCAAACGGACTGCGGTAATTCGCCAGCATTTTGGAACCGGCCGTGGTCGGAAAATCACGTGTGACGAAGACGTCTTTGTGGGCCAGCGGCACACCCAGCAAAGGTGTGTGTTCGCCAACAGCGATGCGGGCGTCTGCGGCGCGGGCTTGCGCCAGCGATTGCGCTTCATCTGTTGCCAAAAATGCGCCTAAGGCGTCTTGCGATTGAATACGCGCCAAAAAATGCTGTGCCAGCTCGACGCTGGAAACTTCTTTGGCAGCGAGTTTGGCAGCCAGTTGCGCTACGCTGAAATCATGTAGGGCGCTCATTCGATGACCTTTGGAACGAGAAACAATCCGTGTTCGACGGCGGGGGCGCTGACTTGACTGGCCTCGCGCTGGTTGGGTTCGGTGGCGATGTCTTCACGCAGGCGCAGGGCCACTTGGCCGAGCACGGCAGCAGGGTGCGCCAGTGGTTCGACGCCGTCGGTGTTGACGGCCTCCATCTGTTCGACGAGTCGGAAAAAACCATTGAGTTGGCCGAGCGTGTGCTCGGTTTCGTCAGGGCGCAGTGCCAAGCGTGCCAAGTGGGCGACGCGGGCGATGTCTTTAGAGGTCAATGCCATAGCTTGAAATCGCTTGAAAATCGGGCTGAAACCGGGTGTAAAGAAGTCTATCGAGAGGACTGCCTAGCCCTTGCGGAGCAGGCGATGCGGTATTATCCCGCCTTTGGTGTGGACTGGGATTGGGTGCGCAATATGGACGCTGCAAGCCCCCGGACATCGTGCATAAATTGAACAAGACGATCTGGTGACGAAGTTTGCCATGACGTCCAACTGGACCCCTGACTATGTTTGAATCTTTCCGCCGGTACTTTTCCTCCGATCTGGCGATTGACCTTGGCACTGCCAATACATTGATTTTCGTTCGCGACCGCGGCATTGTGCTGGACGAGCCTTCGGTCGTCGCTATCCGCCACGAAGGTGGGCCGCAAGGCAAAAAAAGCATCCAGGCCGTTGGCCACGAAGCAAAAGCCATGCTGGGCAAAGTCCCTGGCAACATTGAAGCCATCCGGCCGATGAAGGATGGCGTGATTGCCGACTTCACCGTGACCGAGCAGATGCTCAAGCAGTTCATCAAGATGGTGCATCCGCGCAGCATTTTTCGTCCTAGCCCGCGCATCATCATTTGCGTGCCTTGCGGTTCGACCCAAGTCGAGCGTCGTGCCATCCGTGAAAGCGCTTTGGGCGCCGGTGCCAGCGATGTTTACCTGATTGAAGAGCCGATGGCGGCGGCCATTGGCGCCGGTTTGCCGGTCAGCGAAGCCAGCGGCTCGATGGTGGTCGACATTGGCGGCGGAACCACCGAAGTCGGCGTTATTTCGCTGGGCGGCATGGTTTATAAAGGCAGCGTGCGCGTGGGCGGCGACCGTTTCGACGACGCCATCATCAGCTACATCCGCCGCAACTACGGCATGTTGATTGGCGAGCCAACGGCTGAGGCCATCAAGAAAAATATCGGTTCGGCTTTTCCCGGCTCCGAAGTGCGCGAGATGGAAGTCAAGGGCCGTAACCTGTCCGAAGGCGTGCCGCGCAGTTTCACGATTTCGAGCAATGAAATCTTGGAAGCCCTCACCGACCCGCTCAACAACATTGTGTCGGCTGTCAAAACCGCCCTGGAGCACACGCCTCCAGAGCTGGGTGCCGACATCTCCGACCGCGGCATGATGCTGACCGGTGGTGGCGCTTTGCTGCGCGACCTGGACCGCCTGCTGGCCGAAGAAACCGGCTTGCCCGTGTTGGTGGCTGAAGACCCGCTGACGTGCGTGGTACGAGGTTGCGGTATGGCGCTTGAACGGATGGACCGTTTGGGTTCAATTTTCACGACGGAGTAATCGCCATCTGGCACCTTCACGGTGTCATCTGCGTGCCCATACATGTCCTTAGGAACGCTTGACCGGACGCCGCCCCCCATCTTCAAGCAGGGGCAGTCGGCCCTCTCTAAATTGATTCTGTTCAGCGCCTTGGCGCTGTTTCTGATGGTGGCTGACTCACGTTTTAAGGTCACCCAACCGTTGCGCGCTGTATTGGCCACGGCTCTGTATCCGGTGCAGTGGTTGGCTTTGCAGCCAGTACGGATCGGCCAGACTGTCGGCGATTACTTCATCACCGCCCGCCAAGCTCAGACCCAGTCGGAAGCGGCTCAGCACATGCTGGCGACGCAGGCCATTCGTTCCAGCCAAGTCGAGCAATTGACCCTCGAGAACAGCCGCTTGCGCAAGTTGCTGGATTTGCGCGACCAACTCAAGTTAGACAGCGTGGCGGCAGAGGTCCTCTATGACGCCGCCGACCCCTACACGCGCAAGGTCATCATTGGCAAAGGCATGTCGCAAGGGATTGTTTTGGGCTCGCCGGTCATTGACGAGTTTGGCGTCCTTGGCCAAGTCACGTTGGTGCATCCTTTGGTCAGCGAAGTGACGCTGATCATCGACCGCGATCTGGCGATTCCTGTGCTCAATGTCCGCACCGGTGTCCGCAGTTTGGCCTTTGGCGACGCGGCCGGGGGGGGCGGACTGGAGCTTCGGTTTATGGGCAGCAACACCGATGTCCAGCAGGGTGATTTACTGACCACCAGTGGTGTCGATGGCGTCTATCCGCCCGGTTTGCCGGTCGCCCGCATTGACAGCATCGAGCGGCGTGCCGAATCGACGTTTGCCCGTATCCATTGCCTTCCTTTGGCGCTGGTGTCGGGGGCCCGGCATGTGATGGTGTTGCAGCCGCAGTCGGCGCAAATTCCGCCGCGTCCGCCCGACGCTGAGACAATCACACCCTCGAAAAAAGGAGGCCGCTCATGATCATGCGCAGTGGTCAACAACTGTTGCTGCCAGCCAGCCCGGTTTTCATCTGGTGCAGTTTGCTGGTGGCTTTACTGCTGGACATGCTGCCCTTGGGGCGCGTGCCGTGGATGCCCGATTTTCTAGCATTGGTGCTGGTTTTTTGGAACGTTCATCAGCCGTTGCGCATCGGTATCGGCTTGGCCTTCATGTTTGGCTTAGGGGTTGATGTTCACCAGTCTTCCCTGCTGGGGCAGCATGCGCTGTCTTACACGACCTTGAGCTTTTTTGCGACCATGATCCACCGTCGGCTGCTCTGGTTTTCGGTGCCCACTCAGGCGGTGCAAGTGTTGCCACTGTTTTTGGCGGCACATCTGGTCGAGCTGACTATTCGGCTCATCAATGGAAACGTGTTCCCAGGTTGGACATTTTTGCTGGCACCCATGCTCGAAGCTTTGTTGTGGCCGGTGGCCAGCGTGATCTTGCTGGTGCCACAACGCCGTGCGCCGGACCCTGATGAGAACCGGCCGCTCTAAGGATATGGATCTGCATCTGCATGTGAAGTCTCAACTTGATGAATGAGATCAGAAACGTTGAAGTTGACTTGTATCGGTTTCGCGACCGGGTGATGGTCGCGAGCTTTGTGATACTGGGTGCTTTTTTGCTGCTGAGTTTTCGCTTGGTTTATCTGCAGGTGGTGCGTCATGAGGACTTGAGCGAGCAAGCAGAAAGTAACCGCACGGCGATTGTCCCGATCGTCCCTAACAGGGGCCTGATTCTTGATCGCAATGGCGTGGTGTTGGCCACCAATTATTCTGCCTACACGCTTGAAATCATGCCATCCAAAGTGGTTGACTTGGAGGCCACTATTGATGCGTTAAGCGAGATTGTCGATATCCAACAGCGGGACAGGCGGCGTTTCAAAAAGCTGCGTGAAGATTCCAAAAGTTTTGAATCTTTGCCTATTCGCACGCGGCTGACAGACGAAGAAGTCGCGCGATTTGCGGCTCAGCGTTTTCGTTTCCCAGGTGTCGACATCAAGGCTCGACTTTTTCGCAGCTACCCCTATGGTGAGTTGGGCAGTCACGTGGTGGGCTATATCGGCCGGATCAACCAGCGTGAAAAAGAGAGCATCGAAGAGAACGATGACGAAGGCAATTACCGCGGCACGGACTATATCGGCAAACTCGGCGTCGAGCAAAGTTATGAAAACCAGTTGCACGGCGTCACGGGCGTCGAGCAGGTAGAAACTTCGGCGGGCGGTCGAGCTGTTCGCAAGCTCGCCAGTAACCCGGCGACGCCGGGCAACACGGTCATGTTGACGATTGACATCAAGCTGCAAAAGCTCATCGAAGACATGTTTGGTGAGCGTCGTGGCGCCTTGGTTGCGATAGACCCGCGCTCGGGTGAGGTGCTGGCCTTTGTGAGCAAGCCGACGTTTGATCCGAATCTCTTTGTCGATGGCATTGATACCGAGAGCTGGCAAGCTCTCAACCAATCGCTGGACAAGCCGCTTCTAAACCGCGCGTTGCGGGGCACCTATCCGCCGGGTTCAACCTACAAACCTTTCATGGCCATGGCCGCGCTTGAGAGTGGCAAGCGCTCACCAGCGGTGATCATCAATGACAATGGTTCTTGGACTTTTGGTGGCCACGAGTTTCGCAGTCATGGTGCCCCGCTGGGGCCGGTGGACATGCACCAGGCCATCGTCAAGTCGAGCAATGTGTACTTCTATTCGCTGGCGAATGACTTGGGCGTGGAGGCGATCTTCGACTTCATGAAGCCCTTGGGTTTTGGGCAGATCACGGGCGTCGACATCAATGGTGAGGTACGTGGCGTGCTGCCCAATCAGGACTGGAAGCGCAAGACATACAAGCGGGCGGATCAGCAGAAATGGTATGCCGGCGAAACCATCTCGCTGGGCATTGGTCAGGGCTACAACGCCTTCACCATGCTGCAATTAGCCCAAGCCACCGCGACGTTGGCCAACAACGGCGTCAAACACAAACCGCGGCTGGTTCTGGGTACGCAAGACAGCGTGACGCGTGCGCTGTTGCCAGCGCCGATTGAGCCGCCGGTTGATCTCGGTTTCAAGCCAGAAAATGTCGATGTCGTGCGTCGTGCGATGGTTGGCGTGACACAAGATGGGACATCCGCACGCGTGTTTGCCGGTGCGGGTTACTTGAGTGGTGGCAAGACCGGTACGGCACAGGCGGTGTCGGTGGGTCAAAAAGAAAAATACGATGCGCGCAAGCTCGAAGAACACCAGCGGGATCACGCCTTGTATATTGCTTTTGCACCGGCGGAAAACCCTGAAATTGCGTTGGCGCTGGTCGTTGAAAATGCCGGCTTTGGCGCCGCGCATGCGGCACCCATCGCGCGTCGGGTGTTTGACTATGTGCTGCTGGGCCGTTACCCCAACGAGGAAGATTTGCAAGCCGTGCAAAAAGGTTTGGCTGCAGGCCCCATCGGCAAGCCACGTGATGTCGCCAGTGTGAATGTCGTGGGCGTGAGCGACGCTGCCGCGGGAGGTCGAGTGTCCGCGAGTCTTTTTACTGCGCCAGGTACTCCTCAGGCGCTGCCGGGCCTGACTGGCGCCGTGCCTTCAGTCCCATCGACAGGCCCCGTTTTGTCTGCCGCAGCGTTGAAGATGTTTGCCAATACCGGCGCAGGGGCCGTGGCTGTCAAGCCCGTCGCGGCGACCAGCTCGGCGCGCTAAGCCTAGTGTATGAAGGCGTCGTAGCCTGTCTTGAGGATCAACGCACTGACCACTACGATAAAGACAATGCGCACGAAAGCGGCGCCGTGTTTGAGGGCCATGTGCGTACCAATGAGGCTGCCCAGCACATTCGCCACCGCCATCGTCAGCACAAAGTGCCACCAAACATGGCCCTTGTAGGCGAACAGCAGTAAGGCGGCCAGATTGGTGGCGACGTTGAGCAACTTGGCTGATGCCGAGGCATTCAAAAAGTCGTAGCCTAGCCAGCGAACAAATAAGAAGACAAAAAAGCTGCCGGTTCCGGGGCCAAAAAACCCATCGTAAAAGCCGAGCAGCAAGCCGATGCAGCAGGCTACCAGCGTCTCCGCCCGACCGCTGAAGCGCGGTGCGTGGTGCCGCCCTAATTCTTTTTTTGCCAAGGTGTAAATTAGCACCGCCAACAGCACCACGGGCAAGACTTTGCGCAAAAATTGAGGGGATATTTCGGTGACAAGCCAAGCGCCGGCGAGCGAGCCGCCAAAGCCGGCCAGCGCCGCTGGCAGCAGTGCCGCCCAACGCATGTCGACGCGCTTGGCATACTGTGCTGTCGCGACCGCGGTGCCGCAAATGGAGGCTCCCTTGTTGATCCCAAACAGGGTGGCTGGATGGGTGGTCGGGAACACTGCAAACAAAGCCGGCACCAAGATCAGGCCACCGCCGCCAACAATCGAGTCGACGAACCCAGCCAGTAACGAGGCGCAGGTGACAAAGAGAAGTTCCATACGGGCATTGTCTCATCGGCTCAAGAGCCAAAAATGGCGAACAGGGCCTGCGAACGTGCATAAAAAAGCGCCGGGGTCACCGACGCTTTTTTCGAGTCAACCCGGTAGGGCTTTCTCGTTAAACTGATTGTTATTGGACTTCTTTTTGTCTCCTCGCCTCCCCGCGTTGCGAGCAGCTAGGCTCGTTGGCAAGTACATCACTATAGGTGGGTACTCGGCATCAACGCATCAGGGCTTTCCCGAGGAAGGCGCTCTTTTGACGAATTAAATGGACCGTTGCTTCGACCTCAATGCCCGTGCTGGCAGGCGCCGTAACGGTGCACATGGAACGGTTCCGTCGCCAGTCCCGGGCAGAAGCTGCCAACCAAAGGTTCCAGCTCGCGGTAAAGCTGATGGTTGGCGTGGTTGAGCTGATCGAGCCGATCGACCGCGTTTTCCGCGTCGCGCGCCAGCTTGTCCATGTCAACATGCAGCAACTTGTGGTTCTTGACGACCATCCGTCCACCGACCATCACCGAGTCGACCGCTGCGCCGTCCTCTGCATGTACCAGTGAGTTGGTGATATTGTTCAGAGGGATCATGTTGATGTGCCGGCTGTCTAGGAAGACCACATCGGCCTTGTAGCCCGGTGCGATGCGGCCTAGCTGGCTGCCAAAGCCCAGTGCTTTGGCACTGCCGACGGTGGCAGCATGCAACACTTCGTCGGTGGTGATCCAGTTCTGCCAGTCGGGCCCTTGCACTTTTGACACCATAGATGCCAGCCGCATCGCTTCATACATGTTCTGGTTGTCCGAGCAGTTGGAGCCATCGGTCCCGATGCCGACGTTGACACCGCTTTCCAGCATTTTCCGCATGCGTGCCAGACCGCTGCCTAGGCGCATGTTGCTGCCTGGGTTGTGGGCCACCGACGCGCCCTTGTCGCCCAGCAAGCGGAGGTCGTCGTCATCGAGCCAGACGCCGTGCGCCACAGTGAAGTCGGGGCCGATCAGACCGAGTTTGTCGAGATGTGTGGTGAGTGTCGTGCCGTAGGTCCGCAGGCCTGCGATGACCTGCACCTTCGATTCGGCCACATGCGTATGCATGGGCAGACCATGTTCGCGTGCAATGTTTCGGCAGCCGACCATGAAGTCGTCGGTGCAATGGTGCGGAATGGTGGGCGCGATGGCCAGGCGCACATAGTCGCTGTCGGTCTTCCAGTGCCTCACCGTGTCGTTCAAGGCTTTTAGGATCGAATCGGTCGGCGCCATGCGCAGTCGTTCCACTTCTTTTTGCAGGCGCGGCGGCAGCGCGGCAAGCAGGCCAGGGATGGCCTCGAAAAAGCTCAGGTTAGCGACCATGGGGGCCAGCACCGCACGCATGCCGACTTGCTGGTAGGCCGCGGCAGCGGCCTGCAAGCCTTCAACCGTCGGACTCGGGAACTCGAAGGTCAGGTCGTAGCAAGCCGTGCAGCCTTTGAGCAGCATTTCAGAGGCACCGATCAGCGTGGTGAGCTGTTTGTCTTCGGCGGAGCGGTTGCCGCTGATCCAGGGGCCGGCGGTTAACAGAAGTTCCAGCGTCCAGCGGTCGCCCATGCCGCGCGCTAGGTTGCCGTGGCTGTGGGTGTGGGCGTTGATGAGCCCGGGGTGAAGCAGCATGCCGGTGGCGTCGATGCTCAGCGTGCCTTCGGGCACGTCCATGCCTGGCGCGCCTATTTCATGGACCGTGTCGCCTTGGATCAGGATGTCAGCAAGACGCGGTTTGGCTTGTTGGGGTTCAGTGAGGCGGCCGCTACGGATGACGGTCCAGGTGGCGAGAGGCGGGTTGGTGTCGATGGGCATGGAAGAATCCCTTGGTTTTAAGGCGAAGCAGGTGCTTGTGTCAGGAGTTAGTCGCCCAAGCGTATCCATTCAGCGGCTTTTTCGGCAATCATCAAAGTTGGAGAGTTGGTGTTGCCGCTGGTGATCAAGGGCATCACGCCTGCGTCCACGACCCGCAGGCCGGCGATCCCCTTGACGCGCAAATGCGAATCTACCACCGCCATCGGATCGTCAGCCGCACCCATTTTGGTGGTGCCGACCGGGTGAAAAATGGTCGTCGCGATGTCCCCGGCCAGCCGTGCCAGTTCTTCGTTGGTTTGGAACTGGGAGCCGGGCCTAAATTCTTCAGGCTGGTAGGTGGCCAGTGCGCTTTGGTTGACGATGTGCCGCGTGAGTCGTAAAGATTCGACCGCTACTTGCCGATCTTCGGGGGTGCTCAAGTAGTTGGGCGCAATGGCTGGTGCATCTGCAAAGTTGCCGCTTTTGAGGTTGACGGTGCCGCGGCTGGTCGGATTCAGATTGCAGACACTGGCCGTGAAGGCGTTGAAGTCGTGCAGAGGTTCGCCAAAGGCGTCGAGCGACAGCGGCTGTACATGGTACTGAATATTCGGATACGGCCTGTCAGGGCTGGAGCGGGTGAACGCACCCAGCTGTGACGGCGCCATGCTCATAGGTCCAGTGCGTCGCCAGGCGTATTCGAGACCGATCTTGGCCTTGCCCCAGAGCGAGTGGGCCATGGTGTTCAGTGTCACGTCTCTGCCGTTGGCTTGAATTTTGTAGACGGAGCGGATTTGCAAGTGGTCTTGCAGGTTGGCGCCGACGCCTGGAAGGTCTTGCTTAACCTCAATCCCGTGTTGCTTGAGCAGCGTGGCCGGGCCAATGCCTGAGAGTTGCAGAATGTGCGGCGAGCCAACGCTGCCGGCGCAGAGAATCACTTCGCCGCGCAAGCCGCCGGAGTCGCGTGTGGCAAAGGCCTTGATGCGTTCGTCGCCGGTCCAAACCTCGACACCGGTGCAGCGTTGGCTGCCGTCGGCCTGTTTTTCAATCAGCAACTGCGTCACCTGCGCGCTGGTCCACATCTCGAAATTGGGCCGACCAAAACAGGTGGGGCGCAAAAAGGCCTTGGCCGTGTTCCAGCGCAGGCCGTCTTTTTGGTTCACTTCGAAGTAACCCACGCCCTCGTTGTCACCGCCATTGAAGTCGTCGGTGGCGGGAATGCCAGTTTGTTGCGCAGCTTGGGCAAAGGCGTCGAGGATGTCCCAGCGCAAGCGCTGCTTTTCAACACGCCATTCGCCGCCCATTTTTTTGGCCAGACCTTCGCTGCCAGCATGCTGGCTTTTATGGCCGTGCAGGCGTTTGAAGTTTTCATTGGCGGGGCCATTCACCGCGTCGAGCTTGTAATGGTCTTCGTGCTGCCTGAAGCTGGCCAGCGCGCTGTCCCAGCGCCAAGCATCGTCGCCTGTGAGCTCGGCCCAGCGGTCGTAGTCGCGGGCTTGGCCGCGCATGTAAATCATGCCGTTGATGCTGGACGAGCCGCCCAGCGTTTTGCCGCGCGGGTAGCGCAGTGAGCGGCCATGGAGTCCGGGTTCAGCCTCCGTTTGGTACAGCCAGTCGGTGCGGGGATTGCCGATGCAGTGAAGGTAGCCGACGGGAATGTGAATCCAGTGGTAATCGTCTTTGCGACCCGCCTCAATCATCAGCACCCGCTTGCTGGCGTTGGCACTCAGGCGATTCGCCAGCAAGCAACCAGCCGTGCCGCCGCCAATGATGATGTAGTCGAAGATATTCTCACTCATGTGTGTCAAACCAAAGTTGGGTGTGAAGGTCGAGCTGTGCGGCGACTATTGTGACAACAAGCAGCGATGCGTTGGCGTCAACAAACCCTGCCCCGGTGCAGACATGGCGACGGCATTTGTAGGAAAACGCCTGCAAGCATTGATGCTGAATGCTGTGGCGCATAGCCGGTGGCCGAGCTTAAGCTCTTCAAATGGCTCTGCCTGCATCGCAAGGATTGAGCTTTGAACCCATCCCATGACCGCCACCCAGTCCCTTCTTTCTACGCCACCACAGAACAACGCCACTTCAAATGCGACTTTGCCCCGCATTGAAAGGCGCGAAACGCCAGCGGGCGTCACGCAACAACTGCGTGGCAAGTGGACGGCGGCAGACTTGGCCGTGCCTGCAGTTTGGGCATCCCTGGCGCATGACCTGGGAGCGCTGACGAGCGGCGGCGAAGCCAGCCAGACGCCATGGGACTTGCGCCAGATGGACCTGCTTGACCATGTGGGCGCGCAGTTGCTGTGGACGCACTGGGGACGCCAGTGGCCCGCCGATCTACAGGCCGACGACAGCCAACGGCGCATCTTGGACACCGTCGCTCGCTTTGGCATGTCGACTCCCTCACGAACCCACCTCGATTGGCGGGCACGCTTCGAAAATTTTGGCGCCTGGCTGTTGCGCGGCGGTGACCACGCACTCGGACTGACGCGATTAATGGGGCAATTGCTGTTGGACTTGCTGCTGCTGCTGCGCCGCCCGCAAGACGGCCCGTGGCGGGATGTGTCAGGCCATTTGTTCCGCATCGGTGCGACCGCATTGCCGATCACGGCGTTGGTAGGATTTTTGATTGGTGTGGTGCTGGCGTATTTGATTTCGCGGCAGCTGTTGCAATTTGGCGCGGATGCATTCGTCGTCAACATCCTCGGCGTGTCGCTGATTCGGGAGCTCGGCCCACTGCTCGCTGCCATCCTGATCGCCGGGCGCTCCGGCTCTTCTATCACCGCGCAAATTGGCGTCATGCGAGTGACCGAAGAACTCGACGCAATGCGAGTCTTGGGCATTGCCCGCGGTTTTCGGCTGGTCTTGCCGCGCGCGATGGCGCTGGCCTTGGTCATGCCGCTCATCAGCATCTGGACCACGGCGTGGTCACTGCTGGGCGGCATGTTGACGGCCGATCTGTCGATGAATGTGAGTTTGGCATTTTTTGCAAATGCCTTGCCCGGCGCAGTGGAGGCCAGCAACCTGGTGCTAGCCACGGGCAAGTCCGCTGTGTTTGGCCTGCTGATCGCGTTGATCGCTTGCCATTACGGCCTGCGTGTGAAACCCAATACCGAGAGTCTGGGCCAAGGCACGACCGCCTCGGTCGTGACCTCGATCACGGTCGTGATTTTGGTCGATGCCCTGTTCGCTGTTCTTTTTAGAAATGTCGGCATATGAAGATCTGGGTCCGTCATGCGTGAGCCGATAGTGGAGATTCGTGAGCTTTGGACGACCTTCCCATCGCCTGAGGGTGAGCGTGTCATCCACGAAAACCTTGAATTGAAAATTGAAACGGGCGAAATCCTGTCGCTGGTGGGGGGGTCTGGCACCGGTAAAACGGTTTTACTACGGCAGATGTTGGGGCTTGAGCAGCCGACGCGTGGCGAGATTCGGGTGCTTGGTCGTCCGGTGGCGGCACTGGCGCAAAAGGGGGCTGCAGCGCATATCGGCATGCTGTTTCAGCAAGGCGCGCTTTTTTCTGCCTTCACGGTGCTCGAGAACATCGCCTTTCCGCTGCGCGAATTGAAAGTGTTCCCGCCCTCGTTCATTCAAGAGGCCGCCATGATCAAACTGCGCATGGTCGGATTGGACGCCGATGCGGCCGACAAGATGCCGAGTCAGTTGTCGGGCGGCATGGTCAAGCGAGTGGCGTTGGCGCGCGCACTCATCATGGACCCGCCGTTGTTGTTGCTCGACGAACCCACCGCCGGTTTAGACCCGGAGAGTGCCGACGGTCTGTGCCAATTACTGCGCGCGATGCATCGGGATATGGGCTTGACCGTGGTCATGGTGACGCATGATCTCGACACGATTTTTGAACTGAGTACGCGCATCGCTGTGCTCGCCGACCGCAAGGTCATCGTCAATGGGCCAGCGCAAGAGGTGCTGACTTTTGAGCATCCCTTTATTCACGATTTTTTTCTGGGTGAGCGTGGCCGTCGCGCAATGGCCGCGCTACGGCATCGTCCGCCAGATTCGTTCACTTCGAGTTAACTGTGTCGTTAGACACGAAAGACACTTCATGGAAAACAAAGCCCATGCGCTAGCCGCTGGTACATTTGTGCTGGCCTTGATGGCACTGCTGGTTGCGATGGCCGTCTGGCTCACGCGTGACAGCGGGGAGCGCCATTTTTACGACATCTCTACGGCGCAAGCTATATCGGGTTTGCAGGCGCAAGCGGGCGTACGTTTTCGGGGCGTGCCGGTTGGCAAGGTCGAATCCATCGGCTTTGACCCTGAGGCCAAAGGACAGGTGCTGGTGCGCATGTCGGTCGATGCCAACACGCCGATTACGCGCAGTACGTTTGCCACCATCACCGCGCAGGGCGTGACGGGGCTGGGTTTCATACAACTTGACGACGATGCCCCGCAAGCGGAGCGGCTGGCCGCCGATGACGCCAACCCACCGCGTATTCCACTGCGGCCTGGCGTGGTCGATCAATTGCTCCAGCAGTCTGCGACCATCTTGGGGCAGATACAGCAGGTGGGTGCCGGGTTGACCCACTTGATCAGCCCCGATAACCAAGCCTCGGTGCAGACGGCCATCACCCAAATTGGTTCCGCCGCTGGCAGCGTCAGCCAGCTAGCAACAGCGCTACGGCCAACGTTGACCACACTGCCAGCGTTGTCGCGCCAAAGCAGCCAGACCCTGCAGTCGCTGCAAACAGCGGCCGGCGACATCAGCGCTGCTGCCTCGCAGATGGGTGACGCCAGCACGACCTTGGTCCACACCATCGACACTTTCGGCACGGCGACCTTGCCGAAACTTGGCGAGGTCGCCGACGAAACTACGCTGACGATGCGTCAGTTGCGCCGTACCGTCAGCGCCGTGGATGAGAATCCGCAAGCCTTAATTTTTGGCAGTGGAGCGCCAGCGCCCGGTCCGGGTGAAGCTGGTTTTAATGCGAAGAATGTCAAAGGAGTGAAGCCATGAGTCCGCGTAGTTTGATCGCGTCAAGGCGCTTGTTGGCCATGCTGCTGACCACCTCATTTTTAATGCTTGGTTTGAGCGCTTGTGGCAGTCTACCGACGCGCCCAGTGCGTGCCGCGGTCTATGACTTCGGTCCAGGTGAATTGGACGCTGCCACTCTGACGCAGCCCGTGAGGTTGCCGCTGCTGGCACTGGCCGATGTGGACGCTAGCAATGCTGCGCTTGATAAATTAGCCGTTCTGTACCGGCTCGGCTATGCCGATGAGCAGCAACTCAGGCCTTACGCGCTGGCCCACTGGAGCATGCCGGCGGTGGGCTTGGTACAGCAGCGACTGCGCCAAGTATTCGGCCAGCAACATACAGTTGTGCCCGCTGGCGAAGGCGCGGCCATGACACGCGTACAAGGTAAATTACCACTGGTATTGCGGGTGGAACTTGAGGAGTTCAGTCACTTTTTTGAGTCACCCACGGTGAGCTTTGCCTTGCTGCGACTGCGCGCTACATTGGTTGAAAACACCCCTGTGGGTGCCAAGGTTCTGGCGCAGCGGCAGGTGCTGTCACGCCAACCCGCGAGCACACCCGATGCGCCGGGGGGTGTCCGCGCTTTGGGGGCGGCGACGGATGTTGCGGCGCGTGAATTGGTAGTTTGGTTGGCGCAGATCGAAGCCGCTCGTTGAAAGGTCGTATCAGGAGCTATCCGCGGGCGTTCCAATCAGGGACAAGGCCCGCCATCAGCAACAATGTACGATCCGAGTTACAAACCCGGGTGGCGAATCTCATACATCACAAGCTTCACGCGGCAAAGGAGACTTCAAATGGCCATCACGATCGACTACTACTTCACACCGCAAAGCCCGTGGACTTACTTGGGTCACACTCGTTTCACCGACATGGCCCGACAAGCTGGCGCCACAGTGCACGTTCTGCCGGCTGATTACAGCAAGGTATTTCCGATCTCTGGCGGCTTGCCGCTAGGCCAGCGGGCACCGCAACGGCAGGCTTATCGTTTGATGGAGCTGAAACGTTTCAGTGAGAGTTTGCAGTTGCCGCTGAACATCAAGCCGGCCTTTTTTCCGGTGGCAGGCGACGATGCGGCGCGTCTCATCATTGCGGTTGACCAGCAAGACGGCGCTGAGGTGGCAATGCGTTTGAGTGCTGCCGTGTTTAAGGCCGTCTGGGCTGAAGAGCGCAACATCGCAGACGCCACCGTGTTGGCTCAGTTGCTCATGGAACAAGGCCTGAGTGTAGAGCGGCTGGCGCAATCTCGCAGCCCTGACGTGCAGCAGCGCTACGAAGCCAATACCCAGCAAGCCATTGATGCTGCGGTGTTCGGTGCTCCGAGCTACGTGATCGACGGCGAGATTTTTTGGGGCCAAGACAGGCTCGAGTTTGTTGCAAAAAAACTCGCGACAAAATAATTCAATCCATCCATCACAGGAGAAAAACTTCATGGGTCAATTCATCCATCTCACAGCGGCTGACGGCGTCACGCTGCCCGCTTACGTTGCCGAGCCCGCTGGCAAGCCCAAGGGCGCAGTGGTTGTTGTGCAAGAAATTTTTGGCGTTAACTCGCACATTCGTGATGTTGCTGATGGCTACGCAGCGGCCGGTTATCTGGCCGTCGCACCGGCTACATTTCATCGCGTGCAAGCCGACGTGGACCTGGGTTACAGCGAAGCCGACATGGGCACTGGTTTCGGTTTCAAAACGGCGGTCGATGCCTTGCCTGAACCCGGTGTGATGCAAGACCTTCAAGCGGCGATTGACTACGCACGCAAGGGTGTAGCGGGTGGCAAAGTCGGTATCGTCGGTTATTGCTGGGGTGGTCTGCTGACTTGGCGTTCGGCCTGCGCACAGAGTGGCCTGAGCGCAGCGGTGTGCTATTACGGCGGTGGTATGACCATGCCCGAAGAATCTGCACGCCAACCAGCATGCCCCGTACTGGCCCACTTTGGCAACCAAGACCATTGGATTCCGTTGGACACGGTCGAAGCCTTCAAGCTGGCACACCCCGAGGTGCAGGTGCACATCTATGAAGCGAATCACGGCTTCAACTGCGACCAACGCGGCTCTTACAACGAAGCTGCTGCCAAGTTGGCGCTAGAGCGCACGCACGCGTTTTTTGCCAAGCACTTGGACTGACAAAGGGCGATCAGCGGCCGCATTGACGGGCGTGGGGCGTTAGTTCTTCTGTGCCAGATAGCGCTTGCGCCATAGCAGCGCGACCGCTACGACGATCAAAAAAATCATGCAACCCAGCGTCCACCAAAAACCGGCAAAGCTGTGAATGATTGGCATGAATTCAAAGTTCATGCCGAAGAAACCGGTGATCAGATTCAGCGGTAAAAAGATGGCCGTGAGCGCGGTGAGTGTGCGCATGATGTCGTTGGTGCGGTTGCTCTGAACCGAAAAATGCATCTGCACGGCGGTCTCTGCACTTTGCTCCATGCGCCGCACATGGTGCACCACGCGTTCTATGTGTTCGAGCACGTCGCGTGAGCGCACCTTGAGCAGTTCGCGCTCGCGTTGCAGTCCCGGCGTGGCACCTTCGGGCCAAGTCTCGATCGAATCGACCCAGTCTTGTAGCGCCGACCGCTGGTCTTCGCAAATCTCGTCGAGGTGGTGCAAGGCCAGTCGGGCGTCGAGCACCGAGCTCCAGTTGTTGAAGCGGGCGCTGGGCTTGAGCAACTCAGACTGCCAGTGGTCCATCTGCTTCGTCAGGTCGCGGCGCAGCTCCAGATAACCGTCGACCATCAGGTTGATGACGCGCAGCATCAGGTCGGCTGGGCTGGTGGGTAGCTTGACGCCCGCCGCGCGGGACTCGGCGCTGCTGGCGTTGAGCAGTTTGAGCGCATAGGCGTCACGCACGCTGCAGTCTGTCGGGTGCACCGTCAGCAGGACTTGGTCGAACACGGCAAAAGCCACCGGACTGGTGTCGATGCGCCTGAGCACGGGTGGCCCGCTTTGTCGCTTGCTCCTTAAGGGAGTTGGGATCGCCTCGTCAATCAGACCCAGCGGCTCGGCGTCAGCACTGCGCGCCGCCAGACGGCGAAACACCAGAATGTCGTATTGCGAGGTGTAGTCGTAGTGCGATGGCAGCTGGCGGTTGAGCAAGTCCGAGACGTGCAAGTCGACCAGCTGGGTGCCTGTCAGCCCTTGCAGCGCGGCTTGAATGTCAGCTTGTCGGGCCTCGAATTCAGACCTGGTGCAGGCGATCCAAATGAAGCCTGGCGTTGTGGGGGTGGTTGACGAGGCGGGCGCTTCAGGCAGCACATCGGTCTCGGTGACCTTCCCTGCAGCAATGTGAAAAACCCGCATGTCTGCCGATCAGGCTTGGCGCAATTTGCGCGCGGCGTCGATGGCGAAGTAGGTCAACACGCCATCGGCACCCGCGCGTTTGAAGGCCAGCAAGCTTTCCATCATGACGGCATCGTGGTCCAACCAGCCATTGAGAGCAGCGGCTTTCAGCATGGCGTATTCACCACTGACTTGGTAGGCAAAGGTCGGGATTTTGAACGCATCCTTCACACGGCGCACCACGTCGAGGTAGGGCATGCCGGGTTTGACCATCACCATGTCGGCGCCTTCAGCGATGTCCAGAGCGACTTCGCGCAACGCTTCATCGGTGTTGCCGGGGTCCATTTGGTAGACCGTTTTATCGGCCTTGCCCAGGTTGCCAGCCGAGCCCACGGCGTCGCGGAAGGGGCCATAAAACGCGCTGGCGTATTTGGCGCTGTAGGCCATGATGCGGGTGTGAATCAAGTTGCGTGACTCCAGCGCCGTGCGAATCGCGGCGATGCGGCCGTCCATCATGTCGCTCGGTGCGACGATGTCTACACCGGCTTCGGCTTGCGTCAGTGCTTGCTGCACCAAGACGGTCACGGTCTCATCGTTGAGGATGTAGCCCTTGTCGTCAAGTAAACCATCTTGGCCGTGGCTGGTGTAGGGGTCGAGCGCGACGTCGGTCATCACGCCCAGCTCTGGAAAACGTTCTTTGAGTCCGCGCACCACCCGCGGGATCAGGCCGTCCGGGTTCAGCGCTTCGCGGCCATCCAGGGTTTTCAGCGCTGGGTCAATCACGGGGAACAGCGCCATCACTGGAATCCCCAGCTTGACGCATTCTTCTGCCACGGGCAGCAACAGGTCCAGACTCAGGCGCTCAACGCCTGGCATGGAGCCAATCGGCTCGCGCCGCTGCTCGCCGTCAGTGACGAAGACCGGGTAAATGAGGTCGTGAGGCGTCAAGGCATTTTCACGCACCAGGTCGCGGGTGAAGCTGTCGTGACGCAGGCGGCGGGGCCGGCCGAGGGGGAAGGGGGCGAAAGGAGTCATCCGCAAATTGTGCCAAAGGTTTGCATCGACCGTTCAGGGAAGGCTGCTTCGATGGGGCTCAAGTTGTTTTCGTACGTAGTTTTCCGCGGTCGTATGGCTGAGGTGTGACCTTAGAATTATTTAGTGCAGTGGCCGAAAGGTGCTGCGCCCCGCTTTCCTCCCTTAGCGGGAGCCTTGCGTGGCAACACAAAAAGGCTTTGACCGCCCGGTTGACCCTGTGTCAAGCCGGGCATTTTTTTGCCTGTTTTAAGGCCTGTCAGAGCGCAGACCCGGCGCTACACTCGAGCGCATGCTTTGGGTCAAATCCTTCCACATCGTTTTCGTTGCCAGCTGGTTCGCCGGTCTTTTTTATTTGCCGAGGATTTTTGTCAATCTCGCAATGGTGCCTGTTGGCAGCGTTGCAGAGCGCGAGCGCTTATTGCTGATGGCAAAGAAGCTGCTGCGCTTCACGACGATTTTGGCCGTTCCTGCGCTGGCTTTGGGGCTGTGGCTGTGGCTTGGTTACGGCATTGGGCGGGGGCCCGGTAATGGCTGGATGCACGCCAAGCTGGTGGTGGTGGTGCTGGCCATTGGCTATCACCACAGTTGCGCTCGCATACTGGCCCGATTTGAAGCTCATCGCAACACGCGCAGCCATGTCTGGTGGCGCTGGTACAACGAAGTGCCAGTCTTGTTGTTGGTCGCCGCCGTCGTGCTGGTGGTGGTCAAGCCTTGGCAGGGCTGATGGTGCCTCTGGTTCAAAACTGTGAGCCCTGAAACGCACCGGACATCAGCTTGGCCTTTGGCACTGGCGACCATTTTTTTGGTCGTCTACGCCAGCCTTTATCCCTTCACCGATTGGCGCGATCAAGGTCTTCCTGCTTTCACTTTCCTAACCGCACCGTTGCCGCATTATTGGACCGGTTTTGATGTCGGTATCAATTTGCTCGGTTACGCGCCCTTGGGATTTTTGCTGTCGCTCGCAGCGCTCCGCACCGGGCGCGCAGCACATGCTGTCAGCATCGCTGTCGTGGTGGGCGCGCTGCTGTCGTTGTCTATGGAGACTTTGCAGAGTTTTCTGCCGTCACGCGTACCCTCGAATGTTGATTTTGCGTTGAACGCTCTGGGTGCCTGGCTGGGCGCGTGCAGTGCCAGCTTGCTCGAAAAAATGGGCGTGTTGCAGCGCTGGAATGATTTTCGGGTGCGCTGGTTCTCCGAGGATGCACGTGGCGCCTTGGTTTTATTGGCACTGTGGCCGGCGGCGTTGTTGTTCCCGGTGTCGGTGCCGTTGGGCTTGGGGCAAGTGTTTGAACGACTCGAACTGTTGATGGTCGACGCGTTGCAAGACACGCCTTTTTTGGACTGGTTGCCGGTGCGCGATATAGAGTTACAACCAATTTTGCCTGGCGCTGAGATGGTTGCGGTGGCGCTGGGTGGGTTGATCCCTTGCCTGATTGGCTATAGCGTGATTAGGGGTCTTGCACACAGAGTGACGTTCCTGCTGCTGCTGATGGTGATGGGTTTCTTTTTTACCGCGCTGTCAGCCGCATTCAGCTACGGCCCGGACCATGTATGGGCTTGGTTGGATGTGCCGGTGCGTATCGGTCTTATCGGTGCATCACTGCTCATGCTGCTGACCTTGTGGGTGTCGCCGCGTGCGGCAACCGCGCTGGCGCTGCTGTCGCTGGCGGTGCAACTGACTTTGCTGAACCAAGCGCCGGACAGTCCTTATTTGTCGCAAACGCTGCAAATTTGGGAGCAAGGCCGATTCATTCGCTTCAATGGATTGGCGCAGTGGCTTGGCTGGCTATGGCCATTTGCCGCGCTGGCTTATCTTCTGCTGCGGATATCACACGCTGAAGACCGCGAAGCGTTATCAGACGATGAAACCGTAAAATCAACGCATGACCCAAGACCGCCTACCATCTGACGCTGACGCTCCACCCGATTTTTACTATCAGCGCCACATTTT
Source organism: Comamonadaceae bacterium (assembly GCA_947450695.1). Classification (GTDB taxonomy): domain Bacteria; phylum Pseudomonadota; class Gammaproteobacteria; order Burkholderiales; family Burkholderiaceae_C; genus Polaromonas. Next base: position 21,089 of record CANFWV010000044.1, read on the forward strand.
CTTTTGCCTGAACGAGCGCCGCAATGGCGAAGAGGCGTGTGCCAATCACCGCGCCCAAGAGGCCTTTGACCGCTGTAAGTCGCAGGTCAAGGCGGCTGGTTTGTCAGGCCCCGGCCAAGTGCGCGTCAACAAAGCGGGTTGCCTTGACCGCTGCGCCGCGGGGCCAGTCGCGGTGGTTTACCCGGAAGCGGTTTGGTACAGCTATGTCGACGAGCAGGACATCGATGAAATTGTCGAGTCGCACCTTAAAAATGGCCAAGTGGTTGAACGACTGCTGACGCCACCACACCTCGGTCGCTGAAGTTTTCAAACTTTTTTTGCCAATGTCCTGACCGAGAGTTCTCCATGAATGTACACACCCAAAAATCAATAATTCAAGGCCCTGCCGGCGACATAGAAATGGCGTTGGACTTGCCAGCGGAATCGTCTAAGGGCGTGGTCGTGATCGCCCACCCGCATCCGTTGTTTGGTGGTACCTTGGACAACAAAGTGGTGCAGACGCTTGCACGGGCTTTCACCCAGTGTGGCTGGACGGCCGTGCGATTTAATTTCAGAGGCGTCGGCGGTAGCGCTGGCACGCATGACGACGGCCGCGGCGAACTCGACGACCTGCTGGCCATGGTTCGCCATGCAGCGCCAACCGGTCGACTGGCCTTGGCTGGTTTTTCTTTTGGCGCCTTTGTGACGTCGAACGCATTTGCGACGTTGCACGCAGAGCGCGAGCTTGACGCGTTGGTGCTGGTCGGCGTTGCCGCCAGCCGCTTCAGCGTAGCGCCAATTCCGGCCGCAGCGCATGCTAAAACGCTGGTGATTCACGGTGAGCAAGATGACACCGTTCCGCTGATGGCGGCCTTGGACTGGGCGCGGCCGCAGATACTTCCGGTCACAGTTGTCCCCGGTGTGGGACATTTCTTTCATGGACAATTGCCGCTGTTGAAGAGTTTGGTGGTTCGCCATCTGGGCCACAGTTCAATTTGACCTGCGGATGTGAAGTTGTTCATCCGCGTTCGGGGTTCTGCGAGCGGCCTGTTTTTTTACTTTCTTTTGCCCTCCCATCCCACGTCGACACAGACGAGTAAGCTCCTTATGCATCGATTGACACGCGCTCTTGGCAGCGCTACGAGTGCCCTGATTTTTTTTCTCTCACAAGGTTTGCTGGGTGTGGCACAAGCTCAAGTGCCGCAGCCGCCCGAAGTGGCCGCGCGTTCTTATTTGGTGCTTGACGTCACTGCCAACCAGATCTTGGCGGCCAAAGACATTGACTCGCCGGTAGAGCCTGCCTCGCTTACCAAGCTCATGTCCACTTACTTGGTGTTTGACGCGCTCAAATCCAAAAAAATAGATCTTAAGCAAACCTTTGGCGTCAGCGAGCGGGCCTGGAAAATGCCGGGTTCGCGTATGTTTATTGACCCGAAGATGCAGGTTCCCGTGGAAGACTTGCTCCAAGGCATGATCATTCAGTCAGGCAATGACGCGACCGTCGCGCTGGCTGAAGGTGTGGGCGGCAGCGTTGAGCGTTTTGTGCAGCTGATGAATGAGCGCGCCAAGATTTTGGGCATGAAATCGACCAGTTACACCAACCCGGAAGGTTTGACTGAGCCGGGCCACACCACCACAGCGCGTGACCTCAGTATTTTGGCGACCCGACTGATGCATGATTTTCCGGAGTACACCGGTTATTACGCGCAGAAGAAATACCGCTACCCAGGCACGCCGGCTGCGAACGACTCCAACCGTAATCTGTTGTTGTTTCGTGATCCGACGGTGGATGGACTGAAAACCGGCCACGCCAATGCCGCAGGCTACTGCATGATCGCCACCGCCAAACGTGACTTCCCGAATCTGGGGGCTAACAACACGCCCGCCGGGCGTCGCATCTTGGCCATCATTCTCGGTGCGGCCAGTGAAAACGCGCGGGCCACAGAAGCTCAAAAGCTCTTGAACTGGGGTTACACCGCTTTCGAGGCCGTCAAGCTCTTCGATGCGGGTCAGGCCGTGGTTTCGCCCAAGGTCTGGAAGGGCACGGCTAGCGTCGTGAAGCTTGGCCGCGCCGAGGCCATCGTGGTGGCGGTACCGGCCGGCAGCGGCGGCAAGCTGAAAACGCAAGTCGCGCGACCCGATCCGTTGGTCGCCCCGTTCACGCGCTGGCAAGCGATGGGAACGCTACGAGTCACCGCCGGCAACGACGTCGTGGTGGCCGAAGTGCCCCTGATGACCCTCGAAGCTGTGGAAGAGTCGGGCGTGCTGGGCCGAGCTTGGGATTCAGTTCGCCTGTGGATCAAATAACGGCCAGTTAAAGCCTTCTTTACACTCGTCAATCTGTGCTGCTACACTAGAAGGCTTTCCGGAAATTCCGGAGGGATGCACGTTTTCAAGTTTTCACGTACTTGTTTCGGGTATCAAGTCAGTTCAATATCAGACGTTTAGGGACGTTTTTACATGCCAACCATTAATCAGCTAGTGCGCCAGGGGCGCGAGGTCGAAAAGATCAAATCGAAGAGTCCTGCTATGCAGAACTCGCCACAGCGCCGCGGTGTCTGCACTCGTGTGTACACCACGACGCCAAAGAAGCCAAACTCCGCTCTGCGTAAAGTCGCCAAAGTGCGCTTGACCAACGGATTTGAAATCATCTCCTACATCGGCGGCGAAGGCCACAACCTGCAGGAACACAGCGTGGTGCTGGTTC
>CANFWV010000045.1 GCA_947450695.1 Comamonadaceae bacterium
GATCAGCTACGACCATCCGGACCCGTCGATTTTTCTGGTGCTGCAGTCACCCAGCGACACCCCGGGTGTGGACTCGATTGACTTCGTGATCTTCCCGCCGCGCGTGCTGACCATGCAGAACACCTTCCGTCCGCCTTGGTTCCACCGCAACTTCGCCAGCGAATTCATGGGTTTGATTCATGGTGCTTACGACGCCAAGGCCGAAGGCTTTGTGCCCGGCGGTGCGTCGCTGCACAACTGCATGACCGGTCACGGCCCGGATGCAGAGACTTTTGCCAAAGCCAGCGCGGCCGACACCAGTCAGCCCGACTACATCCAAGGCACCATGGCGTTCATGTTCGAGACGCCGGCAGTCATTCAGCCCACGCGTTTCGCACTAGAGTCAGCCCAGCTGCAACTCGAGTACTACCGCTGCTGGCAGGGGCTGAAGAAACACTTCGACCCGACCCGTCCGTAAATTAATCTTCTTCGAACACCATCAAGCCACAAGACTCTTAAGCCATGCAAACTTTGAACGAAACACATGACCCGGCCCTGCGCAGTTGGGTCGCCTCAGCCAATCAAACGCAGACCGACTTTCCCATCCAGAACCTGCCCTTCGCAGTCTTTCGCCGGCAAGGCAGCTCCGAGGCGTATCGCGGCGGTGTGGCTATCGGTGACCAGATTCTTGATCTGGCGGAAGTCGCTGCCAATGCTGTCTTATCGGGGGCCGCTGCTGCTGCCGTTAAAGCCGCCTCTGGCGACAGCTTGAACGCGCTGATGGCACTCGGCCAGCCGGCTTGGTCGGCGCTGCGTCTGGCGCTGTCACGCGCCCTGCGCGAAGGTGCACCGGAGCAAGCCAAGTTGGCCGCTTGCCTGGTTCCGCAGGCGTTGGCTGAGTACAGCCTGCCAGCGCGCATTGGCGACTACACGGATTTTTATACCTCGATCCATCACGCCACCAACGTCGGCCGCCAGTTCCGTCCTGAGAGTCCACTACTGCCCAATTTCAAGTGGATTCCCATTGGTTACCACGGTCGGGCGTCCAGCATTGGCGTGTCGGGACAACGCTTTCCCCGGCCGGTCGGGCAAACCATGGCGCCGGGTGCCAGCGTGCCCTCGCTCGGCCCGTGCAAGCGGCTGGACTACGAGCTTGAATTAGGTATTTTTGTCGGCAGCGGCAATGCGCTGGGAAAACCCATCGCCATCACCGAGGCCGAAGCCAGCGTGTTCGGCATGTGCCTGCTCAACGACTGGTCAGCCAGAGACATCCAGGCTTGGGAGTACCAGCCGCTCGGCCCGTTCTTGTCGAAGAACTTCGCCAGCACGATTTCGCCGTGGCTCGTGACGCTGGAGGCCTTGAGTCCTTACCGCATTGCCTTCACACGGGCCATGGATGACCCGCAGCCGCTACCGTATCTGGATTCGCCAGCTAACTCGGCGCAGGGCGCACTGGACATTCAGCTGGAAGTTTTGCTGCAAACCCAGACCATGCGCCAGCAAGACCAAGCCGCCACACGCTTGACCCACACCAGCTACCGGCACGCTTACTGGACGGTCGCGCAGATCGTGGCGCACCACACCGTCAATGGCTGCAACTTGCAGCCGGGTGACCTGATGGGAACGGGCACCTTGTCAGGCCCGTCGCTGGACGAGGCCGGTGCGCTGATCGAGTTGACCGTCGGTGGCAAACAGCCACTTACGTTGCCCAACGGCGAGAGCCGCACTTACTTAGAAGACGGCGACGCCGTGGTCTTGCGCGGTTGGTGTGAAAAGCCCGGTGCCGCACGCATCGGCTTTGGTCAATGCGTGGGGACGGTGCTGCCCGCGCTGACCTGAAGTTGTCCATCTGCGTCAGCTGGCCATCGTGTGCAGCGGAATGTCTTTTGCCGCCGCCAGCGCATCGAGTTGCAGGCGTGTCTGCTTCTTCAAAAATCGGGCGATAGCGTCTCGTGTAGCTTGGCTTTGCAGACTCGCCACATCTGATGCTGCCAGACCCGCTGCAGCACACAGCGCCGCAGCAAAATGCGGCTCCAAAGCCGCCACCGCCACGCGGCCGTCCTTGCACGCATACACGCGGTAACCGGCATGTGCGCCGCCGACAAAACCGCTCGGCTGCGTCAGCCCCCAATGCCTTGGCAGCGCAAGGTATTGCGCTGCACTGGCCAGCGCTATTTCCAATTGAATGCCTTTTCCGCCGTTGCGTTGCGACATAACGGCTTGTAACACCGCTTCACTGACGGTTAGCGATCCGCCCATGTCTGCGTACAGCGTGGCTGGCAATTCAAGGCCCGGCACCAAACCGTTGTCAGCTAAATAGGTCAAGTCGTGGCCGGGTTCTTCGGCGCGTGCACCGGGGCTGCCGACAATGGCCACCTGCGACAGGGCAGGGTAGAGGCGGTGCAGGCGCTTCCAGCCCAAGCCGAGTTTTTCAATCGCAGACGGCCGGAACGAGGTGATCAGCACATCGGTTTTAGCGAGTTCGCGGTGAAGTGCTTTTTGGCCGACCTCCGTCTTCAAATCCACTGTGATGACCTTGATGCCGTTCTGCAATTGGGCATATGCTGGCGGGTTGTAACGCTGCATCGGGTCGCCACTCGGCGGCTCCAGTTTGACGCAGCGCGCGCCCATCTGCTGGCAGCGCATCAAGGCGGCGGGGCCGGGTAAATTCAAAGCCAAGCTGAGCAGTCGAACGCCCTTCAGCACTTGAGGAATTTTCAGGACAGGGTGTTTTGCATTAGGTTTGGCTTGCGTCATAGCCAGCAATTTACAGCAAGCAGCATGCGTCGCTTTACTCCCCAAAATTCAGCGGTAACCCGACGTAATTTTCAGCCACGGACAACGCGCCGGCGTCGGAATGCACGATGTAGTCGAGTTCGGCTTCTTGCAGTTTTTGGCCGATCTCACCGTTCTCTGGAAAGCGATGCATCAAGCTCGTGAACCACCACGAAAAACGCTCTGCACGCCAGACTCGGCGCAGGCAGCGCTCTGAATAACTGTCGATGCCGGCTTCTGTTTTATCTTGATAAAACTCGATCAAAGCGCTGGACAAATATTTGACGTCAGTGGCCGCCAAGTTCAATCCTTTGGCACCGGTTGGCGGCACGATGTGAGCGGCATCGCCGGCCAAAAACATGCGGCCAAAGCGCATCGGTTCGGTGACAAAACTGCGCAGTGGTGCAATGCTTTTTTCAATCGATGGCCCGGTCACCAGTTGCGCGCGCGCCTGCGGGTCGAGGCGCAGTCGCAGCTCATCCCAAAAGGCTTCATCGGACCAGTCTTCGACTTTGTCGGTCAGCGGCACCTGCAGGTAATAGCGGCTGCGCGTGTGGCTGCGCTGCGAGCACAAGGCAAAGCCGCGTGGGCTGTTCACGTAAATAAGTTCTTCGTGCACTGGCGGCGTATCCGCCAACACGCCCAACCAGCCGAAGGGATAAACCTTTTCATACTCTCGGATGGCACTGCGCGGTGCGCTGGCCCGGCACACGCCATGAAAGCCGTCGCAGCCGGCGATGAAATCGCAGGCAATCTCGTGTTGTTCTAGGCCGTTAGCCCCCATTTTTTCAAAACGCACGCGGGGCTTGTCGGTGTCAAAGTCATGCACGCTCACGTTGCTCGCGTTGTAAATTGTGCTCAGCCCGGCGGCTTGGCGTGCGTCCATCAGGTCGCGGGTCACCTCCGTTTGCCCATAGACCATGACGTTCTTGCCGCCTGTTAGCCGGTGCATGTCAATGCGGTGGCGCTCGCCTTTGAAGAGCATGTCAAAGCCGCCATGCAGTAGCCCTTCTGCGTGCATGCGTTGGCCAACGCCAGCCTCGTCCAGCAAGTCCATGCTGACTTGCTCCAGCACACCTGCGCGAATCCGGCTCTGTACATGTTCAGCGCTTTGGCGTTCGATGATGACGGCGTCAACGCCCGCCTTGTGCAGCAATTGCCCGAGCAGATGCCCAGCCGGTCCGCCACCAATGATCGCTACCTGCACTCGTTGTGTCTGCATGTTTGTCCCCTGAAATCAGTCTGGTAATTGACCGGTGAATGGCCGGATTGAGTTTGTAGCGTAAATGCCTGAAGGATGTGCTATCAGTCACAGAACTCATATTTGTGCGATAAGTGGTTCAGTTGTGCGATCATCGCGCAATGGCTGAACCCAGACAAACATCCACAGCAAGTCCATTGCCGAGCACTTTCCCCATCGCTAAGTCCGACCTGATCGAAGGCATGGCCAAAGGCATGGCTGTGTTGGAAGCGTTTGACCCGCAGCGGCAACGCCTCAACGCCACGCTGGCGGCAGAGCGGGCCTGCATCACCCGCGCGGCGGCGCGTCGACATTTGCTGACACTCACCCATCTGGGCTACCTTGAAACCGATGGTCGCTATTTCTGGTTGGCTGCGAAAGTGTTGCGCTTTTCAGGCAGTTACCTCGCAACAGCGCGATTACCGCGTGCTGTGCAGCCTACTTTGAACCGATTAGCTGCGCAGTCTCAAACCTCGTTCTCAGTCGCGGTACTCGACGGCGACGAAGTCGTCATCATCGGCCGCAGCGGCATGGACTGGAAAAGCTCCGAGTCCAAGTCTGTGCAGGCGAGGGTGCTGGCCTATGGTTTGCACTTGGGGGCTCGCTTGCCTGCACACGCGACATCCACCGGGCGAGTGCTGCTGGCCGCCAAAGCCCGGGGCGAATTTAGCGCTTGGTTAAAACCGCGACTGGTCACAGGCTTAGCCCGGTTGACGGTGCACACTACGACAGACGCGCGTGCACTCAAAGCGTTGGTCGACAAAGCCCGTACCGACGACTATTGCCAAGCCAGTGAAGAGCATGAACTTGGCGTGCACGCACTGGCAGTGCCGCTGCGCGACATGCAGGGGCAGACCGTTGCGGCCCTCAATGTTGTCAGCGCATTTCCGGTAGCCGTCGGACCGCTCAGCTTGTTGCCGTTGCTCCTCGACGCAGCACGGGAATTGAGACCCTTGCTCTAGCTTTGATCCCATGTTGAGAGCGGCTAGTTCTGCCGTTGCGAGCCAAGCGCTGCAAAACATTTCCGCGCGCTGTAGTGGGAATGCGTCCCTTTGTTATATTGAATACTAATGAATGACACTAGGATCCCATGCAACGACGTGATTTTCTCCGGGCCTCGGCGACCTTGAGTGCGGCTGGTTTTCCCGCCGCTTCCTTATTGGCTGCAGCTGCCACGTCCAGCCCCCTGAAATTTTTGGGTCAACCACAGGCTTTTGACTACGCCAGTCTCAAAGGTGCTGCCCGAGCCCTGGCCGCCCAACCTTATCAAGCGCCGGTTAGTCATCTGCCTGACGAGGTGAGCGAGTTGAACTGGGACCAGTACCAAGCCATCAATTTCCGTTCAGACCATGCCCTGTGGGCCGACGAGGCCTTGCGCTTTCAAGCCAAGTTCTTTCACTTGGGTTTGTTCTTCAAGTCACCGGTCAAGATTTTTGAATTGAAAAGTGGCCAAGCACAAGAGATCGCCTACGACCCGGCCATGTTTGATTACGGCAAAAGCGGTTTGCAGGGCGTGCCGATGCCCAGCGACTTGGGCTTTGCCGGATTCAGGCTCAATTTCCATACAGACTTGGGCCGGGATGTGTCCGCCTTTCTGGGGGCGAGTTATTTCCGCGCCGTGGGTTCTGACTGGCAATATGGTTTGTCGGCCCGCGGTCTGGCAATTGATTGCGGCATGGAGCGGCCTGAAGAGTTTCCGAACTTTGTCAGTTACTGGCTTGAGCGGCCGGCCAAAGACAGCAGCCAACTGGTGGTCTACGCCTTGTTGGACTCACCCAGTGTGGCCGGCGCCTACCGTTTTGAAATTCAGCCGGGTGCCACCCAAGTGATGGACATTGAAGTGGCGCTGTACCCGCGCAAGCGCATTGAGCGTCTGGGCATCGCGCCGCTGACCAGCATGTTTCAGTTTGGTGAAAATGACCGCCGTGTGCCAGCCGCCAATGACTGGCGCCCCGAGATTCATGACTCAGATGGCCTGTCGATGTTGCGTGGCAATGGCGAATGGATCTGGCGCCCATTGACCAACCCGGAGCACTTGCGCTTCAACGCCTACGCGGATGAAAACCCGCGTGGCTTCGGCCTGCTGCAACGCGACCGCAACTTTGACCATTACCAAGACGATGGCGTGTTTTATGAGCGCCGTCCCAGTGTTTGGGTTGAGCCCAAGTCCGGCTGGGGCAAGGGGGCGGTTCAGTTGGTGGAAATCCCGACGTTGGACGAGACCTTTGACAACATCGTCTGCTTTTGGAATCCGGCAGACAAGCCGCAAGCCGGGCAAGAGTATTTGTTCAGCTACCGCTTGCACTGGGGGCGCAAGATGCCGGTGCTGCCCGCGCAAGCCACGGTGGTCGCCACGCGCACAGGCGTTGGTGGGGTGGTCGGGCAAAAGCGCAGCTATTATTCCAAGCGCTTTGTGGTCGATTTTGCCGGCGGGGACCTGCAGCTTCTGGGCCCTGATGCCAAGGTGTTGCCGGTGATCAGCGTCTCCAGTGGCGCGGTGGAAGTGAGCTCCGCGAGGCCGCTGACGGATATTCCGGGATATCGCGTGATGTTTGACTTGAAGCCGACGGCGACCACTGTGACACCGATTGACTTGCGGGTTTTCTTGACGGTTGATGGTCAACCTTTGAGCGAGACCTGGCTTTACCAGTGGACCCCACCGGCCATCGCCGATCGGCTTTTTTAAGTCCCTTTAAAGGGGACTCAGTCCCTACGGTGACAGTTTTCTCTTCCCCACACGCAAAGGGCGGTTGAACTTTTTCACTGCGGCCGGAGAAGATCGATCCCATTAAAAAATGTTCTTATAAGATGTTTTTTACAAATTGATACGAATAATTGATATAGTCAAGTCTATGTCAATTCATTTGGAAATTTGTTTTTATGGATAAATACATCATCAAAATAATATTGATTATTTTGATGGCTTCATTGGCCGTTGGATGCGGCGGTGGAGGCGCCAGCGGGACTCTCACTGGCACTGGAGAAAGCTCAGCTCAAAGTACTTCTGCGGGCTTCATGAAAAATTCTGTGCCCAGTTCAGTGTCTGGAGTCGCCTCTGCGCCCACCTTGAGTGAGGCGGTCTATCCGGACAACTGGGCAACAACTGGAATTGTTATTGCACCAAGTGTGAGCCGCATTGTTAATACGTTTGCCGATGGTTCTGTCACAACCGAGCAAGACGGTACAAGCGCTAAGCCATTCTTGCAATCAACGCTTGCGGCGCAATCAGCCCCCATATCAGATCCGAGTGCCCATGTGTCCTCGACTTCAACGACTTACAACTTGACGTGGGGCACACCCGATAAAAATGGACCGTTTTTTGCTGGATTGTTTCCAAGCGCTGCGTCTCAACTAGGCGTGCTTTCGCTGATGGGGAGAAGCGTCACAAGCTACACGTCGTTGGCTGTTGGACCCACTCTTCTGAAGCCATCAGGTGATGTCGTTGCCGCCTGGAATTCAGGATGGACTGGTTTGGGAAAAAGTATTTTACTTTTTGATTCATTTTCTGATATCGCAACATGTTCAGATGCTGTGAGTAGTAGTAATGAATGTCATGGAATGCATACGTTATTAATCGCAAAATTAGTCGCGCCTTATGCCGAGTTAATTGGGTTAGACAGTTCAATGGCATCTATTGCAAAAAATGGAACCAGCGGTATAAGCTTAACTTCGCCCATTAATTCTAACGTTATTAATGTAAGTCTCGGAGCAACCCCTTGTAATACTGGTTGCGGTGGATTTCCAACCGTTGCAGCGTTTGCCGCTTTAACAGCAAGCGTTGCGGCATGGAATGCAAGCATGGTTTCGCTCTTTAATACGACATCTAACTCATTTAACGTCTCAAATATGGCGAATTCAGTCATCGTCAAGGCTGCTGGTAATGCATATCAGGATGCAAAGTACGATGCGACGACGATAGCTTTGGTCGAAAATGCGAATATTGCATCAAGATTGATCGTTGTTGGTTCATTAGATAAAAATGGCACGATATTAAGTAAGGCTAATGCTGATACGTTAATTGGCTCAGGAAGGTTATATTCAAATTATTCTGGTACAAATTTGTCTATTTCGGATCGATTTGTTTTTGCCTACGGGCGCGATCCCTATGCATCTAATTCAGTTGCTTTCAATGGAACGGCCTCTCCAGTAGGGCAAGGCACTTCATATGCCGCACCAGTCGTTGCAGGCTATGCGGCTATCGTCATGCAGAAATTTCCTAATTTGGATGCGATAAAGACCAGTTCAATTATTCTTGATACCGCTAGGTATGACACATTGTCTTGTTATCCCAGCTGTAACCCTGAATTTTGGGGCAAAGGTGAGGCAAGCCTTTCAAGAGCATTAGCACCGGTAGGAAGGTTACGTTAATTGAGAGCTTTGTCTATATTTTCACTGCTACTTTTGGCGAGTTTCAGCTGTATTTGCCGTGCAAATGATTTTTTTCAACGAGGATTCATATTAAGTGAATTGACTCGGAGAAATTTAACAGGCTCGAAATTTGAAGATTTATTTTTGTCTGTACTTGATGTACGTCACGAAAATAATATTTTTTTAAAAAATACAGGTGAAGTTGCTTTCAGTGCGCCATCCTTCGCAAGATCTGCATACGATGGATCAGTTGGATACGATTTAGGAAGTTTTTATTCTGCAAAAAATAATCGATTTAGATTGATTGCTAACAAATATCTTGGTGAGGATGGGTTTCTCCTTTCTATAGGTTTTGATAGTGGTAGCTATTCTGAAAAATTAGATATAAATAAATCAAAATTCTTTGGTTTTTCCAAATCATTTAGTCTTGATAAGAACTCTTTTTTTATGGTTTCTTCAGGCAGGTGGTGGGGGGGCGAACTTACAGAGCGTCCGTGCATCGATAGCTATGGTCGACAATATTGGTGTCCAAATTTAATTTCGTGGATTGATCGGCCTTCTATTGCGCCTGTGCGGACTCAATATATTGACATTAGATTTCAATATTATTTTTATTAAATTTAATTTCCATCTAAATATTCACGCGACATGATTGAGGCGAAGGTCACAGCCTGAGCGCGGCGCAGTGCATAGATGGCTAATTCACACGCTGGTTGCTGAGCATGTTCGTCAAAAAGCTTTAAAGGGCGCTTTTATTGCGATCGACTGATATGCAAAGCACATTGCTGCGGCGCTAGACTGCAAACTTGATTCAATCCGATAAAGTTCTAGACAGCCTGAAATGAAGTTCGCTGCCGAGTATCATGCCCACTGCCATCGTCGGCCAATTTTCAGCAAACACACTATGAATAACAAACACCCCGCATCCGGTGGTCCGATCTCGGACACGGTTTTGGCTGATCTGGCGGCCGCCAGCCGCATCCTCGCAGCCCAAGGCGTGATGGACGCCTTTGGCCACGTGTCCATGCGCCATCCTTCAGAATCCACGCGCTTTCTGATGGCCTGCTCAAAAGCGCCGGCCCTCGTCACGCCTGCAGACATCATGGAGTACGACCTCGACAGCACACCTTGCAACGCCAATGGGCGTGGGAGTTTTTTAGAGCGTTTCATTCACGGTGAAATTTACAAGGCGCGGCCCGATGTCATGTCGGTCGTTCATAGCCATTCACCATCGGTGGTGCCTTTTGGGTTGGTCAAAGTGGGCATGCAGGCGATGTTTCACAATGCTGCTTTCGTTGCTTCTGGAGTGCCGGTTTTTGACATCCGCGAAAAATTTGGTGCGACGGATATGTTGGTGTGCAACTGTGAAAAAGGTGTTGCATTGGCTGATGTTATGGGCGGCAAGGACATTGTCTTCATGCGCGCACATGGGAGCGTCGCCTGCGGTCCGACTTTGCAGACGGCTGTTTTTCGCGCAGTCTACTTAGAGGTCAACGCTCGAATCCAGCACTGGACGACCGCGCTTGGACAAGGTACCCCCATCGCCGCGTTGGACGCGGAAGAAGGCCTCCTCGCGGACAGCGTTAACCAGGGGGCTGGCATGCGTGCCTGGGACCTATGGCGATCGCAAGTTCGTGCTGAAGTTAACTGGTAATTCAATAAAAATAACAGGACACATGACATGAACGATAGGGACGCGACAAAGCAGCAATTAGTGGACTGCATCCGGATGCTAGAGCGGGCCGACATCATTGACTACAACGGGCACGCCAGCATCCGCACCGATGATGGGCATCTGTACATCAACATTGGTGCCTGCCAACGCAGCAGCCTGACAACAGCCGACATCTGCAAGATTGACATGGAGGGCCATGTGCTTGAAGGGAGTGGCAAACCACCCTTGGAATTTCACTTGCATGCGGGCATCTATCGGGCCCGGCCAGACGTCAAGGCCGTGGTCCATGCGCACCCTAAATGGTCGACCTTTTTGACCATGGTTGGACAGGCTTATATGCCTGTTTATGCGCAGGGGTCGTTGATCTATCCGGTGCCCGTACTGGACTCACCCAACTCCATCAACAACAAAGTGATGGCCGACCGACTGGCTGCCACCCTCGGCGATCGCCCAGCTGCGATGATGAAGTCTCATGGCGCCGTCACGGTTGGCAAGAACATGCTCGAAGCCTTTGTGCTGGCCAATTACATGGAAGAAAACGCTTACCGCCAGTACATGGCGATGCAGGTCGGGAAGCCTTACGTCTTCAATGAAGTCGAGATGTCCATGTGCCGCGAAAAGCTCTGGTCTGAAAGCCTGTTTCAACGTGCTTGGGATCACTTTAAGGCCAAGCTCGGATAAAGCTCAGCGAGGGCTTCAGATGCTGGCTTCGACCAGTACGCGAAGTTCTGTTGTGACCGCAGGCTCGAAGCCGAACCAAGCCTTCCAAGCCAGCGGTCCTTGGTGCAACAGCATCCCTAGGCCATTCACCGTACGATTCCCCCGCTGACGCGCTGCGGCCAAAAAGGGCGTCTCCAGCGGGATGTAGACGATATCCGCTACCAACGCGCTCAACGGCAACAGGGTTAGTTGGATATCAAGCGCCGTCTGGCCGACCATGCCCTGACTGGTGGTATTGACGACCAGCGCTGCACCGTCCATCACCTCATGGCGCTGCGACCACGGCTCGGCGCTGATGACGCCACCAAATTCGTCAGCAATGCTTTGCGCCCGTTCGAACCCACGATTTAAAAGGCGGATTTCCTTGACGCCTTCTTGCATCAAACCATAGCAAACCGCACGCGATCCGCCGCCAGCTCCGATCACCACCGCTGGTCCCGCATCTGCGCGCCAATGTGGCTGTTCTTGTTTCAGGTTGCGGATGAAGCCGAATGCATCGTTGTTGGTTCCCATTAACGATCCGTCAGGCCGGACTGTGACGCAACTGATGGCGCCGATGCTGCGCGCCGCATCGCTGATCTCGTCGACGATCTCCATCGCCGTTTGCTTGTGGGGGATTGTTAAATTACACCCTGCGAAACCGAGCGCATGCATCGCCCTCAAGGCACTGGCGAGCGCTGCTTGCTGGATGGCCAACGGCACATACGTGCCCGCCATGCCGTGAACTTTGAACCAATGGTTATGGATTAACGGTGACCGCGAGTGCATGACAGGCCATCCCATGACACCAGCCAGCAAGAAACCATCAGGGTGTGCCATTCAGAAAGTCTCCGGGAGCAATGAGCGGGAAGGAAAAATGTGTTCGATTGGTCTGCCCGGAGGGGATCGAACCCCCGACCCTCAGCTTAGAAGGCTGATGCTCTATCCAACTGAGCTACGGGCAGCCGCTTAAACAGGGCCTTGGATGGCTAACGGAACTATATGCACATACAAAAAAAGCCCACAAAGTGAGCTTTTTTTGTTGAAACAATGGTCGGAGTACAAGGATTCGAACCTTGGACCCCCTGGTCCCAAACCAGGTGCGCTACCAGACTGCGCCACACTCCGACAAGTCTCATATTATAGCGCGCTAAAAGTGGTCCATTGGGAAGTGCTCTGAATTATTTATCAACGCCGTACTTGTTGCGCTTTGCCGAACAAGATTTCATGCTCAGTCGCCGTCCTGACGGCAGGGCGCAGGTCGGCCATCACTTGCACGCCGCGCTGTACTGCCGGGCGAGCCGCGATGAGGTCGAACCAGCGTTTGAGGTGTGGGTAGTCAGCCCAGTCAATGCCTTGGTTGGCCCAGTTGCGCAACCACGGGAAAATGGCGATGTCGGCGATTGTGTACTGGTTGCAGGCGATGAACTTGCTGCTGGAGAGCTGCTTGTCCATGACGCTGTACAAGCGTTTGGCTTCGTTGGTGTAACGGTTGATAGCGTAGTCGACTTTTTCTGGCGCATAAATCCGAAAGTGATGGTTCTGGCCGAGCATGGGGCCGACGCCACCCATCTGGAACATCAACCACTGCAGCACTTGGTATTTAAGGCGATCGCTCTTGGGTAGAAACTTGCCGGTTTTGGCGGCTAAGTACAACAAGATGGCGCCCGATTCAAACAGTGAAATGGGTTTGCCGTCGGGGCCATCTGGGTCAACGATGGCAGGGATGCGGTTATTCGGGCTGATGGCCAAGAATTCAGGCTTGAACTGATCGCCCTTGCCGATGTTGACTGGAATAGCTTCCCAGTCACGGCCCTGACGCAAGCCGCATTCTTCGAGCATGACGTGGACTTTGTGGCCATTGGGCGTGGCCCATGAGTAAACCTTGATCATTGGAGTCCTGTTTTTGTTAGGTGTATTGGGGTTTGCGTTTTTGTAAAAAGGCTTCAATGCCTTCACCAGAATTGGGGTGCATCAGACTCTTCACAAAATGATGGCGCTCGCTCGTCAAATGTTCGCTCAGCGTGTTGGTTTGGGCTTCGTTAATGAGCTCTTTGACACTGGCCATGATGTTGGGTGCGCGCCTATTGAGTTGTTCAGCCAGTTGCAGGGCTGCGGCGAAAGCGCCACCCGCAGGAGCCAGCTCGTTGACAAGTCCCATGGCATGCAGGCTGGCGGCCGGCATGCGCTCACCGAGCATCAGCATGCGGGTGACCAAGGCGCGGGGCAGGGCGCGCGTCAGAGCCCAGCTGCCGCCGCCATCAGGAGACAGCGCCACGCTGCTGTGGGCCATGAGGAAGGTGGCGTTGTCGGCCGCTACAACAAAGTCACTGGCCAGTGCCAATGAAAATCCGGCACCGGCGGCAGCCCCTTCAACCGCGGCAATGATCGGCTTAGGGAAGGTGCGGATCGAGTCGATCCAACTGTGCAGGGCATCTATGCTTTGGGTCTGAACGTCAAGCGCTTTTTGCCGGTTGGCTAACAGCCGTTGCAGGTCGCCACCGGCACAAAAAGTGCTGCCTTCACCGGTGATGATGACGCTGCGAATTTCCGGGTTGTTCTCTGCCGAATTCAGCGCTTCGATACCGGCTGTGTAGATATCGATGCTGAGCGCATTGCGGAATTCCGGATTGCTCAGGGTCAAGATGAGCGTCTTGCCTTCACAGGTACTTTTCAGCGAGCCAGCCATCTCAGTTTTCTTCCTGCAGCAGACTCAAACCGATCGCACCACGGCGACGCAGCCAAGGTGAGGGCCGGTAGCGTGAGTCACCATAAACCGTCTGCATGTTGAATAGGACTTCAAGGATATTGGTCGGCCCGCAGAGGTTGCCCAAGGCCAGCGGGCCTTGCGGGTATCCGAGCCCGAGGGTCACGGCTGTTTCCAGGTCTTGTGGACTGCAGATGCCTTGCTGGCACATGTCGGAGGCGATGTTGACGATGTGGGCGACAACGCGCTGCGTCACAAAACCGCCGCTGTCACGGATCACGCTGACGGCTTTGCCGTCGCGGGCAAACAAGGCGTGGGCGGCATCACGCATGTCGGCGCGGGTGGCGGGGTTAGTGGCCAGCACGCGGCGCTTAGTTTGTGCGTCGTCCAGCAGCATGTCGATGCCAACGGTGCGCGCCGGGTCAAGTCGCTCCACCACGGCGACGGTGGTTATGTCAAAACCCAGCGGCGCGACCAGCGTCAAGGCGTTCATGGACGGGGATGCGCCGGTCTCGATGGTGGCGCCCAGTGTTTTCAGCAGGCCCAGCAGTTCAGCCCGACGCGAGGCGCGGGGCGAGACCCAAACCGGCGGCATTTCTTCAACCACGGGCGCTGGTGCTTCAGTAGGCCACTCGGCCACGCCGTTGGCGTATTTGTAAAAACCTTCACCAGTTTTTTTACCGAGCAAGCCGCCAGCCAAACGTTGCGCCGTGATGACGCTCGGGCGGTAGCGCGGCTCCTGGTAATACTGGTTGTAAATCGACTCCATCACTGGGTGCGAGACATCGAGCGCAGTCAGGTCCATCAATTCAAAAGGGCCGAGTTTGAAGCCGGCTTGGTCTTTCAAGATGCGGTCAATGGTGGCGAAGTCTGCAATGCCTTCGCCCACAATGCGCAGCGCTTCGGTGCCGTAGCCCCGCCCCGCGTGGTTCACGATGAAGCCCGGCGTGTCTTGCGCTTGCACAGGCGTGTGGCCCATTTGGTTGGCATAGGTGGTCAGTGCAGTGCACGCGGCGGCGCTGGTTTTCAGGCCACTGATGACCTCGACCACTTTCATGAGTGGGACAGGGTTGAAGAAGTGGTAGCCGGCCATGCGCTCAGGGTGTTTGAGGCCGGCAGCAATGGCGGTGATCGATAGCGATGAGGTGTTGGTGGCAAGGATCGCTTGCGGCGAAACGATGGTTTCTAAATCGGCAAACAACGCTTGTTTGATGTCAAGTCGTTCAACAATGGCTTCAATCACAAGCTCGCACGGACTGAGTTCGCTGAGCGCTGTTGGAACGGAAAGTTTGGCTTTGTAGCTTTCAGCCAGAGAGGCATCGATCCGGCCTTTGACCACCAGCTTGTCCCATTGCGTCGCAATGTCGTTGATGGCTCGGCTGCTGGCTTGGTTGTCTTTGTCAAACAGCATGACATGGCTACCGGCCTGTGCTGCAATTTGGGCAATACCGCGGCCCATGGCGCCAGCGCCGATTACGCCAATGGTTTTGAAGAATGTTGTCATATATTTAGTGGCGAATTAGCGGCGAACCTGTAGCGCCCCTGGGTTCACGATGTTGGTCGGTGTGCCTTTGATGAAGTTGACGATGTTGTCAAAAGCGGCACCGAAGTACAGCTCATAGCTGTCTTGCTCGACATAGCCGATGTGCGGTGTGCAAATGCAGTTTTCGAGCCGAAGCAAAGCGTGGCCTTGCAAGATGGGTTCCGATTCGAAAACGTCAATCGCGGCAAGCCCTGGCTTGCCGCGATTAAGCGCTGCCACCAGTGCGTCCGGCTGGATCAGCTCTGCGCGTGAGGTGTTGACGATCAAGGCCGTGGGCTTCATGAGCGACAAGTCGTCCAAGGTGACGATGCCGCGCGTGGCTTCGTTCAGCCGGAGGTGCAGGGTCAAGACATCGGATTGCTCGAAAAATTCAGTTTTGCTTGCAGCGACTTCAAAGCCGTCAGCTTGAGCTTGCTCGCGCGAAGCTTCACGGCCCCAAACCAGCACGCGCATGCCAAAAGCACGGCCATAACCAGCAATGAGTTTGCCGATTTTTCCGTAGCTCCAGATGCCGAGGGTTTTGCCTTTGAGCACCGAGCCAATGCCGAAATTAGTCGGCATTGAACTGGTTTTTAGACCCGACTGTTGCCAAGCACCGTGCTTGAGGTTGGCGACGTATTGCGGAATCCGGCGCATGGCCGTCATGATCAAAGCCCACGTTAGTTCTGCTGCAGCAGTCGGTGAACCCACCCCTTCAGCAACGGCGATACCGCGCTCGGTACAGGCTGCTACGTCGATGTGCTCTCCCACTTTGCCCGTCTGTGCGATCAGCTTGAGCTTAGGTAGTTTTTCAATCAGTTGCCTTGGCAAATGCGTTCGTTCTCGAATCAACACGATCACATCGGCGTCTTTGAGGCGCACTGAAAGTTGCCCAATCCCTCTGACGGTGTTGGTGTAAACCTTGGCTGGGTAGGCATCAAGTTTTGAGGCGCATTCGAGCTTGCGAACAGCGTCCTGATAGTCGTCCAAAATCACAATATTCATCCCGATATTGTGCCTGCAAGAAAAGGGTATTGCCCCTGCGCGGAGTCGACGACTTGTGGGGACTTCAGCTTATGAAGGTGTTGCGTATCAGGCCAACAGCCAAGCCTTCGATTTCAAAGGCGTCGCCAGGTCTGACGATGATGGGCTCGAAATCAGCGTTTTCGGGCAGCAGCTCTATCAGATTTTGGGTCCGCCTAAAGCGCTTGACAGTCACTTCGTCACCCAGCCTTGCGACCACAATTTGACCGTTACGCGCATCTTTTGTCTGCTGAACGGCGAGCAGATCACCATCGATGATGCCGATGTCTCGCATGCTCATGCCGCGTACTTTGAGCAGGTAGTCGGGTTGACTCTTGAACAGGCTGGGCTCGACACTGTAAGTTTGCTCGATGTGTTCTTGGGCGAGTATCGGACTACCAGCAGCCACCCGCCCAACCAGCGGTAAGACGAGTTGTGCCAGGCTTTGCAAGGGCAGAGAAAATTGTTTGTTGCGCGATTCGTTGAGGGAGCGCAGGGTGTCACTGCGCAGGCGAATGCCACGGGAAGTGCCGCTGACCAGCTCAATGACGCCTTTGCGCGCCAAGGCTTGAAGGTGTTCTTCGGCCGCATTGGCCGATTTGAAGCCGAGTTCCGTTGCGATCTCCGCGCGCGTCGGTGGTGCACCTGTGCGTGAGATGGCGTTTTGGATGAGTTCGAGAATTTGTTGTTGCCGCGCGGTCAGTTTGGGCCCGTCAGGCAAACGTGAAGTGTCGTCGAGAATGGTCATGGCGTGGTCCCTGGCTAAATCTACAGTGGCTGTATTTTTATCCAGTTTTTCATGCGTTTCAAGTAAGCAATCAAAAAATTGTGTTTTTGGGACAAGCGGAACTATCGCCTGAACTGCATCAAACACACTTGACCACGCTCGCTCTGCGTATGACGGCAAGGTATAGTCATCACGCATGGCATCGACTAAATCGGTGGTGCTGACCTGTGTCATGCGGCCAGCGAACGCGTTGAAGCTTGATGGTCCGCAAAACTTACTGGATGCGCTGGTGTCTGCTACCGGCAATGGCACGTCACATCACGACCTTGAGGCCGCCTTGATTCAGGCTCTGATGCGCGAGGCTCAAACGGTTCGTTAACCTTGCTTAAGCCACCGCTAATTAGACCGCCGTGGCGTTGAGCGCGTTCATGGCGCGTCCGGTGATGTCGTCAACGCTGCCCATGCCGCTGATGGCGCGGTATTGAGGTGCGTTGGCTGAGTCATTCTTCGCCCATTGCGAGTAGTAATCGACCAAAGGACGCGTCTGGGCGCTGTAAACCTCAAGGCGTTTACGCACGGTTTCCTCCTTGTCGTCCTCACGCTGAATCAATGGTTCGCCCGTCACGTCGTCCACGCCTTCTTTAGCCGGTGGGTTGTACTTCACGTGGTAAGTGCGACCCGAAGCGGCGTGCGATCGGCGACCACTCATGCGCTCAATGATGGCGTCAAATGGCACGTCAATTTCGAGCACAAAGTCGAGCTTGACGCCAGCCGCTTTCATGGCGTCTGCTTGGGGAATGGTGCGCGGAAAGCCATCGAACAAAAAGCCATGCGCACAGTCAGGTTGAGCAATCCGTTCTTTGACCAAATTGATGATCAGGTCGTCGCTGACGAGACCACCCGCATCCATGACTTTCTTGGCTTGCAGGCCTAGTTCTGTTCCGGCTTTGACTGCAGCACGGAGCATGTCTCCCGTTGAGATTTGCGGAATGTCGTATTTACGGCAGATGAAGGTGGCTTGTGTCCCTTTGCCAGCGCCGGGGGCGCCCAACAGTATCAGTCTCATGGATGTCCTCAATTTATTATGAATAGCGGCTCTGCCGCACCTCGACTTGGCGCGCACGAATTAGGGGCAAGGATAGCATGCAGACTATTGACTGCAGCTTACAAACCAGCAACCTAAGTAGCTATGAATCAGGTGCGAGAAGGCGACGAACGCGCTCTAGGTCTTCGTGGGTGTCTACGCCAACGCCGGGTGGATTTAGGCTGATATGCACGGCAATGCGGTGGCCATGCCACAGGGCGCGGAGTTGTTCGAGTGATTCGAGTTGTTCCAGTGGTGCTTGCGGCAAAGTTGGGAAAGTCTGCAAAAAGCCTACGCGATATCCGTAAATGCCCACGTGCCGCAAAGGCTTGGGCAGGCTGGAGGTTTCCCACCAGGCTTGACCATTGAAGTCACGGCCTACTGGAATCGGCGCGCGACTGAAGTACAGCGCGGTATTTTGGGCGTCGAGAACCACTTTGACTGCGTTCGGATTTAGAAAGTCTGCGAGTTGATCGATGGCGTGCGCGGCCGTACTCATGGCGCAGTCAGCACGACTTTCCAGCAGGCTAGCGACTGCATCAATCAGGGCCGGGTCGATCAGCGGTTCGTCGCCTTGAACATTCACCACGATGTCTTGCGCACCTAGGCCCAGCAGGTTGCAGGCTTCTGCCAGTCGGTCGCTGCCGCTGGGGTGGTCGCTGCGGGTGAGCAGGGCGGCAACACCGTGCGCTTCACATGCGGCAACGATCTCTGGGCTATCTGCGGCGACGACCACGCGGGCAGCACTGCTCAAGCTGGCGCGCTGCGCCACACGCACAACCATGGGCAGATTGTGAATGTCAGCCAGTGGCTTGTTGGGCAGGCGCGAGGAAGCCAGCCGCGCAGGAATGAGGACAGTGAAAGGCATCAAAGGCCGAGCTCTTCGTCGGTCAGCGTGCGGGCTTCGTTTTCAAGCATCACTGGCAAGCCGTCGCGCACGGGGTAAGCCAAGCGTGCGCTGCGCGAGATGAGCTCTTGCTTGTCGCGGTTGTAGGTGAGCGGGCCTTTGGTCACGGGGCAGACCAGCAGTTCAAGAAGTTTGGTGTCCATGTGTCGATGGTAATTGAGAAGTCCGTGAGAAGCTGGTAGTACCCAGGGCGCTCAGCCGCGTGTCGAAAGCTTCTATGAAGCCGGGCTCAGGCGTGAACACCAGTGGCACTGCCAGCAGTTGTTGGCCAGCATCGGGGTAGCGTGCAAAGAGTTTGACGGCGTCTTTTTCTGTGCATAACAGGCGTTGACCGGGTTGCCACAAGGCATCAGTATTGCTGTCGTCATCGAAGCTGTCATGGTCGGGGAGCGCCTCCGTACGAACCAGCGTCAGGCCGCGTTGGCGCAGCATCGAAAAGAAAGCTTCTGGGCTGGCAATCGCCGCCACTGCAACCAGTGCTTCGCCCTTCAGTCTGTCGAGCGGAACCTGCGTGCCATCGGCTGCAATGGCGTTATCGGCTAGCGCCCGATGCGACTGAAATCCGGCGAAGGCGGCGGTCTGCCCGGTGTGCAATAGCAGGTCGACAGGGGCTACAGATTGCGGCCCCGGGCGCTGCTTGCGGTTGTTTGTTGGTGGCCAGACTTCGCGCAATGGACCGGCAGGCAGCAACCAGCCATTGCCGATGCCGCGCTCGTCAAAAACTGCGATATTGAGGTCCCGTTGCAAGGCGTGATGCTGCAAACCATCATCGCAAATGATGAGGTCGGTTTGTGGATGCGCCGCCAACAAGGCGCGTACGGCGTCGATCCGTTGACGGGCCACAAACACTGGCGCACCCGTGCGTTGTCGGATCAGCAGCGGCTCGTCGCCGCACAGACTAGCGGGCAACTGTGGCAAGACTTCAAGGCAGCCGTCGCCCTGCCGGCCGTAACCGCGCGAGACCACGCCGGGTTGTCGGCCAGCCGCCTGGAGGTGCTTGACAAGCGCCATCACCAAGGGCGTTTTACCCGCCCCGCCTGCGACCACATTACCAATGACGATGACCGGCACCTCTGCGCGCCATGATTTCAAGATACCTTGCTGGTACAACCAGCGCCGCAGCACAACGGCACCCGCGTGCATTTGCCCCACCGGCCACAGCAGGCAGGCCAGTGGGCCTCGCCGCAGCCATGCTTTTTGCAAGGTATTTTGTAATGTCATCGGCGTTTACCGCTGGCCGCTGGCCGCGGTACTTTGCGTGGCAAATGTGATGTGCGACAGGCCGGAACGACGAGCCGCTTCCATGACGAGGACGACTGATTGGTGGCTCGCTGTTGCATCTGCACTGATGATCAGCACCCTGTCTTGGTTGTCCTTGGCTGCTGGATTTGCAGCCAGTAAAGCGGTTGCCAGCGCGTCCAAACTACGGCCTTGGATGATATTTTTATTGATCGAATAGCGCCCGTCACTGCTGACCGCCACGATGATTTCTTTGGGGTAGTCACGTGCGGCTTCGGTGTTCGCGATCGGAAGGTTGACCTGCAGTTCAGTGAATTTGCTGTAAGTCGTCGAGAGCATCAAAAAAATCACGACCACTAACAACACGTCGATGAACGGAATGAGGTTGATCTCAGGCTCGTCGCGTGAACCTTTGCGGAAGTTCATGCGTCTGCCTTCTGCTGGTTCGCCTTAGGTTTCACGTCGGTTTGCGCAGAGTGTTGAGATGCCGGGCAAAACGCTCGGTCGCGAGTTCCATGCGCAGCAGATGCCCATCGACTTGACCCCGGAAATAGCGCCAGAAAATCAGGGCAGGAATCGCCACGATCAGACCGAAAGCTGTGTTGTAAAGCGCCATGGCGATGCCCTGTGCGAGTTGCGCCGGGTTGCCTGCACCAGTCACGCTAACAGAGCTTGCGCCTTGTGAACCGAAAATTTCGATCATGCCGATCACTGTGCCGAGCAGCCCGAGCAGGGGGGCTGCAGAGGCGATGGTGGCCAATGCAGCCAAATATCGTTCGAGCTCATGTGCGGCTTCGCGACCAGCACCTTCGAGTGTGGCGCGTAGGTCGTCGGTGCTGAGTTTGGGATTGAGTGTCAGCGCCCGCAGGCCTCTTGCTAAGACACGACCGAGGATGGAGTTTTGTTCCAGTTGCACCACAATCTCTGCCGACGGCACGCTGGTGCGTGAGACCGTGATGGCTTCATCGGTCAGCTTCGGCGGCGCAACTTTGTTCTCGCGCAAACTGACAAAGCGTTCTATCACCAAGGCCACGGTCAAGACCGAGCAGGCAATCAGCGGCCAAATGGGCCAGCCTGCGGCTTGTATGATTGTGAACAATTCGGTAACTCCAGCGTCTAAAGTGGGTTGGATTATGGCTTAGAGCGCTGCCATTGGATTCATCATTGAACCCACAGAATCTGTGGATAACTTTGTGTGCAACGCTTGAGCTTACTCTGCCGAGCCACGCCAGAGCGCAATCTAGACAGAACGATCAATTTTTAACCAACGACGCTTCTTCTTACTTTGATGATCCACGACTTGAAACATGCTTCGCCGTCCCCGGCCGTGCGGATTTGGCCAGTAGGTTCGTTGTTGCGGGCCATTGCCGACAGTCTGGAGGCTCGCTTTAACCCGGTGGCCGTGAAGGGCGAAATTGCCGGATTTTCACGCGCAACCAGTGGCCATTTCTACTTCAACCTGAAGGATGAGCAAGGCCAAGTGCGTTGCGCGATGTTCAGGCGGGCGGCTTCGATGCTGGACTTCACCCCGCGCGATGGCCTGTTGGTCGAGGTCCGTGGCCGCTTGGGCGTGTACGAGCCGCGTGGCGAATTGCAGCTGGTGGTAGAGTCCTTGCGCGAAGCCGGGCAGGGCAATTGGTTCGAGCAGTTCACGCGGCTTAAATCCAAGCTTGAAGCCGAAGGTTTGTTTGATACCGCTCGTAAACGCAGCTTGCCGCTGTTGCCGCGTGCTATTGGCATCATCACTTCCTTGGGCGCTGCCGCTTTGCACGACGTGGTGAGCACCCTGACGCGCCGAGCGCCGCATGTCTCGGTGGTGATTTATCCGGCCAGCGTGCAAGGCTCCCAAGCGGCGGGCGAGTTGGTACAAGCGCTGAACAAGGCGGTTAAGCGTGCCGAAGTCGACGTACTGCTGCTGGTGCGTGGCGGCGGAGCGATGGAGGATCTCTGGGCCTTCAACGATGAGCAATTAGCACGCGCCATCGTGGCCTCGCCCATTCCGGTTGTCGCCGGCGTTGGTCATGAAACTGATTTCACCATCGCCGATTTTTGCGCTGATGTGCGCGCACCGACACCGACGGCAGCAGCTGAACTCTGCGCGCAACCGCAAGGCGTGTGGTTGCGGGCTTTGGAATTGGCGTTTGATCGTTTGCAAAACGCCGTCGACCGACAACTGGAATCGAGCAACCAACGTCTTGACTGGGTCGGGTCTAGAGTGGTTAAGCCCTCGCATTTGGTTTCGCGCGAAAGGGCCGGTTTAGTACTGCAGGCCGAACGCCTTCGCCATGCTGCACGTTTTGCGCTGCAGCGCCAATCGACCCAACTCGACACTATCGACAGAGACTTGCCGAGGGCCGTAGTGGCCTCTGCGACGAGTCAGCGCCTGCGCCTAGAGCGCGCCCAGACACGACTCGAACTGCTAGACCCACACCTTGTTCTGCAGCGCGGCTATGCTTGGTTGTCTGATGTGCAGGGTCAAGCCTTGACCAGCACAAAGCAACTTAGTGTCGGTCAGCCGGTTCGCGCTACTTTGGCCGATGGCGAGGTTAATTTGACGGTGTCACAACGCCATCTCATTTAGTTTTTACAATCTCTAAGTCTTTATTTAACTGACCCTCAAGGAAAAACACAATGGAACATACTCTCCCGTCTTTGCCGTACGCTATCGATGCTCTGGCTCCCCATTACAGCCAAGAGACTTTTGAATACCACCATGGTAAGCACCACAATGCTTATGTGGTCAATCTCAATAACCTGCAAAAGGGCACTGAGTTTGAAGCCATGAGCTTGGAAGAAATCATCAAGAAATCGACTGGCGGCATTTACAACAATGCGGCTCAGGTGTGGAACCACACGTTTTTCTGGAGCTGCATGAAGCCCGCTGGCGGTGGCGAGCCTACCGGCGCGCTGGCACAAGCCATCAACGCGAAATTCGGTTCTTACGCAGCCTTCAAAGAAGCCTTCGTTAAGTCAGCCGTCGGTAACTTCGGCTCTGGCTGGACTTGGCTCGTGAAAAAACCAGACGGCTCGGTTGACATCGTCAACACCGGACCTGCAGGTACCCCACTGACCACAGCTGACAAAGCGCTGCTGACGGTCGACGTTTGGGAACATGCTTACTACATCGACTACCGTAACCAGCGTCCTAAGTTCGTGGAAACTTTCCTCTCGAACTTGGCTAATTGGAAGTTTGCAGAAGCCAATTTCGCAGCCTGAGCTGGCGGCTGAACATTGCGTTCAGC
Source organism: Comamonadaceae bacterium (assembly GCA_947450695.1). GTDB lineage: Bacteria > Pseudomonadota > Gammaproteobacteria > Burkholderiales > Burkholderiaceae_C > Polaromonas. The sequence continues at coordinate 23,188 of CANFWV010000045.1, forward strand.
ATCCATCAAAAAAGCCGACCCAAGTCATCTTGGTTCGGCTTTTTTTGGCTAAAAAAAAGACCGGTAAACCGGTCTTTTGATCAATAGCCGAGGCTGATTACTTAACGATGTGCTTACCGATCAGACCGGCCATCTCAAACATCGAGACTTGGGCTTTGCCGAAGACTGCTTTGAGCTTGTCGTCTGCATTGATCATGCGCTTGTTGACTTTGTCCTGCAGGCCTTTGGCTTTAATGTAAACCCAGAGTTTGCTGACAATTTCAGTGCGTGGCAGAGGCTTGTCTCCAACGACTGCAGCCAGAGCTGGGCTCAACGTCAGTGGCTTCATGAACGCAGCGTTAGGTGTGCGTTTTTTAGCAGGGGCCTTTTTAGCGGCGACCTTCTTAGCCGGAGCTGCCTTTTTAGCCGCAACCTTCTTGGCTGGAGCTGCCTTTTTAGCGGCTACTTTTTTCGCTGGAGCTGCTTTCTTCGCAGGTGCTACTTTTTTAGCGGGTGCTGCTGCTTTTTTTGCAGCTACTTTTTTTGCCGGTGCAGCCTTTGGTGCAGGTGCTTTTTTTGCCGGTGCTTTTTTCGCAGTTGC
>CANFWV010000046.1 GCA_947450695.1 Comamonadaceae bacterium
ACTGCCCGTCTTGATCTTTATTTCGCTGTCTGCCAAATCGTTTGACCCGATGTCTGCCCTGTCATTCACTGGGGCATCCATCGTGTTGATTTTTCTGAGCGGATTAATCTCTTGGCCGTTGGCGAAATTTTCAGGCGCAACTCAGCAAGCATTTTTGCCCTGTGCCATGTTCACCAATGTGGGTCCGATTGGCATTCCCTTGATTGCCCTGGCCTATGGACCAGAAGGCATGGCAACCGCTGTGGTCTTGTTGGTGATCTCCAACATTCTGCATTTCACACTGGGCGTTGGCGTGATGAGCGGCAGAGTTGATTGGCGCATGGTGTATGCCAACCCACTGGTCTGGGCAACGGTGTTGGGTGTGGCCAGCTCTCAATTGCAGTTGGCTCTGCCTGGGTGGGTTCAAACCTCCTGCACCATGATCGGAAGTGTGTTGGTTCCGATGATGTTGATGTCCCTCGGGGCAAGGCTTGCCAGTAGCCAGGTTGCAGACGCTCGGGTGGGAGTTCAGTCAGGCGTTCTGATTTTGATCGTCAGACTTGCGGCTGTCTTTTTGACCCTTTGGCTCATTCCCTTGGAAGGGCTGGAGCGCGGAGCTTTGATTTTGTTTGCCTGTTTGCCACCCGCCGTCTTCAATTTCATGCTCGCTGACAAATTTCAGGTGGAGCCCAACAAGGTAGCGTCTACCGTCATCGTCGGACACTTGTTGAGTCTGGCGTTTCTGCCGCTCGGTATTTGGCTGGCATTTATTTAGATTTCTTTTTATCCACACTCAAAGGCCACAGACATGATCAAGTTTTATTTCCATCCTTCGCCAAACCCCTTGAAGATCGCGTTGTATCTGGAAGAGACAGGTGAACCCTACGAACTCATTCCGGTGGACACGCGTAAAGGCGAGCAGCACTTTGATGCCTTCAAGGCCATCAACCCCAATGCCAAGACCCCGGCCATGATGGACGATGACATTCGCATTTTTGACAGCAATGCCATGTTGCTTTATTTGGCTGAAAAAACGGGCCAGTTTGTGCCTGCCAACACGCCCAAAAATAAAGCCGAGATGTACTCATGGCTGATGTTTGTGGCCACGGGCATTGGCCCTTACTGTGGTCAAGCCGTTCACTTCAAGCACTTTGCACCCACGCCCAATGACTATGCCGTGAATCGCTATGACTTTGAAGCTTGGCGTCATTGGCATCTCATCAACGACCTGCTGGCAACCCAGCCCTACATGATGGGCAACGAGTACACCCTTGTGGACATGTCGGTTTGGGGCTGGGCTCGTGTCGCGCCATTTGTGTTGGGTGCAGATGCCTGGGAAAAACTGCCCCATGTCAAACGCTTGCTCGATGAAGTCAACGCACGTCCAGCGGCTCAACGTGCAGAAGCGTTGAAGACGAATTTTGCGTTCAAAGCCGAAGTGGATGAGGACGCACGAAAAATGCTTTTCCCATCCAACGAGCGTCTGAAAGCCGCTGGGGTATGAGACGTGATTGACTCTTATGACTGGACCACACCGAACGGCCACAAGGTCACGATTTTTCAGGAAGAGTCAGACGCCATTCTTTTGTACCTGGCCGACAAGACACAAAAATTTGTTCCAAAAGTGTTGCGTGGACGAAATGAATGCCTGCTATGGCTGTTTGGGCAAATGGGTGGCTTAGGTCCCATGGCGGGTCAAAACCATCACTTTGTGCAGTACGCGCCGTAGTAATTTCCATACGCTATCAATCGTTATGTCAGTTTCCGTCTTTGGCGGCATGGTTTGAACGGATTCAAAACCGTCCAGCAACACAACAGGCGTATGACATCGCCAAGTCCATTTTGTTTGGCCAAGATGCCAAGACAGTTGTTTGACTCACACCGAGAAAAATTTCATGAAGATAAAAGCGGTTGTTTTTGATGCCTACGGCACATTGTTTGACGTGTACTCCATCCAAGTGCTGGCTGAAGATTTTTATCCCGGCCACGGGGCTGATATTGCGGTGAAGTGGCGCGACAAGCAAATTGAATACACACGGTTGATCACGCAGTCAGATCCGCACAATGCATCGGGCAGTCAGTACTTCCGTCCCTTTTGGGAATTAACGCGCTTGTCATTGGAATACACCTTAGACCGACTCAAACTCAACCGTGAATCTGGGCAGGTTGAAAAGCTGATGCATCAATATGCACACCTCACCCCATTCGCTGAAAATTTGGCGGTGCTTCAAAAGATCAAAGACATGGGCCTCACGACGGCCATCCTCTCAAATGGCAGTGTGGATATGCTAACTTCAGCTGTCAAGAGCGCGGGGATGGATGATGTTTTAGACCACCTGATATCCGTCGATCCGATTCGTCTGTTTAAGACTTCTCCCGAAAGTTACGGGTTGGTCCAGCAAGCTATTCCGGTCCACAAAGATGAAGTGCTGTTCGTGTCCAGCAATGCATGGGATGCATTGGGCGCCACTTGGTTTGGCTTTACAACGCATTGGGTCAATCGGCAAGGTTTGCCGTTTGAGGCATTGACACCTAGCCCCCATTTTTCAGGCTCAGATCTCAATTCAGTTTTGGCTTCACTGGGTTAGGGTATCAAAGACCGCCAACGACCGCTATGACTGGCGGTCATTGCAGAGCCCGTGCTCAGTTGTCTACAGCCGCTGAACAATCGCTGCGGAACCCAGACCGCCCGCACCGGCGACAGCAGTTAGGCCGAATGAAGCTGGCTGCTCATGGCTCAACTCAGCCAGCACACGCACCAGCGCAATCGCCGCTGACGCACCGATCGGGTGGCCACGCGCCAATCCGCCGCCACCTCGGTTCAATCGCAGCGGGTCAATGCTCAGAGCTTGGCAAAAGCTCAAGCCTTGCACCGCAAATGCATCGTGCAGCTCAATCACCGCCAAGGTGTCGGCAGTGGTTAAGCCGGCTCGCGACAACACGGCGCGCGCTGCGACCTCTGCGGCAAGCAAAGGGGTTTCCGGGGGACAGCCGACAGAGACCGAGGTGATCCAAGCTGCCGTGGGCGTCAGCCCCAGCGCCCGACAAGCCTCGGGGCTGGCCAGCAGCACGAAGGCTGCACCATCGGCTTTGGCTGAAATGCTCAATGCGCTGAGCGAACAGTCCAGACGCTCAGCGCCATCGCACTCAGTGTCCTCGTACTTCGCCACAGCCGGCATGCGTGCGGCCAATGTGCTGCTGATGCGCCGCGGATACGGGTCGTGCGTCAAGCCGTTGACGCTGAAGATTTCGCTGATGATTTCATCGGCCAACACGGCTTGACGCGTCAAGGCACGTTCGTGACTTTGCACCGCATATGCGTCCTGCGCAGCGCGCGTCCAGCCCTGCGTAGCGGCGTAGCGGGCTGCAGACGCCAGCATGTCCGGGTCACGGGCCAGCTCAGGCGCAAACGCGGGCCGCTCGTAGGCCACGGCCGCATCGCCTTCACGCAAAGGGCGATGTTGCCGGATGGGTGATCGGCTCCAAGCCTCAACTCCCCCGGCGATGACCACCGACGCTTGCCCCGAGGCGATCAGCCCAACCGCCATCGACACGGCATCCAGACCCGAACAACATTGCGTGTCGATGGAAAAGGCCGCACATTGATCTTCCAAGCCGGCCGCTAGCGCCACCAGTCGCGCCGGATTTCCGCCTGCACCCAAGGCATTGCCGACGACCACCGCATCCACCGCTCCAGGGCAGATGCCGGCACGTTTCAGCAGGGCCTGAATCACCGGTGCGGCGATCTCATGCGCTTGCAGCGCGCCAAAAGCACCGCCGTGCGGGGCCACAGCGCTGCGTGCCCAGCCAGCGATCAAAGCAGTGGAAGTAGACATAGCGATTTCGGGTTGGCGGTGTTGTCGAGATGGTTGTGCAAGCGCAGCGCCAGCGCAGCGTGATCCGTTTTGCCACTGGCCGTCAGCGGCCAGTCAACACACACAAAGTAGCGCTTCGGTGCTTTGTATGCTTCAAGCTTTTCGCGACACCAGGCGGAGAGTACGGCGGCATGAAACGCACCTGCATAAGCTGAGTCCGGCTGCACAACCGCGACGACCTTCATGCCACGCAAGGCATCCGCCACACCCTGAACCGAGGCCTTGGCGATGCCAGGGTGAGCGGTCAAGACTGACTCTAACTCCTCCGGAAACAGGTTTTTCCCTTGCGTGGTGATCATCCGGTTTTGCCTGCCGGCCAGGCACAGCCGGCCTTGTGCGTCTAGGTAGCCCATGTCACGCACCGACAGCCAGTCGCCATCGCGGATGGCCGACGTAGCGTCTCCCATGACGTCCGTTTTGGCGCCCATGTAGTCCATGAAGAGCATCGGGCTGCGGACAAATATCAAACCAGGACCGCCGGTTGCTGAGGCGTCCCGGATGTCGATCTCGACATGGCCAAAGGGCCGACCGACGACCTCCAGCGGCGTGGATGCATCGGCCTCCATCCAGGCGATGAAGCTGGTTTCTGACGCGCCGTAAAACTCGATGATGCGGGCTTGGGGAAACAGCGCTTGCAACTCGGAGGTTCGGTGGCGCGCCCAGCGCGCGCCGCTGATCATGATCAAGCGAGTGGTTTCAATCGGGTCAATCTCATGCCGGGCCGCCCATTCGATCATCAGCATCAGCTGGCTCGGCACGGCGATCAGGCACGGCGTGTGGCCTTGTCGCAATGTCTCCAAAGCGCGCGACGCAGAAAATTGTTCCTGAATCACCACGCCTGCGCCGGTCCAAATGCCCAGCAACATGCCGAACAAAAACAAGGAGTGCGAGCTGCGGCCAGGCGACAAGATGCCACTGGCAGCGTCAGGCCCAAAGGTGTCGACGCAGACCCGAAAACTCTCAGTCCAGGAGCGGTGGTGTCGTCTGAAGCCTTTTGGCAGGCCCGTGCTGCCGGAGGTGAAGCCGATATAAAAAGGGGAGGTGGATTGAAGCTCCTGCAGAACAGTCGGCAGTTGGCCGATCTGCTCACGCATCGTCTCGCGCACGGCGGCAGGCCAGTCCGGATCTGCCATGGCCGCACAACGACCACTGGTGAGTACTGCCATAAACTCTATAAGCTGGTGGATGGATGTCGCGCTGTCGCTCACCAAAATCGTGGCGGGTGCTTGCGCTTGAGACAGGGCTGTCGCCCGTTGCCGCACCGCCGCGTTCAGCTCCGCAAACGTCAGGCTGCGGGTACCGTCACTGATGGCCACTGCATCACCGCGCACGCTGGCCCAGTGCGCCAGTGGCGCGTGGACCAGATCCGTCATCTGGTCTGAGTTATTGAAAAGCTCGGCCACCAAAGCGCCAATCCGGCATGCCGCGAGCCACCGAGTGAACCACGATCGCGCATAAAACGCACTTGATCAAGTCGCCTGGCACAAAGACCAGGGTGCCCCAAAATGCTTGCATCCAACTCAGCTTGGCCAACGTGACCAAGCCGATTACACCGCAGACGTGGATCGTAAGCATGCCACCGACAGCCGAAGCAAAAAAGGCGCTGACCGCCGCGCGGCGTGGCGAGTTGACGGGTAAGTAAGCCATCAACAGCCCCGTGGCCAATGCGCCGACGGGAAAGCCAATCAGGTAGCCGCTAGAGGGCGCGACGAACACGCCTAAGCCGCCGCGACCGCCCGACAGAAGTGGCAAACCCACCGCGACGGCAGCCAGAAACAGCAGCAGCGCTTGCAGCGCCTTTTTAGGGCCGAGCATGCAGCCGGCCAGCATCACGCCCAGTGTTTGCAGCGTGATGGGCACGCCCAATGGCAAGTCAATTTTGGGGATTAAGCCGAAGACGGCCACCAATGCGGCGAAGAGTGAGACGTAGGAAAGTCCGCTGGTACGAGAAGAGGTCATTTAAAGATATAAAGTTTTTACAAGGAGGATTAGCAGAGGGGCTGACTTAGGGCGGAAGTCGCAACTCAAGCGCATCTGCAACACGCTGCGCCGAGGTCAGCATGCGGATGGTCAGAGGCGCCAACAGTTTGAAGCCACCCGATTTTCCGGTACGCACGCGGTGTGCATCATCAAGGCGCTTCCACTGAATGAAAAAATGCTCGGTGAAACGAATCATCAATGCAAGCTGCAAGGCCAGCGCACTTGATTTAATGCCCAAACGGCTGAGCGGTGACAGCAGCCTTTCGAGGACATCCAGCAAATCGTTGGCGCGGGTAGTCAGCATCAGCGCGATACCCAACAGAGAGGCACTCAGCAAACGCAGCGCGCTGACGACGCCCAGCAGCGGTTGCTGCAGGTAGGCATGAAACGCGGTGATCAACAGACCGGTCACGAAAACCATGAACAACAGTTTGCGCGCCGGTAGCGTGGCCCGCCCCAGTGATGCAAACAACAGCAGGCACAGCACAGAACACGCGAGCAAAACCCCAGCGCTGTCGGTGGCGTAAAGTGCCGTGCCGAAGATCGCCAGCAACAGCAACTTGAGGGACGCTGAAACCGCATGCAGCCAAGTCCGGTGGTCGCTGTAAAAACTGCCCATGCAAATAGCTTCAGTCGATCTTCAAGCGCGGTGACTGGCAACGCGCCGCCACATCAGCTTCGTAAGCCGAACAAACGCTTGCGCCGTCGCCATCGGCACGAACTTGGCCTTTGTCAAGCCAGATCACGCGCTCAAACCCACGCACATGGTCGAGTAAATGGGTGGACACAATGACTTGCTGACCTGTCTTCAAAATCTCCCTGTCGAGCATGGATCGCCCCGGAAGATCCAAGCTTGAAAAAGGCTCGTCGAGCAGCACGGACTTGGGTGACGCCATCATCAAAGCGAGCCAGCACACGTGCTGGCGTTGACCTTGGCTGAGACTGCCAATGGCACGCTCAGCCCAATGCCCCAAGCCGCGTGCTGTGAGTGCCTCGCGGGCTTGCTTGCAGTTGACTTTGCGAGACAGCCCGTTCGGACTGAGACTCAAAGCGAGTTCTTCTTCAACGGTCGGAAAGATGATTTGATCGTCCGGATTCTGGAACATCATGCCGACCAGTCCAACGCGTTCCGTTGGTTTACTCTGGGTGTCGTGGCCCCAGATCGAGACGCTGCCAGACTGTGGTTTGTCCAGGCCGCAAATCAACCTGAAGAGGCTGCTTTTACCGGCGCCGTTGTCGCCAATCAAGCCGATGCGTAATTCGTTTAGCCGCAGCGTCAAGTCGTCAAAGACAGTCGTCGTGCCACGCAACAGACGCACGTGATCCATCTGGATCGGGGTCGGGTTTGAGGGGTTAAGGACGCGGGGCATCGGTTCTTTTGAGGGGCTGAATGCGGAGGAGGAAATACGTAAGTTGACTGGCGCTGATGGTATCAGGGCAAGCCGGAAAGCCCATTTCAATAGGGCTGAGATAATGCCCAAAACCGACACTCTGTGACAACCCATCCCTACAACCTAGCCCGCTTCGACATGGTGTCGATCCAACTGGCGGTAGCCTGCGCGCGGACCGGTAGCCTGACCGCCGCCGCGCGTGACGCTCATCTGGCTTTGGCCGCAGCAAGCCGGCGCATTCGTGATCTTGAAAGCGCTCTTGGCGGTCCCTTGTTTGAGCGCCATGCCCGCGGCCTGACGGTCACGACCGCCGGCAAAATATTTGCAAAACACGGACTCGTCTTGCTTCAGCAAATCGGCTTGCTAGGTGCAGAGCTGTCCGACTTGCAGCAAGGTGTGGCGCGTCACATTCGTCTGTGGGCCAGCACCGCCGCTATCAGCCAATTTTTGCCGCCGCTGCTCGCCACCTACAGCGCGGCCAAGCCGCAAGTTCGTATTGACTTGGAGGAGCAAGTATCTGAAGTGGTGGTCACTTCGTTGCGAGACGGTCGGGCCGATGTCGGTATTTTGGTAGAGGGCCCAGAAGCCAATGGCCTCGATATGCTACTTTTTGCGCATGACGAGTTGGTGCTGGTGCTGCCGGCACGGCATCGCTTGGCGACCGCCCGCAGCGCTATCAACTTCGTGGACACCTTGGCAGAAGACTACATCGGCCTGAACTCCGGTGCGGCCATGTTGTTGCGGCAGCAGCAAACGGCGCAAGCCGCCGGCCTGCCCTTGAAGCTGCGCATGCAGGTGCGCAGCTTTGACGCGGTCTGCCATTTGGTGGCCTCGGGTCTGGGCATAGCTCTTCTGCCCAAAGCGGCGGCCTTGCCGATCATGCAGTCCATGAAACTCATCAGTCGGCCTCTCGTTGATGACTGGGCACGACGCCGCATGATGGTCGCGACGCGGGCCGGCGAAGCGGATCCGGGGATTCAGGATTTCGTTCGCTTTCTGGCGGACGTCGGGCCTGAGCGCTTCAAGGCTTCGCCAAAGGCGAAAGCTCCGCGCAGCAAGAAGCAATAGACAGCGCTGGTCGTCACGGGGCACACTCCTCGGATGTCTATTCCCTCATCACCCAACCTCCTCGGCACCGCGGCCCTGAGTGGCCTCAAAGTCCTCGAGCTCGGCCAGTTGATCGCCGGTCCCTTTGCCGCCAAGACACTCGCTGACTTCGGTGCCGACGTCGTCAAAATTGAAACCCTAGGTGCTGGCGATCCGCTACGCAAATGGCGTTTGCTGAAAGACGGCACCTCCGTTTGGTGGCAGGTGCAGTCGCGCAACAAACGCTCTGTAGCGCTCGATTTGCGGCAGCCAGAGGCACAAGATATTGTTCGTTCACTGGCGGCTGAGTGCGATGTGGTGATCGAGAATTTTCGACCGGGTGCGATGGAAGGATGGGGCCTTGGCCCTGACGATTTGCACCAGCTCAACCCCGGCCTGATCATGCTGCGCATCAGCGGCTATGGCCAAACCGGTCCGTACCGTGACCGCCCCGGTTTTGGCGTGGTCGCCGAGGCTATGGGCGGCCTGCGCCACTTGACGGCGGAGCCCGAGCACGTGCCGGTGCGCGTCGGTGTCAGCATTGGCGACACGCTGGCCGCGCTGCATGGCGTGATTGGTATTTTGGTGGCGCTGCAACACCGTGCCAAGACCGGCGAAGGTCAGGTGATCGACGTCGCGCTGTATGAGGCGGTCTTCAATTGCATGGAAAGCTTGCTGCCCGAGTACAGCGCGTTTGGCGCGGTGCGTGGGCCAGCCGGTAGCGCCTTGCCCGGCATTGCGCCCAGCAACGCTTACCTGTGCAAGGACGGCGCTTATGCCTTGGTCGCCGGCAATGGCGACAGCATTTTCAAGCGGCTGATGAGGGTGATTGACCGCGCAGATCTGGGCGCAGACCCCTCGCTGGCCGACAACACCGGGCGGGTTCTCCGCGTGACGGAACTGGACGCGGCCATTGGGCAGTGGACGGCGGCGCACAGTGTCGATGAAGTCCTCGCAGCGCTGGACGCAGCATCGGTCCCAGCCGGCAAAATTTACACGGTGGCGGACATCGCCGCCGACCCGCATTACCAAGCGCGCGGCATGATCCAGCATGTGCAGATGGACGACGGCAGCACGCTCTCTGTGCCCGGCATTGTGCCGAAGCTCTCGCGCACGCCGGGCTCGCACCGGCGCAACGCGCCCAATGTCGGGCAAGATACCCTTGCCGTCTTGCGTGAAGTGGGTTTGACGCCCGCGCAAATACAAGCCTTGTATGACCGCGGTATTGTTGAAGGAATTGAAAAATGAAACGACTTTATTTCAACGAAGTGTCGACACGCGATGGCTTTCAAATCGAGCCTGAATTTGTGCCGACCGACAGCAAGATCGCGTTGATTGACGCGCTGAGCGAGTGCGGCTACGCCAAGATCGAAGTGACTTCTTTCACCTCGCCAAAAGCCATTCCGATGTTGCGTGATGCCGAAGAAGTGATGGGCCGCATTCAGCGCGCGTCGGGTGTGGAGTACACCGTGCTGGTGCCGAACTTACGCGGCGCAGAGCGGGCGCTGGAGTCGCGTGCCGACGAACTGAATCTGGTGATGTCGGTGTCTGAGACGCACAACTTGGCTAACTTGCGCATGCCCCGCGAACACAGTTTTTCGGCGCTGACGGAAGTCATCAAGCGGGTTGACGGCCAGACCCCCATCAACGTGTCTTTGTCGTGTGCCTTTGGCTGCCCGATGGAGGGCGAGGTGACGCAGCAAGAAGTGCTGCAGTGGGCGCAGCGCTTCGCTGATTTAGGGGTGCGTGGGCTGACCATTTGCGACACCACGGGCATGGCCCACCCGGGGCAGGTGAGCCGCTTGGTGGATGCTTTGCAAGCCAAGCTGACGCAGCAACTTACTGTGCATTTTCACAACACGCGTGGCATGGGGCTGGCTAATATGTTGGCGGCAGTGCAGGGCGGGATTGAGCGCTTTGACGGTTCGCTGGGCGGACTCGGCGGCTGCCCCTATGCACCTGGCGCCAGTGGCAATGTCTGCAGCGAAGACGCGGTTCACATGCTTGACGCCATGGGCTACGACACCGGCATGGCGCTGGAACGGCTGCTGCAAGTCGCACGCCAGATGCCGTCGATTGTGGGGCACGATGTGCCCGGCCAAGTGGCCAAGGCCGGACCCAGCATGACGCTGCATCCGGCACCCGCTTACGTCGCAGAACTCAGGGTGAATGCCGAATTGAAGATGCAGAATTTGACGCGTTAAATTCTGTCTGTGCGGGCGGCCGGTGATAACCTTCAGAATGTTGACGCCCCTTCAATCAGCAGGAGACATTGTTAAATGCACGTATCCCAACGAACCCAATCTTTGCGCTCAATCACAGGTAGAAGAACCTGGCTGTCAGTGGTCGCTCTTGCCGCGGTCTCCGTGCTGAGCCTCGGCGGCGTCACGACCACACAGGCACAAGAGGCTTGGCCAACGAAGCCCATACGACTTGTTGTGCCCTTCACGCCAGGTGGCGTCACAGACACCACCGCCCGCGTGATTGCCGATTCGTTGGGCAAGCGCTTAGGCCAATCTATCATCGTGGACAACAAACCGGGTGCGTCGGGCAACATCGGCACAGCCTTGGTCAAAAGCGCCGCGCCTGATGGCTACACCTTGGTGTTAGGTTTTGATGGCACGATGGTGATCAACCCACACGTGTTCGCTAAGCTGCCCTTCGACACCCTGAAAGACTTTACCCCGATTGGCAAAGTTGGCGATGCGACCATCATTTTGGTGTCCCATCCTGACGCGCCCTTCAAAACCATGGCCGAGATGATCGCGGTGTCTAAAAGTACCCCTGGCGGATTGTCTTTTGGTACATCCGGTACCGGCGGAACACCCCATATTGCGGGTGAACTGTTGAAGCTTAAAACCGGTGCCAAGCTGGTGCACGTGCCCTACAAAGGCGGCGGTCAGGCCATGACCGACGTGGTCGGTGGCACCATCCCCTTGGTCTACACCGCGGTGGCTGGTGCGCATGGGTTCATCAAGTCGGGCAAGTTACGCGCATTGGCCGTGTCAAGCGCGCAGCGTTCGTCTGCCCTTCCTGATGTGCCTACTTTTATCGAGGCTGGGGTGCCTGATTTTGTGGTGAATTCATGGGTGGGCATTTTGGCCCCGGCGAATTTGCCTGCGGCCATTGCCAATCGACTCAACGTTGATCTGAATGCTGTCTTGAGCGATCCGCCAGTCCGCGAAAGACTCCGTGTGTTGGGCATTGAAGCCACCCCTGGCAGTGCGGATCAGTTTCGCGACGAAATGCGCCGTGACTTGACCCGCTACGGTCAAGTCGTCAAGGCCGCTGGTATTTCGGTTGAGTAAGTTCTTTCAATAAGCCCTTCATTTTTCACAGGACACCTCATGGATTTAAAACTATCCGGCCAACACGTTCTCATCACCGGCGGTAGCAAAGGAATTGGTTTGGCTTGCGCTCAAGGATTTTTGCGCGAGGGCGCGAAGGTCAGTTTGGTGTCCAGGAGTTCCAACAACCTCGATGCGGCTTTGGCGACACTCTTACTGGCGCATCCGGACTCCAAAGACTACATCGGTCTTTTTGCTGCCGATCTCAAGTCACCTGCCGAGGCTGCACGGGCGTTGGCCCAGGCCGAGGCGATGCATGGGCCAGTGGATGTGCTGGTTAATTCTGCCGGCGCAGCCCAGCGCACCGTGCCGGATGAATTGAATGCCCAAGCTTGGCGCGACGCCATGGATGCCAAGTTTTTCACTTACGTCCACATGATTGATCTGGTGGTTAAAAAAATGGGCCAGCGCGGGCAGGGTGCAATCGTCAACATTGCGGGGATTGGTGGCAAGTTAGCAAGCGCCTACCATTTGCCGGGCGGGGCGGCCAACGCGGCGCTGATGTTGATCAGTGCCGGCCTGGCAGCGGCTTATGGCCCCAAGGGGGTTCGGATCAACGCCATCAGCCCGGGCGTGACCTTGACAGACAGGACGACAACCAGCCTCGTCACTGCCGCCAAATTCAGCGACATTTCAGAAGCCGAGGCCTTGAGGCGGATCACGGAAAGGGTGCCTCTCGGGCGTCTTGCACAGCCTGAGGAAATTGCCAACGCCGTGTTGTTTCTAGCATCGCCCTGCGCCAGTTACGTCACCGGTGTGATCTTGACGATGGACGGTGCTGCCACACCGATGGTGGTTTAAACCATCGCGTCTAATCGACTGAAGCACTCCAACGATCACCCCAGTTTTTGTCCATGCTGCGGCGGTCGCGTTTGGTTGGACGTCCGTGTTCAATGCTGTCGGCGGGTTCGTTGTTGAGCTTGCGCTGTTCAGCAGCCTGCTGCCGGTTGGCAATGCTTTCGGGTGTTTCTTCGTACAGCAGTTGCGCTACCGGCGCGGCCCCTCGCTGCATGCTAAAGCCTTTGACGACAACGACCCGCAACACTGGCCCTTGGCGCAGAGTCAGCGTGTCGCCCGCTTTGACGTCGCGCGCGGGTTTGACGTCTTGCCCATTGATCTGCACCCGGCCCTTGTCGATTTCTTCGGCCGCCAGCGTGCGCGTTTTGTAAAAGCGAGCCGCCCACAGCCACTTGTCGATGCGCATTTTTTCCATCCCACATTATTTACGAATCAGCGATAACGGAAAAATAATACTTTTGTTCGAACCTTAAGATGGCGAGTGACTTAAAGAGAGCATGATGCTGAGCCCCCTATAAAATTCACAAAAGAGGAGACTTTCCATGCGTCGTGACATTTTTCTAAAATCTCTGGTCGCGTTAGCCGCGACAGGTGCCTTTCCGCTGTCGGCATGGGCCGTTGCCAATATCAAGATGATGATTCCAGCCAACCCCGGTGGCGGATGGGACACCACCGGTCGTGCGCTGGGCAAAGCCTTGGTCGACGCGGGTGCCGCGGCGACGGTGATCTTTGACAATCGGGGCGGAGCTGCCGGTGCATTGGGTCTGGCTCAATTTGTCAACGGCAGCAAGGGTGACGCCAACGCGCTGATGGTCATGGGCGCCGTGATGCTCGGCGGCCAGATCACCAGCAAGCCGGCGGTCAACTTGTCTCAGGCGACGCCAATTGCTCGTCTGACCAGCGAGTACAACGTGTTTGTGCTGCCGCCCAATTCGCCGCTCAAATCGATGGCGGACGTCATTGCGCAACTCAAGAAAGACCCTGGCAGCGTCAAGTGGGGCGGCGGTTCACGTGGTTCCACTGAGCATATTGCCGCGGCCATGATCGCCCGTGAGGTTGGCGTTGACCCCTCGAAAATCAACTACGTTGCTTTCCGTGGCGGTGGTGAAGCCACGGCCGCTATCTTGGGTGGCAACGTCACCATTGGCGGCAGCGGCTACAGCGAGTTTGCCGAATACATCAACACCGGCAAGATGAAAGCATTGGCCGTGACTTCAGACACCCGCCTTAAAGGCGTGGCTGTGCCAACGCTCAAGGAGCAGGGCGTCAATGTGGTGATCGGCAATTGGCGCGGCGTTTATGGCGCGCCAGGCATCACACCTGCGCAACGTCAGGTACTGACCGAACTGGTGCTGAAGGCGGTCAAGACCAAGTCTTGGGCAGAGGCTTCTGAGAAAAACAGCTGGACGCCTGCGGTGCTCTCAGGCCCTGCTTTCGAGAAGTTTGTGGATGACGACTTCGCCAGCCTGCGGGCAACGATGGTCAAGTCCGGCATGATCTGAGCCTGTCAAAGATAGATGACCCCGCTGCGCTTGGCATGACGGACAGTTTGTTTGTTTTTTATATTGAGTGATGTTTGCAATGACTGCACATACTTCCCCCGCCGCTTCTCCATTCCAGACGGTCATCGGCGTTGGTGTCGTTTTTTTGGCGCTGGGCCTGGCGACTGGCGCTTTGAGTATTTCTTCTGAAGCGGGTTATGGCGGCGTCGGGCCGAACTTCTTGCCGTGGGTGGTGGCGCTGGCGCTGCTGCTGTGCGGTGGCTTCATGCTCTGGGAGTCGTACACCGGCGGTTTTCGGGCTCTTGACGAGCCAACGGGTGCGGCCAAAGCCTATTGGCCCGGATTTGTGTGGGTCTCGGTTGGCCTGTTGGCCAACGCGGCCCTCATCACCACCATCGGGTTTATTTTCAGTTGCACCCTGTGTTTTGTGCTGGCGGTGCAGGGCCTGCGCGGTGCCCAAGGCGACATGGACCGCCGCCCGGTGATGTGGTTCAAGGACATTCTGATTGGCTTGGCCATTTCGGCGCCCGTCTACTGGACCTTCACTAAATTCCTAGCCATCAATCTGCCGGGCATCACCGGCACCGGCTGGCTCTAAGCGTCTCATCGTTTTTTGGGACTCATCGCTGCCATGGATATTTTCAACCAACTGATGCAGGGCTTTGCCACTGCGGCCACACCGGTCAACCTGCTGTGGTGTTTTGTCGGTTGTGCGTTGGGCACCGCCATTGGTGTGCTGCCAGGTATTGGCCCTGCGGTGGCGGTGGCGATGCTACTGCCGATCACCGCCAAGGTCGAAGCCACGGCCTCAATGATCTTTTTTGCAGGCATCTATTACGGTGCCATGTATGGCGGCTCGACCACCTCGATCTTGCTCAACACGCCGGGAGAAACCGCCAGCATGGTGACGGCGATGGAGGGCAACAAGATGGCCAAGAGCGGGCGCGCTGGCGCAGCGCTGGCCACGGCTGCCGTCGGCTCGTTTGTCGCCGGCACCATCGCCACCGTGCTGGTGACGTTGTTCGCGCCCGTGGTGGCCGAGTACGCAGTCAAACTCGGCCCGCCTGAGTACTTCATGCTGATGCTGCTGGCCTTCACCACTGTCAGCGCGGTGCTCGGCAAAAGCACCGTGCGCGGCATGACCGCATTGTTCGTTGGTCTGGCCGCTGGCCTGATTGGCATGGACCAAATCTCTGGCCAAGCACGCTACACCGGTGGTGTGCCAGAACTGCTCGACGGCATTGAAATCGTGTTGGTGGCGGTCGGGCTGTTTGCCGTGGCCGAAGCCCTTTACGCCGTGCTCTACGAAGGCCGCGTGGTGGAAGAGCAAAACAAGTTGAGCAAGGTCCACATGACGGCCCGCGACTGGCGCCGTTCTTGGCCGGCATGGCTACGCGGCACGGCCATTGGCGCGCCCTTTGGTTGCATCCCGGCAGGTGGCACCGAGATTCCAACCTTCCTGAGTTACGCCACGGAAAAGAAACTGGCCAAGGCCGATGTAAAAGACGAGTTTGGCAACCAAGGCGCGATTGAAGGCGTGGCCGGCCCCGAGGCGGCCAACAACGCCACGGTCACCGCTGCCATGATTCCGCTGCTCACGCTGGGCATTCCCACCTCCAACACCACGGCCATCTTGTTGGGGGCATTTCAGAACTACGGTATCCAGCCCGGCCCGCAGCTGTTCACCTCGTCATCGTCCTTGGTCTGGGCCTTGATCGCCTCGCTCTACATCGGCAACGTGATGCTGCTGGTGCTCAACTTGCCCATGGTCGGTCTCTGGGTCAAGCTGCTCAAAATCCCCAAGCCTTACCTGTACGCCGGCATTTTGATTTTTGCGACGGTCGGTGTCTACGGCATGCGGCAAAGCGCGTTTGATTTGTTCTTGCTTTACGCCATTGGCCTGCTGGGCGTGGTGATGCGGCGCTTTGACTTCCCGACTGCCCCCGTGGTGGTCGGCATGATCCTCGGACCATTGGCAGAAGCCCAACTGCGCAACGCCATGTCAATCGGCGAGGGCAGTGCCATGGTCTTTCTTGAGCGCCCCATGTCGCTCGCGCTGGTGGGCGTGGTGCTGGCCGTGCTGGTGTTGCCGCGTTTGGCTAAGCGCTTCACGGGGCCTAAGTTGGCTTGAGCGACTGATGCATGATTGACTCGTTCAAGCACAAGGGTCTCCAAGCGCTACAGCGTGCATGTCAACGGTCCGTAGTTAGGCATGCAGACCCATTGACCTTTGGCAGGCAGAGGCCAAATGACACAATGATCTGATTGAAACTCAGCAGAGTAGCCTTATGAAATTCTTGTACAGACTTCATCTTGCGAAATTTTTTCTTCTCGCGCTCATGTGGGGCGGCGCATTTATGCCGGTTCAAGCTGAGGTCATCGCCGTTGAACAAATCGACAAAGGGTTCTTCATCAGCTCAGCGCCAACCCTGACGATGCATTGGCCGGGCAAAGACGCCAAAGCGCTGCTCGTTTTCATCCCGGGTGGTGAAGGCTATATCGGTTTAAAGCTGGGCCAAACAGACAACCGTTTTCATTTTTTTCAGATGCTCAAACGCCTCACGAATCCTGCACTCACCAGTGGAAAGTTCGATATTGTCTTGCTGGACAGCCCTGGAGAGTTGTCGCCCCGGCAGCCTTACCCAACCGCCCGTGCCGCTTCAGACCACATGGTGCGCATTGAGTCGGTGGTCCGGTTTTACAAAGAAAAGACCGGTTTGCCGGTTTGGTTGATGGGCCACAGCAATGGTGGAATCAGCCTGACCGAGGTAGTGAAGTCCTTTCAAAAAGACGACAAAATGAACCTGGTCGCGGGCATCATTTCAAGCGACGCCCGATCTGAAACGTATTTCAACCCGCCGCTGAACTTACCTGTCTTGGTCTTGCATCATCAGCAAGACGGTTGCTCGCACACGCTCACCAAATCAGCGGCTGAAAACTTTGCGCAGGTCAAAGCTTTCAACAAAGCCAGCACGGAGCTGGTCTGGCTGACTGCCGGCGAGTCGGAGCCAAGAGACCCTTGCCGAAGTGGTTTTCACATGTACTACGGCGCCAGTGATGAAGCCGCCAAAGTCATTGATGCCTACATGTCGAAGTTGGACAACTGACACAGAGTCTGCTCCCGCGACTTGATGCACAACCCAAGCATCTGAAGACGCCTAGCAGGACTGATCGACTTCAGACCTTCGCACCCAGCGCGATAGCCTCAGCCCGACTTTGCGCCAGCGCTGAAACGTCGGGGGCTTCCTGCGTTGGCCAACCGCTCAAGTGCTCTTCGCAAATGCTGGCCAGGGCGTCGGCCCATTCGGGGCTGTCGTTCAGGCAGCTGATGTAGTGGAAGGTTTCGCCGCCGGCGTGCATGAAGGCTTCGCGGGCTTCGTCGTTCATTTCTTCCAGCGTTTCCAAGCAGTCGCCAGTGAAGCCGGGGCACATGACATCGACTCGTTTTACGCCTGATTGGGCCATGGCGATGAGCGTTGGCTCGGTGTAGGGTTGCAGCCATTTGGCTTTGCCAAAGCGCGACTGAAAAGTCACTTTGTAGTGGTCTTTGGTGAGGCCTAGGGCTTCGCCCAGCAGACGTGCGGTTTTGTAGCATTCGCAGTGGTACGGGTCACCGAGCTCTAAGGTGCGTTGCGGCACGCCATGAAAACTGAACAACAATTGGTCAGCCTGACCGTGTGCGTCCCAGTGCGCCCGCACCTTGCTGGCGAGCGCTGCGATGTAGCCCGCGTCGTCGTGGTAATGGTTCAAAAAACGGAACTCGGGCAAGCGCCGCACCTTGGCGGCCCAGGTGTAGACCGCGTCAAAAACGCTGGCCGTGGTGGTGGCGCTGTATTGCGGATACGCCGGCACGATCAGTACCCGCGTGATGCCGAGTTCTTTGAGTTCTTCAAGCTGCGAGGCCATCGATGGGTTGCCGTAGCGCATGGCGTAGCGCACCGCCACGTGGTGGCCGCGTGCCTTCAAGGCGGCCCCTAGCAATTGGGACTGCTTCTCAGTCCAAATTTTCAGGGGCGATCCTTCGGCAGTCCAGATACTGGCGTATTTGGCAGCCGATTTTTTGGGCCGGATGCGCAAGATGATGCCGTGCAAGATCAGCCACCAGATGGGTTTTGGGATTTCGACGACGCGCTGGTCGCTCAAAAATTCGGCGAGGTAACGCCGCACGGCGGGTGCGGTGGGCGCGTCGGGCGTGCCGAGGTTGCAATACAAGACGGCGGTGGTGGCACCAAGGGCCGGCACAGTGCCGTGGCTGAAGGAGGGTTCGTTTGAAAAGCGCATGTAGGATATTCTCCCTTACCTATGCTCGACATCACCAAAATCAGGGCGATCACCCTGGACCTCGACGACACCTTGTGGCCGATATGGCCGACCATCGCCCGCGCTGAAACGGCACTTCAAGACTGGTTGCGGGGTCACGCCCCCCGCGCCTCTGCGCTGTTTGCCGACCCCGCCGCACGTCTGGCCTTGCGGCATGAGGTGATGGCGGCCCGGCCGGATCTGCACCACCAACTCAGTTCGCTGCGGCTCGAACAGATCCGACTGGCGCTGGACCGTTCTGACGAAAACACGGCGCTGGCCGAACCCGCCTTTGATGTTTTTTTCGACGCGCGTCAGCAGGTTGTCATGTTTGACGACACGCACGCTGGGCTGGCATTTTTGTCGGCGCGGTTTCCGCTGGTGGCGCTGTCCAATGGCAATGCCGATTTGGCCCGGGTCGGGCTGAGCGGCTACTTTAAAGACAGTCTCAGTGCGCAGGGTTTTGGCGTTGGCAAGCCCGATCCGCGAATTTTCAAGGCGGCGGCGTCGGCCGCTGGTGTTTTGCCTGAAGAAGTCCTGCACATCGGCGACGATGCCGCGCTGGACGTGCTTGGCGCACTGGCCTGCGGCATGCAAACCGTGTGGGTCAACCGCGAAGACCACGTTTGGACGCACGATGCCGAACCGCATGAGACAGTGACCACGCTGACTGAACTGACGGCCCTGTTTTGATGATTATTTTTTGCTTCAGTTTGATTTATTAAAAACGAGACAACATGACCTTGAAGATTTACGGTATCGCCGCCTCGCGCGCTTCGCGTCCACTCTGGGTGGCCCATGAGCTCGGTTTGGACTACGAACATGTCGCACTGCCGTACCAAGGCGGTGCCACGCGCACGCCGGAGTTTTTAGCGATCAACCCGAACGGCCATATTCCGGCAATTGACGACAACGGCGTGCTGGTGTGGGAGTCCATGGCCTGCACGCTGTATTTGGCTGAGCGTTTCAAGGCTGCAGATGGCAGCAGTTTGGCGGCAAAAAATCCAGCCGAGTTGGCCGAGATTTTGCGTTGGACTTTTTGGTCGGTGACGGAGTGCGAAAAAGACGCACTGACCGTGTTGATGCACACCGTGGCCATGCCCGCAGACAAGCGAAAGCCGCTGCTGGCTGAAGAGGCGACACGCCGGCTGATGGTGCCTTTGGCTGTGCTGGAACAGCATTTGAGAGGTGCAGGTCCCGCGCCCCGCCCGTACTTGGCAGGTGAACGTTTCACCGTGGCTGACATTGCCGTGGCGTCGATCTTGGCATGGGTCCGCTCAGCGCGCGAGATGCTGGCGGCATACCCTTGCACTGTCGAGTGGCTGGAGCGCTGCCTGAAGCGGCCGGCGCAGCAGCAGGTGCGGGCTTTGGCCCGCACAACAAGCTGACGTCGACTTCAGCCTAGCCGTTTGGCCGCCTGCAGGCCAGAGCGCACGGCGCCTTCCAGCGTTGCCGGGTAGGGCCCCGAAATGTAGTCGCCGCAGGCCAGCAAGCCTGCGGCGATCTCCGCGCCGGGACGTTGCAAGTTGGGCGTGCAGGAAAAGGTGGCGCGTTTTTCGATGATGGTTTGTACCAGTTCAAGCGGTAGACCTAGCTGGCGCTGACCTTGCGCCAGCACCTGTGCGCTGATCTGTGCTGTGTCGCCTTGACTGGCACTGACCACGAAAGCCAGCTGCCCGGCCGGGCCACCGAGTTGGCTCCGGTCAAAGACAAACTGGGCGGGTTGTTCAGGGCTGGTGGGCAAGGCCAATATCGGCTGCGGCAAGCAGGCTTTTTTAGCGTTGTGTGTTGCGGGTTTCACTTGTGCGTAGACCGTTGCCAGCGCTTCGTATTGCAGGCTGTTGGCGAGTTCAATCCAGCTGGCGGTTTCAGCTTTGTACGTCGTAGGCAGAGTCGCCGTTTCGACCAGCCGTGCTGCCTCTGTGGGCGGGCAAGCAAGTATCACCGCATCAAATGTTTCAGCGCTGCTTTGCATGTCGTTGCCTCTGACGTTGATGTGCCAGCCTTGCGCATCGTGTGTCAGCGTCTCGACGCGCACGCCAAGCCGTGGTGCCGGGCCGCGTTGTGTGAGCCATCTCAAGGCCGCCTCGGGGAGCAGGGCGCTGAGGTCTGTGAGCGGCAGCAGCAGGTCTGAGGCGCCCGCATGGCTGAACAGAGCGTCTTGCATCACACGCAGAAAAACCTGCGCACTGGCGCGGTCAGCTGGTGTGTTCAGGGCCGACACGCAGAGCGGTTCCACCAGACCCGCCATGGCATGCGGCGACAGTCCCACGCACAGCGTTGCCACGGACATGTTGGCCGGGCATTTAAAACCGCCAGCCTGCCAGCGTCGCGCAACTCGCAGCAGCGACCATTTGTCTTGCCAGGACCAGCCGCGTGCGCCCAGAATACCGAAGACCGCTTGCACGGCCGCAGGAACCCGCCAATCCGGAAAATTGAGTCCATCGCCATTGGGGAACTGCAAGCGCAAAGGCATGCGCAGCAAGCTGGTGTCGGTGTCAACGCCCAGTGTGGTCATCAGGCTCAAAGTCTCGGCATAAGCTCCGATCAGGATGTGCTGGCCGTTGTCTACCTGCAGGGACTCACCGGCAACAATAGTTTCAACGCGTCGGGCCCTGCCACCGGCGATGCGCGCACTTTCAAATAGCGTGACTTGGTGTCCGCGTTGGGTGGCTTCGACGGCTGCCGCGCAACCCGCCCAGCCGGCGCCCACCACAGCGACTTTCATGCCATGGTGCCAAAGGCCTGGGTTTTCCAGGCCAGCCACAACTTTCGCAGCGGCGTCAGGCTGACGCGTTGGTGCAGCACTTGGTAGCCGTCGGCTTGGATCTCACGCAGTAGGGTGCGGTAAATGCTCGCCATCATGAGGCCGGGTTTTTGGGCGCGCCGGTCTGCGGCGGGCAGCAGGGCCAGCGCCTCGTCGTAGAGCGCGAGTGTGCGTTGGGTTTGGAATGCCATCAGCGCGGTGAAGCGTTCGGAATATTGGCGATTCAGGATCTCATGGGCTTTGACATCGAACTGCTGCAGCTCGCTCATGGGCAGGTAAATGCGGCCGCGCAGGGCATCTTCGCCGACGTCGCGAATGATGTTGGTGAGCTGAAACGCCAACCCGAGCTTGTGCGCATAGGCCGTGGTGCTGGCCTGGGTTTGGCCAAAGATACGGGCCGCGACTTCGCCAACCTCGCCGGCGACCAAGTGGCAATACTGCTTCAGGGCGGTGTAGTCGAGGAAGCGGTTTTGCACCAAGTCCATCTGGCAGCCCTCAATGACGGCGAGCAAGTGCCGCGCCTCAATTCCGTACTGGGCGGCGCAGGGCATCAGGGCTTTCATGACCGGGTGTGTTGGGTTGCCGGCAAAGGCTTTGGCGACTTCGGATTGCCACCAGGCGAGTTTGGTGCCGGCCACGCCGGGGTCGGTGACTTCATCAACCACGTCATCGACTTCACGGCAAAACGCATAAAAGGCGGTGATGGCTGCGCGCCTTTCTTTGGGCAAGAAGAGGAAGGCGTAATAAAAGCTGCTGCCGGAGGCTGCGGCTTTTTGCTGGACGTACTGCTCTGGATTCATGCCGAGATTGTCGCTGCAAGCGGGGCCGGTTTGCAGCTGGATGTTGGCTACATCCAGAGCGTGCGCCAGGCCATCACCAGCGCATCGCGTTTGCCAATGACGGGCCGCTGCTGCAAGGTGGCAAAGTCCAGTTGTTCAATGCGCTCGGCTATGCGCAAACCGCCTTGCACCACCAGCCGCAGCTCCCAGCCGGCCCGGCCGGGAACTTGTTGGACCAGCGGTGCGCCTTGCCGCATGAGCTGGCGGGCCCAGTCGACGCTGTCGGCTAACAGGGCGCGGGTGTTGTGTGAGATTTTCTGGTTCAGCAACTCGGCTTCGGTCACCGCATGTTTGGCTTGTAAATCAGCAGGCAGGTAAATGCGGCCGCGCGGAATATCTTCACTCAGGTCTTGCCAGAAGTTGACCAGCTGCAGTGCGGTGCAAATGCAGTCACTTTGCTTCAAGGCATCTGCATCCTTCACGCCGTAAAGGTGCAGCAATAAACGCCCGATCGGGTTGGCCGAGCGGCGGCAGTAGTCCAGCAGTTCGGCTTGGTCGGCGTAGCGAGTCTTAACGATGTCTTGCTCGAAGGCACTGAGCAGGTCAGTGAGCAGGGGCAGGGGTAATTGCCACTGCTTCAGCATCGGCCCCAGTGCGGCAAAGACGCCCGGCCAGCGGTTTGACACGGCTTGACCCTGAATGGCTGCGTTCAGGTCTGCCCGGTAAGCGGTCAAGTCAGCCAGTCGTTGTGTGGGGCTGGCGTTGCCTTCGTCGGCGATGTCGTCTGCGGTGCGCGCGAAGTGGTAAATCGCCGCAATAGGCGGCCGAAACCGGGCCGGGCACAGCAATGACGCCACTGGGAAATTTTCGTAATGCTCAACACCATTCATGGCGCGATTTTCGCTTGACAATGCCAACGGCTTCTTTTAGATTACTAACCGCTCAGTCATTAATAAGAATTCCAGCTATTTTGCACAGCCTGTTTGCCCGTTTTCCTGCCATGAAAAAAATAATCTTTGTTGCCGCTTTTGCGGCTCTTGCGGCTGTTCTCAGTGCTTGCTCAAAATCACCACCGACCGAAGAACCCGTGCGCGCGGTCAAGGTGCTGACCGTGGGCCTGGACACTTTCCAGGTAGAGAGCGAGTTTG
>CANFWV010000047.1 GCA_947450695.1 Comamonadaceae bacterium
AAACGGCGCCATCATCATGCCGCCGGTGCCGGCCTTGTACGCCAGACCCGAGTCACTGGATGACATGATCAACCACACCGTGGGTCGTTGCCTGGACCTGTTTGACATTGACACCCATCTCACCAAACGCTGGGCCGGCATGGGCAAGACTGACGTGCGCACCACAGGCCCCACATGCTGAGTTTGTTTGTCTATTACAAAGTACCGCTCGAAGAGCATGCGCAGTGCTTGTCGCTGGTGACCCAGTTCGAACAGGCCCTCAAATTTAAGTGGCCGGCGCTTGAGATGGAGATTGCCCAACGCCCGAATCCGACAGCGGAAGGCTTGGAGACTTGGATGGAGATCTACAAGCATCCCGCAGGCTTGACCGAAGAGATCATGACCTCCATTGCGCAGCTTGCCGCCGAGATGGGGTTACCACCCAAACGCGCAAGTGAAGTGTTTATCCCGGTGCGCCGCTAACGCAACAATAAAAAAGGAGACAAGACCATGAAAAAACGTACTTTCTTAGCCATTGGCGCTGCTGCCTTGGCACCGTGGGGAATTCTGCGGGCGCAAGCACGTTACCCTGATCGTCCTATTCGCTTGGTCGTCCCTTTTGCACCCGGTGGCGACGGCGACATCATGGGCCGGGCTTGGGTCAAACACATGGCCTCGCAAACAGGCATGAACATCGTGGTGGACAACAAAGGCGGTGCGGGCGGCGTCATCGGTGCCGCCGAAGTCGCTCGTGCACGGCCAGACGGCTACACGCTGCTGCTCGGCACCAGCACCACTCAGATTATCAATCCGGCTGCATCGGCCACATCGCCTTACGACCCGATCAAGGACTTTGAATTGATCGGCATGGTCAGCGCCAACCCAACCTGCATTGTGGTGAACCCGAAGTTTCCCGCGAACACCCTCAAAGAACTGATCGCGCTGATCAAGGCCAACCCAGGCAAATACGCGTATGGTTCTGCCGGCCCGGGAACCATCACCAACCTGACCGGTGAGTTGTTCAAATACCAAGCCGGTAAGCTCGACATGGAACACGTTCCTTACAAAGGCGGCGGTCCGGCCATGCAGGACTTGATCGCAGGCCACGTGCCCATCATCACGCCCATCTTGTCGTCGGCGGTGTTGGCTCAGCACCGTGCCGGCCGAGCCAGAATCCTGTGCGTGAACAATGATGCCCGGCTCAAGACAGCACCCGACATCCCAACCGCTGTCGAGTCAGGTTTGGCGGACATGCGGGTGCAAGTTTTCAATGCGGTATTTGTCCCTGCAGGCACGCCGAAAGAGGTCATTGCCACACTCAAGGCGGCGAGTCACAAAGTCATCGCCGACCCTGAGTTTTTGATGGATGTGGAAAAAGCAGGCGGCGAACTCCTCGTGTTGGCAGACCCGGACAAGTACTTCAAACAAGAAGTGGCTCGCTGGAATCAACTGATCAAAACCATTGGATTCAAGATGTAGTCTGGGCCCCAGTGGCGGCATCCGCTCTTTTCAAGGCCCCACTATGATGAGTGCTCTAGAGAGAGAAACCCATGTTGCCCCCCAAAACCCGATCTGCATCACCGACCCGTGCCCCCAAAAGCAGCGCCACTAAGCTGACGCCAGCCGATTACCTGAAGAAAATTCTGACCGCCCGCGTCTATGACGTGGCGATTGAAACAGGGTTAGAGCCAGCCAAAACACTCAGCAAGCGCCTGAACAACACGGTGCTGCTGAAGCGCGAAGACCAGCAGCCCGTGTTCAGCTTCAAGCTGCGCGGAGCCTATAACAAGATGGCGAACCTGAGTCCGGCGCAACTCAAAAAAGGCGTGATTTGCGCTTCGGCCGGCAACCACGCGCAAGGCGTTGCGCTGAGCGCCAACAAGCTCGGCACGCGCGCCGTGATCGTCATGCCGTCGACCACGCCGCAACTCAAGGTCGACGCGGTTCGCGCGCTCGGTGGCGAAGTGGTGCTGCATGGCGAAAGCTATTCAGACGCTTACGACCATGCGGCAGCGCTTGAAAAGAAAAATGGCCTGAGCTTTGTGCACCCATTTGACGACCCGGATGTGATCGCCGGCCAAGGCACGATTGCCATGGAAATGTTGCGGCAAATACAGCGCATTGGCCATGGCCGCCTTGATGCGGTTTTTGTCGCCATTGGAGGCGGTGGCTTGATCTCTGGCGTGGCCAATTACATCAAGGCCGTGCGACCCGAAATCAAGGTCATCGGCGTGCAGATGAACGACTCGGACGCCATGATCCGCTCGGTCAACGCCAACAAGCGCGTCATGCTGCAAGACGTCGGGCTTTTTTCAGACGGCACGGCGGTCAAGTTGGTGGGTGAAGAAACGTTTCGCATCACCCGCGAGTTAGTGGACGAATTCATGACGGTCGACACCGACGCGGTGTGCGCCGCCATCAAAGACGTGTTTGTCGACACACGCGGCATTGTGGAGCCGGCAGGGGCGTTGGCGGTGGCCGCCATCAAGCAATACGTCGCTTTGCACAAGACCAAGGGCGAAACCTACGCCGCGATTTTGTGCGGCGCCAACATGAACTTTGACAGGCTGCGTTTTGTTGCCGAGCGCGCGGGCGTTGGCGAAGAAAGCGAAGCCTTGTTTGCGGTGACCATCCCAGAAGAGCGCGGCAGCTTCAGGCGCTTTTGTGAATTGATCGGTGAGCTGCCGGGTGGCCCGCGGAGCGTGACCGAGTTCAATTACCGCATCAATGACGCGGCCGAAGCCCATGTGTTTGTCGGTCTGTCCACGCAGGGAAAAGGCGAGAGCAGCAAGATCGTCAACAGCTTCACACGCCAAGGTTTCAAGGCACTGGACCTGACGCACGATGAGTTGGCCAAAGAGCATGTGCGCCACATGGTCGGCGGTCACAGCGTCTTGGCCAAAGACGAACGCTTGCTGCGCTTTGTTTTCCCGGAGCGGCCGGGCGCGCTGCTCAAGTTTTTGTCGACCATGCGGCCGGGCTGGAACATCAGCTTGTTTCATTACCGCAATCAAGGTGCAGACTACGGCCGCATTTTGATCGGCTTGCAAGTGCCCAAAGCCGACAACGCAGCGTTCAAAGCCTTCTTGGCCTCGCTGGGTTATCCGTGCGTAGAAGAAACCGAGAATCCGGTTTACAAGCTCTTTTTAAAGAGCTGAGCGGGCGCTGGCATTACACGGTCGCCAGATAAATTCATGACCCTATCAACTGCGACGTCAAAGAATCGACCAGCCAAGAGGGATCGGCCCGCCTACAACTCTGTTTGCACCGTCTGCCACGCGGCGTTCCGTTGCGGCATGGTCGGCGCTGACGCCACCTGCTGGTGCTACGCCTTGCCTCATCTGCTGGCGGTTCCTGCTGCGGACGCAGATGGCGCGAATACCGCGAGTTGTCTGTGCCCAGCTTGCCTTGATCAAAAACTGGAAAAAATACACCATGGCAACCAATCTTGATGGGCAACTGGTGGTGGCGATTTCGTCACGCGCGCTGTTTGACTTTGAAGAAGAAAACCGGGTCTTTGAAGAAGGCATGGCGCATGAACCCGAAGCCGGTCGCAAACGCGATGCGGCCTACATGCAACTGCAACTGGACCGCTTGGATGTACCGGCCAAACCCGGCGTGGCATTTTCATTGGTGAAAAAACTGCTAGCCTTCAACGACGCGCCAGAAAGCCAAGACGAAGCCCTGAGCCCTGTGAAACCGCCGCAGCGTGTCGAGGTCGTGATTCTGTCGCGCAATGACCCGGTCTCGGGCATGCGCGTTTTCAGATCAGCCCAGCACTACGGCTTGAAGATCGAGCGCGGCACGTTCAATCGCGGCGAAGCGCCGTGGCGCTACCTGAAACCGCTGCACGCCAACCTCTTTTTGTCGACACATTTAAGCGATGTGCGGGCCGCGCTGCTGGCCGGTGTGCCAGCGGCGCAGGTCTACCCGCTGTCGGCGCACGCCAGCGAAGAGCATCCGCATGAAGTGCGCATTGCCTTCGACGGGGACGCGGTGCTTTTTTCAGACGAGGCAGAGCGCGTTTTTCAGTCGCAGGGACTCAGCGCTTTTCAGGCTCACGAACGCGACAACGCTGCGCAGCCGCTGCTGGCCGGCCCATTCAAACCGCTGCTGGAAGCGCTGCACCGGCTGCAAGAAGCGGGCACGTCGCGCATGCGCATTCGCACGGCACTGGTGACCGCTCGAAGCGCTCCGGCGCATGAGCGCGCCATCCGCACGCTGATGGACTGGAACATCCAGGTCGATGAAGCGATGTTTTTGGGCGGCCTTGCCAAGGGCGAATTCTTGCGTGAATTTGAGCCCGATTTTTTCTTTGACGACCAAACTGGCCACGTTAATTCGGCCTCCTTGCATGTGCCGTCGGGGCATGTGGCAAGTGGCGTTTCCAACCCCAACTGAAAAGAGCGCTCATGGTCGTCGTTCAAGACAAATTTGCCAGTTTCAAGACTTTTGTGCGCAAAGTCTGGGCTTTGTCGCTGCCGTATTTCCAGTCTGAGGACAGATGGAAGGCACGCGGATTGCTGGTGGCCATCGTCATGCTGAATTTGGCTGCGGTCTACATGTTGGTCTTGTTGAATGACTGGAATCGGTTGTTTTACGACGCGCTGCAAAACAAGGACGAAGCGGTTTTTTGGCGCGAGCTGGGCCGCTTCACCTACCTGGCTTTTGCCTTCATCTTGATTGCGGTGTACCGCTTTTATTTAACGCAGTTGCTGGAGATTCGTTGGCGTGCCTGGATGACCGGCCACTATCTGAAACGCTGGCTCTCCAACCATGCGTTTTACCGGCTGGAGTTGGCGCGCTACACGCAGCCAGCGACCGAGCAAGAAGGCCAACCGGGCGTTCCGCAGACCATGCCCGACAACCCGGACCAGCGTATCCAAGAAGACCTGAACCTGTTCACCAGCTACACCGTGTCGCTGAGCATGGGGCTGCTGAACGCGGTCGTCACGCTGCTGAGTTTTGTCGGTATTTTGTGGAGTCTTTCGGGTGCTTTTGCCTTCACATTGGGCGGCACGGCGTACAGCATCCCCGGCTTCATGGTTTGGATGGCGGTGCTGTATTGCGTGGCCGGCAGCGTCATCACGCACTACATTGGCAGGCCCCAAATTCAGCTGAATTTTTTGCAGCAACGCTATGAAGCCGACTTTCGGCACCACATGGTGCGCGTGCGTGAATACAGCGAGGCCATTGCGCTCGACAAGGGCGAGGCGGTGGAGCGCAGCCATCTCGACACGCGCTTCTCGACGGTGCTGGGCAACTATCTGGCGCTGATTAAAAAGCAAAAAAGCCTGGTCTGGTTCACCAACTTTTTTGGCCAGGCGGCGACGGTTTTTCCGTTCATCATTTCGGCCCCTCGATTTTTCAGCGGCGCCATTCAACTCGGTGAGCTGATGCAAATCGCCTCGGCTTTTGGTCGGGTGCAAGACTCACTCAGCTGGTTTGTGGACAACTACAGCACGCTGGCCGCTTGGCGCGCCACCACCGACCGGCTGACAAGTTTTGAAGAGCACATCGCCACCCACACGAGAGAGGGGCAAGCGCGTGCGGCTGTTAATGCGAGCACGCCGGCGGCCGGGGACGCCACCGTGATCGTCGGCGCAGATCACCTGCAAACCGTCGATCTGTCACTCAGCTTGCCATCGGGTGAGGTCTTGCTCAGCGGCTTGGCGCTACAGGCCCAGCCCGGCGACAGCGTGCTGGTGAACGGGCCTTCAGGCAGTGGCAAGTCGACCCTGTTTCGCGCGCTGGCCGGCATCTGGCCGTTTGCACACGGCCGTGCCGTGGTCCCTCACAGCACCATGTTCATTCCCCAGCGGCCGTACTTTCCGGACGGTAGCCTGCGTGACGCGCTGGCCTATCCGCAGCCAGCCGACAGCTACAACGATGCAGCACTCCAACAAGCGTTGAACGACGCCTTGTTGCCGCAGCTCGCCGAGCGCTTGGATGACCGCGATGCCTGGAGTCAAAAGCTGTCTGGCGGCGAACAACAACGACTCGCCATCGCCCGCGTGCTGCTGAAAAAACCGCAATGGATCTTTGCCGACGAAGCCACCAGCGCGCTCGACGAATCCGCCGAGAAAACGCTCTACGCCAAACTGCTGTCGCAAACGCAGCAAGCCGGTGGCGCACTGGTGTCTATCGCGCATCGGCCCACGGTGGCAGCGTTTCACACCCTGCGCTGGGAATTGGAGAAATCGCCAGCAGGCGCTGAGGCGGCGTATGCGTTGACGGTTCGGTGAGGGGCGGGGCGGGGATCTTCGGGGATCGGCCAGAGGCCAGCCCTCTGGCCGATTCTGACCGGATCAGTCAGCCGCCCACAAATCCCGCATAACCCCGCGCCCGCAATTCACAGGCCGGGCACGCACCGCAACCATAACCCCACGCATGGCGGTGCTCCCGGTCGCCGAGGTAACAGGTGTGGGTGTGCTCAATAATCAGGTCCACCAGCCGGCTGCCACCGATTGAATCGGCCAAGCGCCAGGTGTCGGCTTTGTCGATCCACATCAGCGGCGTCTCAATCAAAAAACGTTTGTCCATGCCTAGCGACAAGGCCAGTTGCATGGCTTTCATGGTGTCGTCACGGCAGTCGGGGTAGCCTGAAAAATCAGTTTCACAAACACCGGTCACCAGCACCTCTAGCCCGCGCCGGTATGCCAGTGCGGCGGCCAGCGTCAAAAAAAGTAAATTACGGCCGGGCACAAAGGTGTTGGGCAGGCCCGAGCTTTCCATCTTGAAAGCCGTGTCGCGCGTCAACGACGTTTCGCTGACCTGGCCCAACACACCCAGGTCCAACAAATGGTCTTCACCGAGCTTGCCGGCCCATTCAGGGAACTGCTCACGCAGCTGTTGCAACACGACCAGTCGAGCATCCAGCTCAACGCTGTGGCGCTGGCGGTAGTCAAAGGCAATGGTTTCAACGCGTTGGTAGCGCGTCAGCGCCTGCGCCAAACAAGTGGTGGAGTCTTGCCCCCCTGAGAACAAAACGAGAGCGGTAGTGTGCATGAAAAATTGTGTGCTTTGGTTGGTTTCTGGCGCGCATGACGCGGCGACTGGCGCCCGATTTTAAAAGCGCTGCGCTTCAGCCCGCCAAATGGGGTGCTGGGCTGGCCTTCAAAAACGTCAACGCGACGACATCACCAGACTGCATGCAAGCCACCGATTCAGCCTTGGCAAGGGCCATCACATCCTGCCAAGTCAACGCCCGGTAATCGGATACAGGGCTGTTTTCGGCGCTGCGGTCAACGGGTTTTCGCATGATCGACAACTCAACGCCACCCGACACCGCTTCTGCCTTCAACACGAAATCAGCCGGACCGGCTTGTTGATCGCTCATGGCGAACAGTGCTGCCGGCAAGACACTGCGCAACGCGGTGGTGCTCAAGTCCAACGGCAGCTCCGTGACTTCGTTGAGGATGACGAATCCCCTGAACCGGAACTCGGTGATGAGCAAATTCAGGCAGTCCAGCACACCACTGCCAAGGGGCGTGACCGCGCCGGTTTTGGGGGCCAGCCAAGACATGAGGTTCATGCAAGTGTTGGCGGAGGTGCGCGCGAGCTTGCCCAGCGCAGCGCTGTTGTCGCGCAGATGGATCAGGTTGGGCACATCGCTTTGCAGGCGTCTGTCAAGCATGGTCGCGATCATGCCAATCGGCTGAAATTCGCCGACCAGATGGTGACGGATGGTCGGCGCGAGACGCCGCAGTAAGGCGTAGCGGGCGGCTTCGGCCAGCACCCTGTCGTCAATGGCCGTGTCCACGTGTTGGGAGGTGTCGGAGGGGTATTGCATAAAAGGAAAGGACTTACCCATGAAGGCTATTTTGTCTGCCTCGTCACTATTGACCAGCTTTCACAGTCCTTGTGTAGGACGGCAACTGATTTACGGCCAAATGGCGTCCCTCAAGTAGATTGATTGGTGAAAATCTAAACCCTATTAGTTGACGACACTGACGGCACACAGCCCTTTGGAACCCCATGATTTACTTGGTTGAAGACAACGATGTCGTGCGCGACAGCCTTGCCAGCATGTTGAAAGAAATTGCCAACGTCAAAGTAGCGGGTGTGGCGAGCGCAGAGTCTGAAGCCACTGAATGGCTGCAAGGG
Source organism: Comamonadaceae bacterium (assembly GCA_947450695.1). Lineage (GTDB taxonomy): Bacteria > Pseudomonadota > Gammaproteobacteria > Burkholderiales > Burkholderiaceae_C > Polaromonas. Next base: position 8,086 of record CANFWV010000047.1, read on the forward strand.
CACCCGGATGAATGGCAAATGGCCGTGGTTGACCTGTTTTTGTTGCAAGGAAGCGGCTTGGGAGTCTTGTCCAGCTGCGCCAACCGCAAACCGACGCAAAAGGTGGTGGTGCTCACCAACTACGCGACCGCCGATATTCGACGGCGTGCACTCGCCTTAGGCGCTGATGCGGTATTCGATAAAACTCAGGAGCTGGAAAAATTCTTGGCCTATTGCACGACCAGCAGACTCAGCGCGGCGTGAGCACAACGCCAGCTTGACGCTGAAAAGCCCTTGGCGTCTCAATTCAAGAGCCTGCTGCTACAGTCCTGCGATGCTTGATTTTTCTACGGCTGCAGCCGCTTTCTCATCCGCTTCTACAGCTGCCCATCCGCAACCGGACTTCATACAGTTGCACCATGAAGATCGTGCTGCCGTGAGGGCTGAACTGGTGGCGGGCCTGCTCGCGCCACAAGCCTTCACCTCCCCCAAATACCTCTACGATGCACTCGGTTCACGGCTGTTTGAAGCCATCACCGAGTTGCCCGAGTACTACCCGACACGCACCGAGGCCGGCATTTTCAATGCACATGCAGCCGCCATGGCCGCGCTGCAGCCCGCGAATGCCACGCTGGTCGATTTGGGCGCAGGCAATTGCGCCAAGGCGGCCAGTTTGTTTGCAGCATTTGCCCCCACACGTTATGTCGCGGTGGACATTTCGGTTGAGTTTTTACGGCAAGCGCTGGGCAGTCTGCAAGCCCAACATCCACGACTGCCGATGCTGGGGGTCGGCATGGATTTCTCAAGCTCGCTGCAGTTGCCTCCGCAAGCCGGCAACGGGCCGAACGTGCTGTTTTACCCGGGCTCCAGCATTGGCAACTTCACGCCTGTTGAAGCGCTGGCATTTCTGCAGCAGGCGCGCAGCGCCTGTGGTGGCGGAGGTCTGTTGATCGGTGTTGATCTGCTGAAACCGCGCGAGTTTTTGGAGCCCGCTTATGACGATGCGCTCGGTGTTACCTCGGCGTTCAACCGAAATCTGCTGCCGCACCTGAATCAATTGGTGGGCAGTGATTTTCAGCTGGCCGATTGGCAGCACGTCGCCTTGTTCAACGCGGCAGAATCGCGCGTCGAAATGCATTTGCAGGCCATGCGTACCGTTCAGGTGCGCTGGCCTGGCGGTGAGCGGCAATTTGCCCTAGGCGAGCGCATTCACACCGAAAGCTCCTATAAATGGCGCGAAGCTGATTTTCAACAATTGCTGCAAGCGGCAGGCTTTATCAGCACCCAGGCCTGGACCGATGAACGCGGCTGGTTTGCGGTCTTCTGGGCGGCGGGTTAACACCATGAATCAGCCCAAGCTAGACACAGAACCCGTGCGCATTGTCATCGTCAGCCCGACACTGGCAGACGCCAACAATGGCAACTGGCAAACCGCCCAGCGCTGGCGTGCACTGCTGGCACCGCACAAGGTGCGCATCGTTAAGCAGTGGCCTGACGCTGAGGCTCAAAAAAAAGGTGCCGCCCAAGACCAAGTCATGCTGGCGCTGCACGCGCGTCGTTCGGCGACCTCTGTGACGGCTTGGGCTGCGCGGCAACCAACGGGCGCACAAGGTTTGGCCGTGGTGCTCACAGGCACGGATTTATACCGCGACATTCAATCGGATCCAACGGCCCAACAATCGCTCGCGCTGGCGGCGCAACTGGTGGTGCTGCAAGCCAGCGGGCCTGACGCTTTGCCGGCCGATCTGCGCGCTAAAACGCGTGTCATTTTTCAATCCAGCGCGGCGTTGCCAGCGGTGTCCAAGCCGTCAACCCAAGCCCATTTGCGCGTCGTCATGGTCGGTCACCTGCGGGACGAAAAATCACCCCAGACGCTCTTTGCGGCAGCCCGTCTTTTGCTGGGGGAGCCAAAGCTGTTCATCGACCACCTTGGTGAAGCGCTGGACCCAGCGCTTGGCGATGCGGCACGGGCTACAGCCGAAGCCTGCCCGAATTACCGTTGGCTGGGTGGTCAGCCCTACAACGCCACGCGCCGGCATATTCAGCGTGCGCATGTGTTGGTCCACGCCAGCCTGATGGAGGGCGGCGCACACGTCGTCATGGAAGCGATCCTGAGCGGGACGCCGGTGCTGGCTTCGCGCATTCCTGGCAATCTTGGCCTGCTGGGCGACGACTACGCCGGCTATTTCAAGCCCGGCGATGCCAACGGACTGGCGCAATTGCTGCGGCGTTGCCGAGGGGTGTCTGGTGACGCATGGCTGGCTAAACTGAGCGCGCAATGCGCCATGCGCGCGCCGCTCTTTAGCCCCGAGCTTGAACGCGCCGCTTTGCTGAAACTGGTGAACGATTTGAGCATCGCGAGCTAGCTGCGTTTTCATTCGTTGGTGTCTACCAGCTTGCCGTTTTGTTGATAGGCTGATAAATTAAAGCGTCTATTCATCAACCCCACTTTTATCCGCATGAGCAACAACAAATTTCGAGTCGCCGTCATTGGCTTGGGCTGGTGGGGACAAACCATCTCGCGGTTGATCAAAACATCGAACGCATTGCAACTGGTCGCCGGTAGCGATCTGAACCAGACCACTGGTCGCGCTTGCACACAAGAGCTCGGCGTCGATTTTCTGCCCGATCTGGATGCCGCGCTGGCCGACCCGCGCGTCGAGGGAGTGGTCCTGTGCACACCACACACCCAGCATGGCGCGCAGATGATCCTGGCCGCCCAAGCGGGTAAACATATTTTTTGCGAAAAACCGTTGGCGCTTCAACGCGCTGACGTGGTCGCAGCCATGGCCGCGATCAATGAGCACGGGCTGACCCTGGCCGTTGGCCATGAGCGACGTTTTGAGCCGCCCATCATCCGGGCCATGGAAATGATTCATTCCGGTGAACTGGGCAGGCCACTGCAAATGGAAGCCAACTTCAGTCAAGACAAATTTTTAAGCTTACCGCCCGAGAACTGGCGCCTGTCATCTGCTGAGGCACCGGCAGGTCCGATGACCGCCACGGGCATCCATCTGCTGGACTTGTCGATTGGTGTTTTTGGTCCGGCTGAAACGGTCTACGCCAGTGTCAAACAGCTCGGCAGCTCACTCGTCAACGGCGACACACTGGCCATACTGGCCACCTACAAAAGTGGTGGCCACGCCTTGATCAGCGCCATTTTGGCCACGCCCTTTGTGGGGCGTTTTGCGGTCTATTGCAGCCAAGGCTGGGTCGAAGTGCGCGACAAAAGTCACCCCGAGGCCTCGACCGGTTGGGTACTGACGTATTGCAAGCGCGGTGAAGAAGTGCAGAGCATCGCCTACGAGCCCTACCCCGCCGTGCTCGCCAACCTCGAGGCCTTTGCCGATGCAGCCCAAGGCCGCAAGCCCTATCCGGTACCGCAGGCGCAAATGCTGGCCAACATTTGCGCGCTGGAGGCGGTGGTCAAGTCGACCCGCAACGCCAGCATTGAGTCGGTCGAAGCGGGCTGAGCAGCCTTTGAGGTTGAGCGTTTAGCGCTTGGCCGGAATGTTCAACAGGCGGGCGGCATTACCGCCCATGATCATGTCTTTGTCCGCGCGCTTCAGACGCTTGACAGACTCGATCAGCCCCATCGGATCTTCTTCGCCCATGTCGTAGGGGTAGTCGGTTCCGAGCAGCACATGGTCCGCGCCGTAACGGTCAATCAAATTACCCAGCATGACCGGGTCAAACGTGATGGTGTCGAAGTAAAACTTCTCGAGATAGCTCGACGGTGGTTGGCTGATAACGGTGCGGCAATCAGCCCTTGCGCGGTGCGCGTGGTCCATACGCGCCCAGTAGTGCGCCAAGTAGCCGCCAGCATGTGCCAAGAGAATTTTCAGACCCGGGTTGCGCTCCATCACGCCATCAAAAATGAGGTGACTGACGGCGATGGTGGTGTCGAGCGGATTGCCAATGACGTTGTTCAAATAATGATCCGTCAAGCGTTCCGCTGACGTGAAACCATTCGGGTGCATGAACAGCGCCACGCCCAATTCGTCCACTCGGCGGAAAAACTTCTCCAAGCCAAGCGACGGGTCGGTCAGGTCCTTGCCGTTGACATGGGTGTTGATCTCGATGCCGCGCAGGCCCAGCTTGTTGACGGCACGGTCCAGCTCAATCACCGCCATGTCGGCGTTTTGCAGTGGCACGGTGCCAATACCGACAAAGCGGTCCGGCCACTGCTGGGTCAAATGCGCGATGCCGTCATTGACATCACGCGCCAGCTCAGCGCCAAAGCTGGGTTCGGCAAAGTAGTAGTACTGAAAGGGGGCGGGTGACACCGCCTGAATGTCGATGCCCATGCGGTCCATGTCGGCCAGCCGCACAGTAATGTCGGACAGTTTGGGCGCCCGGTCTTTCATCTGTTGGGTGTTGACGTCACGAGTCAACTGGTTGGCAAAGATATAGGGCATCTCCTGCACGGCAGGATTGAGAACAGCGGCTTTCTGGCCAACCTCCGGATTGAAATAATGGCAATGCATATCGATACGAAGCTGCTTGCCTTTGCCTGCAGGCTTTTTGACCGGCACCGAGAGTTTCTTGACGGCGGCGGTTTTGGTGGCTGCAGCGGAGTGCTTGTGCAGCGGGTTGGCGCAGCCGGGTTGGCAGGTGTACAGCATCGTATCGATCCCTTGGTTGATTTATTCAGCTTTGATATTGTTGTCTGAAACGAGCTTTGAATACCGGGCGTGTTCAGCAGCCAGGAAAGCAACGAACTCTTCCTGCGAGCTGGCCATGGCGTCAACGCCCAAGCCGGCAAAGCGCTCTTTCAGATCGGGGTCGGCCATGACCTTTTTGATCCCGATCAGGTAGCTGTCAACCACAGACTTCGGTGTTTTAGCCGGCAAGAAAACGCCCCACCAGTTGTTCGCAACCAAGCCTTGCAAACCGGCTTCCGCAAACGTTGGTACGTCGGGCAGCATGCTCATGCGGGTGGCGCTGGTCACAGCCAATGCACGCAGGCGACCTGTCTTGATGTGCTGGGAGACGGGTAGCGCATCAGAGACCATCATGTTGATCTGCCCGGCGATCAGATCCGTCACCGCCAGACCGCCGCCTTTGTAGGGAATCTGCGTCATCTTGACCTTGGCTTGACGCATGATCATTTCACCGGCTAAGTGGGCCATACTGCCAGGTCCACTGGTGCCAAAGTTGATGGTTTCAGGATTGGCCCTGGCGGCTGCCAGCAAGTCGCCAAGCGTCTTGTAAGGTGACGCAGCAGGAACCACCAACACATTGGGACCGACTGCCGTGAGCGAGACCGCAATAAAGTCTTTGTCCATGACGTAAGGGACTTTGGAAATCAGCGGATTGACGGCGGCGGGGCCGAGGTTGCCAACCACAAAGGTGTAGCCGTCAGGGGCCTGCCGTGCGGTGTACTCCATGCCGATGGAACCCGCCGCTCCGGGTTTGCTTTCGATGATCACCGGTTGACCCCAAGCTTCACTGAGCTTTTGGCCCATGATGCGCGCCATCAAGTCAGAACTACCGCCAGGCGGGTAGGTCACCACCAATTTGACGGGCTTAGAGGGAAAAGGTTGGGCTTGGGCTTGCGCGCCAGTCCACATCGAAAGGCACAGCGCTGACGCCATTAAGTAGCGCAAGGTCAATGAATAGTTGTTACCGTTTTTCATCTTGTCTCCTTGGATTTTCAGTTCATTTCAAGCCAGAATTTCTGCATTCAGTGATCCGGCACCGTCACTGCGAGCGAAGCGCGGCAGTCCAAGACCCCGAACCCAAACTCATGGGTTGCCGCGCTTCGCTCGCAACGACAGTTCAGATATTTTTTATCTTCGGTGACCCCACCAAATCAGTCTAATAGGTCGCTCGATAAATAGACTCCGTTGTTACCCTGATGCAACTCATTCGGGTAACTTGCTGCCTTGGCCTAACCACCACACCAACAATTGCGTGCAATCGGCAGCATCTAAACCGCTGGCAGCAGCTGCATCAAAATTCTTCAGCGTTGCGGCCGTCAAGGGCATTTTCCGGTGCTGTTCTGTGCCTTGTTCCAGCATTGACCGGACGTCCTTGCGCATGGTGCCAAGGTTGACTGTCACGGTGTCGTTTGGGGCACCGGCCAGCGCCTGCGCGATCATGCCCCCACGCACTTTCAACATGTTGGGGCCGCCGGACGATTCTGAAAAAATATCGATGACGCGGCTCGGCTCAAGCCCGAGGGGTTCGATCAGTGACAGGGCTTCGCCCAACGTCTGCCAATACACCATCAGCGGCAAGTTGATGGCCAACTTCATCATGGCGCCAGCCCCGTGCGGCCCAACGTGTTCGACACGCCGACAAAGCACATTGAGAATCGGCAGGGCTCGGCTGATGTCTGCGTCGGAACCGCCAGCAAAGCCGAGCAACTTGCCCTCTTTGGCAGGGCCAATGCTGCCGCCCACCGGGCACTCAACGTAAGCCGCACCGGCGGCGGTGACGCGTTGACCCATGTCTGCCTGCCGAGCAGAGCTCATCGTGCTCATGTCCATCAGCAGCTTGCCTTGCGCGGCGCCTGACAGCAAACCTTCGGCCGAAAAGTAGACCTCCTGCAAAGCTTGCTCGTCAGAGACCATGCTGATCACTGCGTCGGTTTGCGCGACCAACTCACGCGGTGTGGCGGCCCATGCGGCCCCCGCGACGAGCAAGGGCTGCGCACGCGCAGCCGTGCGGTTCCAAACCATCACCTGATGGCCTTGAGACAACAAACGCGTTGCCATGGCGCTGCCCATCTTGCCCGTACCCGCGATGCCTATTTTCATGGCGCCTCCCTCAGGCTGATTTGGCAATGGCTGCGTTCACTTGGGGCATGACTTTCTCAGCCATCAGCTCCATCGAACGGCGACCGAGCGCCGGATCAATCCAGTCGTGGCAGGCGTACAGCAGCGTGCCGAAGTCACCTGTTTTCTCGCGGAAGGCGAGCAACTGATCGACCACGCTGTTGACCGATCCAGCTAGAACCAACTTGGAGGTCATGGTGTCAGCGTTGATGCCTTCATCTGGCTCACTCTGGTCAAGCTTGAACAAGTTAGAGCGGCCACCAAAGCCCACCAACTTACGGATCAGTTGCTTGAAGTAGAAGTGGTAAGGGCCTTCGGACGTATGGCCATAGCGGCGGGCCTGCACGTCGTCACTGTCGGTGACAAAAATACTTTTGGCGACACGCCAATTGGCCGTGTCTGCTGTGCGACCGGCTTGCTTGCAACCCTCGACATAACTTGGCCAATGGCTCTTGACCCATTCAGGCAACAAGAAATTGGCTGAAATCGGGTCCCAGCCGCGGGCGGCTGCCGCTGTGATGCCTTTCGAAAATGGCGCCACAGCAGTCACCACGACAGGAGGGAACGGCAGTTGATAAGGCTTGAGGATGATGCCCTGACCGATTTCAGGGATCATGGTTTTGGCGGTGCTGACATTGAAGTACTTGCCATGCAAGTCGTAAGGCGCCGTGCCGCTCCAAATAGCCTGCACCATGTCGATGCACTCAACGAACATCTCCAAGCGGTCTTTGCCGAAGTTACCAAAGACCTCTGCGTCGGACGCCAGACCGCCGGGGCTGATACCCATGATGAATCGGCCTTGCAGCATATGGTCGAGCATGGCCACGTTAGCGGCGATAGACGCCGGATGACCGTTCGGCATATTGATGGTGCCCGAGCCCAATTTGATCTGCTTGGTATCAAACGCCAAGCTGCTCAAAAACATCAAACAAGAGGTGACGTTTTCCGCCAAATCAGTGACGTGCTCGCCGACATAAGCTTCGGTGTAACCGAGCCGGTCAGCCAAGATGATGGCATCGCGATCTTCGCGCAACGTTTCGCTAGGGATGCGGGACGGTGGATGCAAAGGCATCATGAATGTTCCGAGTTTCATTGGCGGTTCCATCCTTAATAAAGTATTCGAAATGCAGCAATTTCTTGTATAGTTAGTTTATCAATAGATCAACAAGGGCTCCTCAGGGTTGACCCTTGCCACTGGAAAAAAGCATGAAAAAACAAGTTTTAGGTCTGTCTGTCGGTGTGATCGGTTTGGGCATCATGGGCTCAGCCATGGCCACTAACCTACAAGACGCAGGCTTTGCAGTCACAGGCATCGACGTTAATCCGACGGCCCGCAAAAAATTGACGCCGAAGCTGTCCAAGGTCGGAACGTCACCGGGAATGCTGGTCGGCAAAACCCATCACATCATCAGCTCACTGCCCTCGGTAGCGGCCCTGATGGCGGTCTGCGAAGAACTCGCCAGCCAAGCCATCAAGCAAGGCCTGCCCAAAGGTTCGCTGGTGGTGGCGGAAACCAGTACGTTGCCAATTGAAGACAAATTGGCCGCACGCAAAGTGCTGGCCAAGGCGGGCATCAAGATGATTGACACGCCCCTGTCCGGCACCGGTGCGCAAGCCAAGACACGCGACCTGACGGTGTATGCCAGTGGCGAAGCGGGCCCGATTCGGCACATGACGGAGGTCTTCAAAGGCTTCTCACGGTCGCAATTCACCGTCGGTGAATTCGGCAACGGCATGAAGATGAAACTCGTCGCCAACCTGCTGGTGGCCATCCACAATGTGTCTACCGCTGAAGCGCTGTTGTTTGGCAAAAGTATGGGCCTAGACCCCAAAATGATTGTCGATGTGGTCGCCGACGGTGCCGGCGGCTCACGCATGTTTCAGGTGCGCGGCCCGATGATGGTGACGCGCACGTGGGACGACGCCACCATGAAGATCAACGTCTGGCAAAAAGACATGGCCATCATTTACGAAGCGTTGCGTGCACTGTCGGTGCCAGCGCCGCTCTTCACCGCCTGTATTCCGGTCTACCTCGCAGCCATGGCGCAAGGTCACGCGATGGATGACACTGCCGCGGTGTATGCGGTCCTCGAGAAGTTCGCCGGAGAATCCTGATGGCGGCGTCTTCGGCACAGGAAAAACGGGCCCTGCGCGATGCGCTCGGTTCTTTTTCCACTGGCGTGACTGTAATCACCACGCATGACAAACAAGGTCAGTCGTTGATCGGGCTGACGGTGAACAGCTTCAGTTCAGTGTCGCTGGATCCGCCGCTGGTGCTGTGGTCGATTGCCAACCACTCGCCCAGCGTGCCGCATTTTTCGGTCGGCCGGCAGCAAGCCATTCATGTGCTCTCGAAAGATCAGGAAGCACTGGCCCGTCACTTCGCCACACCGCAGGCAGACAAATTTTCGGGTGTCGACCATCAAGCGCCAGGCGACTTTGACGCGCCGCTGATTGAAGGCTGCTCAGCGCGCTTTTATTGCGTGACCGAATCGGTCGTGCCGGCGGGCGATCACCAGATTATTCTGGCGCGTGTGTTGCGCTATGAGTCTGAACCAGTCGCACCTTTGCTCTTTGTACGCGGCGCCTTCGCGACAATTTGAGGGTAGAGCGTCTTTGCACCTGCCAAGAAAATATCAATAGCGTCCGTGGTGCGGACCTCAAATGGTGTGGCTGATTTCATATTGAAAATATTGTGCCGCACAGCCCAGTAAAACATGCCGCCATGCAGCGTCCACAAGAGTTCGATCTCTCGGGCTGAAATGGCGGGCAATTCGTCCGGCGCTTTCACAAAGGTGTGGCGAAACTCGCGGCACATCACCATCAACAGTTTTTTCCGCACCAGCCCCAAGTAATTCTTGTTCAAGTCCATGTCGGACAGCCCGGCATACATGTAAATGCGAATCCACTCAGGCTGATAAGTCGCGCCGGCGTACTGCAGGTAAAAGCGCAACAAGCGGCCCCGCAAGGGAACGCTGCGGTCTTGCAAACCCGAGATCCACGCTTCGTCCCACTTGCTCATGAAAACAGCATCAAAAACCGCGTTAATCAGGTCTTGCTTAGACGGAAAATAGCGGTATAGCAAAGGCTGTGAAATACCAAGACGGCGCGACAGCTCCCGCGTCTGCACGCCGAACCCAGCTTCTGCAAAATAGCCGATGGCGGCGTCAAGGATTTGCTGACGACGGACTTCGGGATTAAGCCGCATGCCGGCGGATACGATTTTCTTTGTCAAAACGGTTCAAGTCCTTGGGACAACCCCATCGCAGGTGACGCCCTTGTGCCATTTTTGAGGCGGCGCCAAACAGTGTGTGTAGTATTTATTCAACTCGAAGTCCGTCAAGAAATACGAGCGCCAGACGGCCCCCTCTCTTGGCACCAAGGTGACGTTTCGGGCAACCGCACAACGCGAATTCACGACACAGTCGTTGGCTTCTTTTCGGCTGCTGTAAAGGCTCACGGTAAAACGGGGTTCCGCTTGGCCTTGATTAATAGCACGACTGACCGCACAAGCGCTGCCGTCGATATGCGCCAGCCCGGCATCCTTTTCAAGGAAATTCATCTCGGCCAGCAGCAGCTTCAAAAACCAATCACTCACCAGCGTGTCGCATTGGTAATACTCGTATTTGATCTGACTGACGATGGGCGGCAGCAGCGGCAGGTTGTCGGGGCCCAAGCGAAACATCGGCGTATCGCCCGATATCGGGGCCAGGTCGGGCAGCGTGGCAAGCTCTGGTTCTTGTGAGCAGGCGGCCAGCGTTAGCACCAGCACGCCGCCAGCCAGCAGTTTAAAAAGTGTCAAAGAAAAACGCATGATGGCAAGATGGTACGACACGGCAAGACGTCAATAATGCGGCGGCAAGTCGTCCATCAGGCGCACCGCACCGCCAGCCACGCCGTCCGGCTGTTGCTCTCGCAATTGCTGGACCTCGCGAATCAGCAAATCAATTTGCGCCTGCTGCCTGACGATCACCAAGTTCAGTTGGTCTAGTAAGTCCTCTGAAAAGCTGGCTTTGATCTCCAGCTCGGTCAGGCGTTGGTCGGTTTTGTCCTCGTGTGTCATCGACCTATTGGACCTTAAATTTGAGGGTGTAAAGTAGGCCCCCAATTAAGCCAAGCGCATTCAAGCGCGACAACACAGGAATTTCAATCATGGGCGCGCAGTGGAAAGCAAAAGGCAAAGAACTGGCTGCTAATGCCAGGGGCAAACTGTTCGGGCGGTTGGCCAAAGACATCATGATTGCGGCGCGCAACGGCGCTGACCCAGCGTCCAACGCACGTCTGCGGCTGGTGGTCGAACAAGCCCGCAAAGTCTCCATGCCGAAAGACACCTTGGACCGCGCCATCAAAAAAGGCGCCGGTCTGACGGGCGAGTCGGTTAATTTCGAGCACGTGATCTATGAAGGCTTTGCGCCCCACCGCGTGCCGGTGATGGTCGAGTGCCTGACCGACAACGTCAACCGCACCGCCCCTGAAATGCGCGTGCTGTTCCGCAAAGGGCAGCTCGGCACTTCGGGCTCCGTGTCCTGGGATTTTGACCATGTCGGCATCATTGAGGCAGAGACCTTGGTGGCTGGCAGCGACCCTGAACTGGCCGCTATCGAAGCCGGCGCACAAGACTTTGAGCCAGCCGAAGAAGACGGCACCACGACCTTTTTGACGGACGCCACCGACCTTGATTTAGTCAGTCGGGCACTGCCAGCGCAAGGCTTCAGCGTGCTGTCTGCCAAGCTTGGCTACAAGGCCAAAAACCCCATCGACCCAGCCAGCCTGAGCGCCGAGCAGTTGGAAGAAGTAGAAGCTTTCTTAGCCGCCATTGATGGCAACGACGACGTGCAAAACGTCTTCGCTGGTCTGGGCAGTTAAGGGTAAAAGGCTTCGACCTTGCCCTTTAGCTTGAGCAGCAGCGGCTGGCCTTTGCGGTCCAGTGCTTTGCCGGCGGGCACTTTCACCCAACCTTCACTGATGCAATATTCGGCGACATCCTGACGCTCCTTGTCATTGAATCGAATGCCGATGTCGTGCTCAAACACGGCGGCATGGTGGTGCGGACTGCGCGGGTCAATCGACAGGTGGTCGGGCAAAGCTGGGCGTTCGGTGGCTTGGTTCATGAGTTTCTTTTGATGCAGTTTTTCATATCTACGAATCTAACCTGATTTTGCCGGCTTTGCCGCTGTATCGGCTAGCCGCATGCGGTGCATGCCTGCATCGCAGTGGTGATTTGCAGCTGCGTCTCTGCGACGAGGTAATCGAGAAAAACGCGCGTGCGTTCTGGTATGAACTTGCGGCTCGGCAAGGCGGCGTACAAAGCCATGCGCCCCGTGATCCAAGGGGGCAGCACGCGCACCAGTTCACCCCGCGTCAAATGAGCGGCCACCAGATTCACGGATACCGATGTGATGCCGGCGCCATCCAGCGTGGCGCGCAGCAAGGTGTCCGTGTGGTTGGCCAGCAGCACTGGATTTACCACCACCTCGACCACATGGTCGGATTTTTCCGGACACCACATGTGCCAAAGCCGAGGCTGCACACCCGCCCATTTGAGCCGCAAACACGCATGATGAGCCAAATCCTCAGGTGCTTGAGGGAGGCCCTGACGCTTCAAATAGTCTGGTGACGCCACCAGAATGGTGTCAGATTCAATCACCTTTCGCGCCACCACATCTGCATCAAAGCTGTCGTCCGTTCCCAGCAGCGTGATGTCGTAGTCCTCGATCGGCGGCTCTTTAGAGGTCTCAACTTCGATGTCAATCTGGATCTTGGGATGGCGCCGACGGAATTCTGCGAGCAACGGGGCAATCACATAGCTGGCAAGCACGGGCGGTGCATGCAAGCGCAGCAAGCCTGCCAGCTCAGTCGTGTGCGAGCTGGCCACAGCATCTGCTTCATCAATGTCTTGAAGGATGTTGCGGACTCGTAGCAGGTACGTTTGCCCGGCGTCTGTCAAGGCCAGTCGCCGGGTGGTGCGTTGCAGCAGGCGAGTGCCCAAGTGCTCTTCCAAGTCAGCCACCAAGCGCGTGACCACGGGCGAGGACATGTCCAGCGCCCGGGCGGCAGCCGCAAAACCACCTTCATCCACCACACGCTCAAACACGCGCATTGACAAGAGTCGATCCATCGGGGCTCCAGTTCAGTAATTCAAGCCCTTGATTGTTTCACTTTTAGAAACGTATGGATGTAAATATGGCTATTTATCATTCTCAATAGAAACTATAAAGTTACTACATCGACGCAGCGCTTCCCCACCGAAGCCTCTCCGAAACGACCTCAAGCCAGTTCCATTGACTGACAGGTCTATTTGTTAACTTTGAAAGAACTCACCATGATGAAACGCACTTACTTTTCCGCCATCGCCCTGACCGCCGCCCTCGCAGGGGGCCAAGTCCTCGCAGCAGATACCGCCACCGGCTTAACCCGCGACCAAGTCAAAGCCGAATTGGCCGAGGCCGTCCGCACAGGCAATATCATGGCCAACGACCCCAGCAGCAGCGGCAAGAAGCTCAACGAGATCAACCCCAGCCGTTATCCAGCACAACCCGCCTACCAAGGGAAAACACGGGCCGAAGTGAAAGCCGAACTGGCCGAAGCGGTCCGCACGGGCAACATCGTGGCCAGCGACTTAAGCGGTAGCGGCAAGATGCTGAATGAGATCAACCCGAGCCGCTATCCAGCACAGCCCGCCTACCAAGGGAAAACGCGAGGCCAAGTGAAAGCCGAATTAGCCGAAGCTGTCCGCACGGGCAACATCGTGGCCAACGACCCAAGTGGCAGCGGCAAGATGCTGAATGAGATCAACCCAGCCCGCTACAACCACACCAGCTAAGCACCCCTTGGCCTGAGGGCAACGCACCCGGCATGACCGAATGGATCGGCAGCCGGGTGTTTTCCGTTGGGTCTTGACTTGTTGCGTCCCGTGAAGTGACCCGCCACGCACTGAACTCACTCGACGGTGACGCTCTTCGCCAAATTCCGCGGTTTGTCCACATCCGTTCCGCGCGCACAAGCGGTGTGGTACGCCAGCAATTGCAGCGGCACCACGTGCAACATCGGGCTAAGGGGGCCGTAGTGTTCAGGCATGCGAATAACGTGAATGCCTTCGCTGCTTTCAATGCGCGTGTCGGCGTCGGCCAGTACGTAAAGCACGCCGCCACGGGCGCGCACTTCTTGCAAATTGCTTTTGAGCTTTTCAAGCAGGCTGTCGTTGGGTGCGACCGTCACCACCGGCATGGCGCTGGTCACGAGCGCCAGCGGGCCGTGTTTGAGCTCACCAGCCGGGTAGGCCTCGGCATGGATGTAGCTGATTTCCTTCAGCTTGAGCGCCCCTTCCATGGCGATCGGATAGTGCAGGCCACGACCTAAAAACAGCGCGTTTTCCATCTTCGCAAAGTCTTCCGACCAGCTGATGATTTGCGGCTCCAGCGCCAGCACGGCTTGCAGCGCCGCCGGCAGGTGGCGCATGGCTTTCAAGTGTGCGGCTTCGTCTTCTTCGGTCAAACGGTCTTTGCTTTGCGCCAAAGCCAAGGTGAGTAAAAACAAACCGGCTAGTTGCGCCGTGAAGGCCTTGGTGGAAGCCACTCCAATCTCAACGCCAGCACGGGTGATGTAGGCCAGCTTGCATTCGCGCACCATCGCCGAGGTGGCGACGTTGCAGATGGTCAGCGTTTGCGTCATGCCCAGGCTTTGCGCGTGGCGCAGCGCGGCCAATGTGTCAGCGGT
>CANFWV010000048.1 GCA_947450695.1 Comamonadaceae bacterium
AAATTAGAAATTTATCCAAGGTTTCTAATACTTTAGGCATGTCGCAGCCGGGGGTTAGTTTAGCGCTGGGGCGGCTGAGAGATCACTTTGAAGACCCCCTCTTTGTCAGGACACCGATGGGGATGGAGCCGACAGATTTTGCACACGCCCTTTGCCCTTCGATTCAGCAATCTGCCGACAGTTTGCAGTCGTCCCTACTTTTTCGGATGGACTTCGTCCCGACCGAGTCCGATAGAAATTTTCGGATTGCCATGACTGAATTCGGGCTGATGCTTTTTTTACCTTTAATTTTGAAACAACTGAGCGCCGTCGCACCGAAAGTTACCCTCTCCGTGTCACAAGTCACAACAGAGATCGAAAACGAGCTTACCGACGGGCGAATTGAAATTGCACTCAGCGGTGCTGGCGGAATCAAGGATTATTTCTATCAGCAACTGCTGATAGAGTCCCCATTAACAGGCCTCGTATCGAGAAGTCACCCTGAAATCGGACATGAGATCACGCAGGAGCAGTACGAGCGAATTGGCCATGTAGTTGTCATCAGCCCTCATGGCGGACAAGTAGCGACGAATAGAAAACTTCATAGTTTCGGTCTCCGGCGAAGAGTAGCTTTGCAACTTTCAAGCTTTACCGCTTATGCAAAAATTCTCCAGTCGACAGGCTATATTTCTATACTGCCAACCCATATCGCAACGGTATTAGCCAGAGATGGTGACATCAAACTGGTGGGATTACCTTTTGAACTGGAGCCCATCGCGTTTAGACAGTACTGGCACGCACGGCAAGATTTTGATCTTGGCCATCGGTGGCTTCGCAAACTCATCTCAACCATTCAGCCGACAGGTTGAGCGATTTCACCCGAATCGTGGATCAGAAACGAAAACGCGCCGGAAGGCGCATTTTTACTGATTAACTGGAGGAAGAGGTGGGATTCGAACCCACGGTACCTTACGGTACGCCTGATTTCGAGTCAGGTACATTCGGCCACTCTGCCACTCTTCCTCATATTTGAGTCGGTATTCTAGCAGTACAAAAAACACATTTTACTCAGAAAAATGGCTCTGACGAACCGCGCTGTTGGCTAACTTCCGCGATAAGTCGAGTAGCTCCACGGGCTGGCCAGTAGCGGCACGTGATAGTGCGCGGTGGCATCGGCCACGCCGAAGTCAAGGCTCACTTTGTTCAAAAACGGTGGCTCTGGCAACTCCACCCCGCGTGACTGAAAGTAGCTCGCCACATCAAATACAAGCCGGTAGGTGCCGGGCTTGAGGCTGGCGTGGTCGTAGAGCATGCCGTCTGGGTTGCGCCCATCGGCGTTGAGGAAGAAGCGTTTCACCAGTGTGGCTTGGTCGCCTTTGGTGATGTGAAGTTCGACTGCCATGCCGGCGGCTGGCGTGCCATGCATGGTGTCCAGTACGTGTGTGCTCAAGCCCATGGTATTTCCTCAAAGCAGTGCGGTGGGTGCTGGACTGCCAGCATTTGGAACATTTGGTTCACCAAAAGTGTATACACATTTTGGCTTTCGGCTATTATCGCCTGATGGAATCATCCACTACTTATGCGATTGTCGAGGCCCTGACCAAGGCTATCGTTGAGCATCGCTTGCACCCCGGCACCAAGCTGGCCGAACAAAAGTTGGCCGATCATTTTGGGGTCTCGCGAACCTTGGTGCGACAGGCGCTGTTTCAGTTGTCGCAAAACCGTTTGATCAGACTCGAGCCCGCTCGCGGCGCCTTTGTAGCAGCACCTTCTGTCGCCGAAGCCAAGCAAGTTTTTGCCGTGCGACGCATGCTCGAAGCCGAAATGACACGGGCGTTTGTGCGGGACAGCACGCCAGCCCGCATCAAATCCCTCAAGGAACATGTGGCGCGCGAACAAGCCGCGGTCGACCGCGTCGACGTGCCCAGCCGGAATGAGTTGCTAGGGGACTTTCATGTGCGCATGGCCGAGCTCATGGGCAATCAAGTGCTGGCGCAGGTGCTGGGCGACCTGATCTCGCGCTGCGCTCTCATCACGCTCATGTACCAGTCCAGCGCGGCAGCCGCTCACTCGCATGAAGAACACGCGTTGATCGTCAAGGCGCTGGCAGCACGTGATGAAGCCAAGGCCGTGCAACTGATGCATGACCACCTATTGCACGTAGAAGAAAACCTGACCTTCGACCGCAAAGTGCCGTCGAATGACATTTCAATGGCGTTGTCCTGACACCCTGCTGCGAAGTTCAAAAAATGACCTACGACACCACTGCTCCCTACCCGCGCGACCTCGTTGGCTACGGCCGAAATCCACCCCACGCTGAATGGCCAGAGCAAGCCCGCATTGCGGTGCAGTTTGTCTTGAACTATGAGGAAGGCGGCGAGAACGCGGTGCTGCACGGCGATGTCGGCTCAGAGCAGTTCTTGTCTGAGATGTTCAACCCGCCGAGTTTTCCGGAGCGCCATCTGAGTATGGAAGGCATTTACGAATACGGCTCACGCGCGGGTGTCTGGCGCATCTTGCGCGAGTTTGAAAAACGCGGCTTACCGCTGACAGTGTTTGGTGTCGGCATGGCCTTGCAGCGCCACCCGGACTTGACGGCGGCCTTCGTTGAACTCGGCCACGAAATTGCCTGCCACGGCTGGCGCTGGATCAACTATCAAAACCTGGATGAAGCCACCGAGCGCGAACACATGCGCTTAGGCCTGAACGCCATTGAAAAACTCACCGGCAACCGTCCACTGGGTTGGTACACCGGACGTGACAGCCCGCAAACGCGGCGTCTGGTGGCGGACGACGGCGGACTGACTTACGACAGTGACTACTACGGCGACGACCTGCCCTTTTGGATGACCGTGAAGCGCACCGACGGCGAGGTGGTGCCGCGTCTGGTGGTGCCCTACGCGATGGACACCAACGACATGCGCTTTTCGTTGCCGCAAGGTTTTGCGCAAGCGGAAGATTTCTTCATTTACCTGCGTGACAGCTTTGACGTGCTGTATGCGGAGGGCGATGCCAACGGTTTGAACGCACCCAAGATGCTGAGCATCGGCATGCATTGCCGCCTGCTAGGCCGACCCGGCCGGCTGGTGGCGCTGCAGCGTTTTCTGGACCACGTGCAACAGCACGACAAGGTTTGGGTCTGCCGCCGCATTGAGATCGCCAACCATTGGCACGCCAAGCACCCTTTCACTCCAACTCTGTGACCACAGCATGACCACCGCAACATTGACGCTGGACCGACTCAACAAGGCGACGCACGCCGAAGCGCTCCAACTGCTGGACGGCTTGTACGAACACTCGCCGTGGGTGGCTGAGCAAGCGCTGGCAGCGCGGCCCTTCACATCGCTGACCGACCTGAAATATAAATTAGCGCGTGCGTTGCACAACGCAAGCCAAGAAGCCCAAATTCTGTTGATTCAGGCTCACCCCGAGCTCGCAGGCAAAGCGATGGTCAGCCAAAGTCTGACCGCAGAGTCCAGCAACGAACAAAAAAAAGCTGGTCTCACGCAATGCACGCCGCAAGAGTTTGCGGTCATCCAACAACTCAACAGCGACTACAACGCACGCTTTGGTTTCCCCTTCATCTTGGCGGTGCGCGGACCTCGCGGCATCGGCCTGAACAAGCAACAAATCATCGAGACTTTTGCACGGCGTCTACTCGGCCACCCTGAATTTGAACGGCAAGAGTGCCTGCGCAACATCAACCGCATCGCTGAAATTCGGCTCAACGACAAGTTTAGCTACGAGCCCGTGTTGGGTAATTTAGTCTGGGACTGGCAAGAAGAACTCAGCGCTTTCAGCGACCCGGGCTACGCCGAACAAGACCAGCTCACCGTCACCTACCTGACCGACGCACACCGGGCCTGTGCGCAGTTCATCGTTCAGCGCATGCACGACAGCGGCTTTGACGAGGTGCACATTGACGCCGTGGGCAATGTCGTCGGTCGCTACTTGGCGACCACACCCACAGCCAAGACCCTGATGACCGGTTCGCACTATGACACCGTGCGCAACGCCGGCAAGTACGACGGGCGCCTCGGCATTTTTTCGGCCATAGCTTGCGTAGGCGAGTTGCATCGCCAACAAAAACGCCTGCCCTTTCATTTCGAAGTGGTGGCCTTTGCTGAAGAAGAAGGCCAGCGCTACAAAGCCACCTTCTTGGGTTCAGGCGCGCTCATCGGGGACTTCAAACCAGAGTGGCTAGACCAGCAAGACGCCGACGGCATCAAGATGCGAGACGCTATGGCGCACGCCGGCCTGAAGCTGGAAGATATCCCGAAACTGCAGCGCAACCCGGCCGATTACGTAGGCTTTGTCGAGGTCCACATTGAGCAAGGGCCGGTGCTGAATGAGCTCGACTTGCCGCTGGGCATCGTCACCTCTATCAACGGCAGTGTTCGGATGCAATGCGAGATCATCGGCACCGCCAGCCACGCGGGCACCACGCCCATGAACCGCCGCGCCGATGCTGCCGTTGCCCTGGCCGAACTCGCTTTGTATGCGGAGCAGAGAGCGCTCAAGGATGGGGATTCTGTTGCCACCATTGGCATGCTGCAAGTGCCGAATGGGTCGGTCAATGTGGTACCCGGGCGCTGCCTTTTTTCGCTGGACATGCGGGCCCCCCACAACGCCCAACGCGACGCGCTGGCGGCCGATATGCTGGCTGAGTTGCAACGCATTTGCGAGCGCCGCGGAGTTCAATACAAGACTGAAGAAACCATGCGCGCTGCAGCTGCGCCCAGCGCACCGGCTTGGCAGGCGCGCTGGGAAGCGGCGGTTAATGCAATTGGCGCACCACTGCACCGCATGCCCAGCGGCGCTGGCCACGACGCCATGAAGCTGCACGAGGTGATGTCGCAAGCGATGCTGTTTGTGCGCGGACAGAACGGCGGCATCAGCCACAACCCGCTGGAGTCCAGCACCAGCGACGACATGCAACTGGCGGTCGATGCGTTCATGCATCTGCTGACCCAACTTGAATCCAACTAAAGAAACTGCACCACATGACCACCACCTACGAAAAAATTGACGCTTGGGTTGACGCTCACTTTGACGAGCAGACACGTTTTCTGCAAGCCTTGATCCAAGTGCCTACCGACACCCCACCAGGCCACAACACACCGCATGCGCTGCGCGCGGCCGAGCTGATTGAAGCCATGGGTTTGCCGATTGAAAAACATGAAGTCCCACAAGCCGAAGTTGAAGCCGCCGGACTGGAAAGCATCACCAACCTGGTGGCGCGACGGCGCTACGGTGACGGAGGCCGCACCATCGCCTTGAACGCTCACGGTGACGTAGTGCCACCCGGCGAAGGCTGGACTAAGAAACCGTATGGCGGCGAGATTGAAAACGGCCAAATTTATGGCCGCGCATCAGCCGTCAGCAAGTGCGATTTCTCAACCTTTACTTTTGCCGTTCGAGCGCTAGAGGCCGTGGCAAAGCCGACCCAAGGCGGCATCGAATTGATCTTCACGTACGACGAAGAGTTTGGCGGCGAAGTCGGCCCGGCTTGGTTGCTGCAGCACAAGATCATCCAACCCGACTTGGTGATTGCCGCCGGCTTCAGCTACCAAGTGATCACCGCGCACAACGGCTGTTTGCAACTGGAACTGACGGTGCACGGCAAGATGGCGCACGCCGCTGTGCCGCACACCGGCATTGACGCGCTACAAGGCGCCAACCGCATCTTGACGGCCCTGTACGCGCAGAACACGCTGTACCAAAACATCACTTCAAAGGTCGAAGGCATCACGCACCCCTACCTCAATGTTGGCTTTATTTCTGGCGGCACAAACACCAATGTGGTGCCCGGCAAGGTCGTTATCAAACTAGACCGCCGCATGATTCCCGAGGAAGACCCGGTGGCCGTGGAAGCCAGCATTCGGGCCGTGATTGACGCCGCCGTGGCTGACTTTAACCAAGGCCGCACGGACGAAGGCATTCATGTCGATGTCAGGCGCATGTTGCTGTCAAAGGCATTGAAACCGTTGCCGGGCCACAAGCCGCTGGCCGAGGCCTTGCAGCGCAACGCGAGTGACATTTTCAAGGAGCCGATTCCTTCATGTGGAACACCCCTCTACACCGACGTGCGCATCTTCGGCGAGGCCGGCATTCCCGGCGTTTTATACGGGGCCGGGCCACGCACCGTGCTGGAGTCCCATGCCAAGCGAGCCGACGAACGCCTCGACTTGGAAGACCTGCGCCGCGCCACCAAAGTCGT
This sequence comes from Comamonadaceae bacterium, assembly GCA_947450695.1. GTDB lineage: Bacteria > Pseudomonadota > Gammaproteobacteria > Burkholderiales > Burkholderiaceae_C > Polaromonas. Next base: position 6,200 of record CANFWV010000048.1, read on the forward strand.
TGCCAGAAGCTTGCACGATTTACTGGGCTGACATTCGTCGTTTTGCACCCTGTTTCTCAAGGTATATTCGAGCACTTTGTGTTTCTAAAATTGATGTTAGACAAAAATTAATTCTAAAAATGGACGTCATCTCGTCATTTTTTATAGAAACAGATACTTTCGGCGAACAAGCTCTCAAAACCTCAACAGTTACCAACCTTGACGAGACCCAAATACACAGAAGCGATTGGTATCGCGAGCGGCAAAGGCGGCGCTGGCAAGACGACCCTTGCCGTCAATCTGGCGCTGGCGCTGCAAGAAAAGGGCTTTCGCGTGATGCTGTTCGATGCGGACTTGGGCTTGGCTAATGCGCCGATTTTGCTGGGCACCCGTTGCCCTTTCAACATCAGCCACGTCTTGAGTGGTGAGAAAACACTGGCAGACATCGTCGTCACCGCACCGCAAAATTTACGCTTGATTTCGGGTGCGTCAGGCAACCAGACCTTGGCCGGTCTGACGGCGGTACAAGTCACCCAATTGGTGCAGTCCTTCAGTGACCTGCAAGAAGAACTCGATTATTTGATCGTCGACATGGCGGCCGGGATTGCGCCGTCCATGATGACCCTCATGGCAGCCTGCCATCGCCGTTTGATCGTGATGCGCAATGACCCTTCCTCCATCGCCGACGCTTACGGCACCATCAAGGTGTTGATGGAAGACGAGATGATGGACGAGATTTACCTGGTCCCCAACGCGGTCAACAACCAGCTGGCCGGGGAAGAACTCTTTCAAAGAATCAACCGGGTCTGTGCACAATTTTTAAGCCGCACGATTCACTATGCCGGCTCGATTGAGATGGATGCTAGGGTTCAAGACGCCCACAAGCAGCTGCAACCCTTGATGACGTTTGCCCCCGCCAGCCAAGCAGCCAAAAATTTCCGCAAATTGGCCCAAGCTGTGACGGATCTCCCGTCCGTGGAAAAGCCGTCTGGATCAGTTCAGTTTTTTGTGAACCGCTGGCTCCCACCCAATTTGCCAAGTGATTTGCACTGATGCACAGCGAAATGAGACCCCACATAAAAGCGATTCCCAAGCCACTGATCAGCGATGCGGAAATGGCGCAATTGCTCACGCCGCAAGAAAGAAAGCTACTAAACGGTGCAGATCCAGGCTTCAAGCTGCGCAATCGTTTTTTATTGGCGACGGTACTTTTTTTCATCGTCAAGCTGGTATTTTTTTCAGAACATACCAGTCACGATTTCAATGTTCCCGCTGATGTGCGCGACCTGCGCCCTTACTTGCAATACCGCGGAATCTTCATACTGCTGTCGTCCGTACTTTATGTGTTCAGTTACGTTCGCGACTGGCATTTTGAACGCGTTTCATTGGTGGTGTGCGCTATGTCCTTCACGGGCTTGGTGATGGATTTTTTCAACGTCTACAGCCTGATGCAAGGGCCGCTGCCAATACACGTGTTGGGTTTGATATTTCTTCGCATCGCTGGCATTTATGTCCTGTGGATCAACGCCATTCGGGCCGATCGGGCACCGCCGCTACCGCGGTCTTTTTGGCGCTGACTTTGCCTCTTTATGGGGGTTTCTGCTTATATTTTGCATGGATAAGGTGTATACACTTTAGCGCACAATCCATCCTCAATACAGGAACCCGCCATGGCCACTTCAGCAACTGCCAGCCCTAGCAGGGCCGTTCACCCCGTCGACGAAAAACTGCCCTCTGGCAAGCTAGCAGCGCTCGGTCTGCAGCATGTGCTGGTGATGTATGCCGGTGCAGTAGCCGTGCCCCTGATCGTCGGCCGCGCCCTCAATCTCAGCCCCGAACAAGTAGCGATGTTGATCTCTGCCGACCTGTTTTGCTGCGGCATCGTGACCTTGATTCAATCACTGGGCGCGACCCAGTGGTTCGGTATCCGCTTACCCGTGATGATGGGCGTGACCTTCGCTTCCGTCGCACCGATGGTGGCCATGGCCAACAGCACGCCGGGCGCCGTCGGTGCGCAATTGATTTTTGGCGCCATCATCGGCGCGGGTGTGATCTCGATGCTTATCGCGCCGCTGGTCAGCCGGATGCTGCGGTTCTTTCCACCGGTGGTCACCGGCACCATCATTGCGGTCATCGGCATCAGCCTGATGCGCATTGGCATCAATTGGATTTTTGGCAATCCGTTCGGCCCCACCGCGCCGAGCATCGTCAACCCTGAGCACGCCAAATGGTTGGCTGACGCCACCGCTGCCGCCGGTGCCGCCCTGCCCGCTGCGCCCAAGGGTCTGGCCTTGGTCGCCACGGTGCCGAATCCCAAATATGCCGACCTCACGGGCTTCGGCATTGCGTCACTGGTGCTGCTGTCCATCTTGCTGATCGCCAAGCTGGCCAAAGGATTTGTGGCCAATATTTCGGTGCTGCTCGGCATCGTCATCGGCGGCATGGTTGCAGCCGCTATGGGTTTGATGAATTTCGACAAAGTCGGCAAAGCCGCCTGGGTGGGTGTGGTGCTGCCGTTTCAGTTTGGCATGCCCGTGTTTGACCCGATCTTGATTTTGACCATGACGCTGGTGATGATCGTGGTGATGATCGAGTCCACCGGGATGTTCCTTGCCCTGGGTGAAATGACCGACCGCAAAGTTGACCGCGCCGCCCTCACCCGCGGCCTGCGAACCGACGGTTTGGGCACGCTCATCGGTGGCATTTTCAACACCTTTCCTTACACCAGCTTTTCACAAAACGTCGGTCTGGTGGCGGTGACGGGCGTGCGCAGCCGCTTTGTCTGCGTGGCGGGCGGCATCATCTTGATCGTGCTCGGCGTGCTGCCCAAAATGGCGGCGCTGATCGAGTCGCTGCCAACCTTCGTGCTCGGTGGCGCAGGGCTGGTGATGTTCGGCATGGTGGCAGCAACCGGCATTCGCATTTTGGGTGGTGTTGACTTCAAGACCAACCGCTTCAATGCGCTGGTGGTCGCAATATCGATCGGCATCGGCATGATCCCGTTGATTGCACCGAACTTCAAACAATGGATGCCGCACAACCTGCATCCGCTGATCGAGTCAGGCATCTTGCTGGCGTCTGTCAGCGCCGTGCTGCTGAATCTCTTCTTCAATGGCGCCAAGGCCGACGACGATGCGGTGAAACGCGCTGCGGCACAGGCCGACGCACACTGACAAACAGAACAGACCCGAGGGCATTCCAAATCGGCGGTTGACCCTGAAATTGGCATGCAAATTGCTACCCATCAAAGTCATTACTTTTCACTTTGGAAACACCATGAAAACGCGTACTTTCCTCAAAACCGCTGCCGCCTTGGCCGCTGTCCTGACCTTCGGTGCGGCACAGGCACAGAACACCCCCATCAAGTTCCAGCTCGACTGGCGCTTTGAAGGCCCCGCGGCCCTGTTTCTAACACCCGTCGCCAAAGGCTATTTCAAAGACAAGCAGCTGGACGTGACGGTCGACGCCGGCAACGGTTCCGGCGGCACGGTGACCCGCGTGGCATCAGGCACATACGACATGGGCTTTGCCGATCTGGCCTCTGTGATGGAATTTCACGCCAACAACCCTGACGCGCCAAACAAACCCGTCGCCGTGATGGTGGTCTACAACAATACGCCCGCCTCAGTCATGTCGCTGAAGAAATCCGGCATTAAAACGCCGGCTGATTTGAATGGCAAGAAACTCGGTGCACCTGTGTTTGATGCCGGTCGCAGAGCCTTCCCGATTTTTGCAAAAGCCAACAACATCAGCGGTTTCCAGTGGGTCAGCATGGACCCGGCGCTGCGTGAAACCATGTTGGCCCGTGGCGATCTGGACGCCATCACCGGCTTCACCTTCACCTCGCTGTTGAACCTTGAGGCGCGTGGCGTCAAAGCCGAAGACGTCGCCATCCTGCCGTATGCTGACTTTGGTGTGAAGATGTATGGCAACGTCATCATTGCTTCACCCAAGCTGATCAAAGAAAATCCTGCCGCCGTCAAGGCCTTCCTGCTGGCCTTCACCAAGGGGGCGAAAGATGTGATGGCCAATCCGGTCGCTGCCATCAACGATGTCAAGGCGCGAGACGGCATCATCAACGTGCCACTGGAAACACGCCGCCTGCAGCTCGCCATCAACACCGTGATTAACAGCCCTGACGCCCGCGCCGAAGGTTTTGGCCAGCTTAAAGGGCCACGCCTGTCGCTGATGGCGTCGCAAGTGTCTGATGCCTTTGGCACCAAGACCCGCGTCAACCCGGACGCTGTTTGGAACGGCAGCATGCTGCCCAGTGCAGCAGAATTGAACGTGCTACCAGCCAAGCGCTGACCGCGGACAGCTCATCTTGAATTCTTCCTCCACACCGGCCAGTTTTGTCGATTTTCAAGACGTCTGGCTGGCTTACAACGACGAACTTCTGGCGCAACAAAACTTTGCGGTAGAAGCCATTGACCTGCAAGTTCGGCAAGGCGAGTTCATCGCCATCGTCGGTCCATCGGGCTGCGGTAAATCCACCTTCATGAAGCTCACGACCGGCCTGAAGATGCCGTCCAAGGGTCGCATCATGATTGATGGTTCACCGGTCACCGGCCCGCTGAAAATTTCCGGTATGGCGTTTCAGGCACCGTCACTGCTGCCTTGGCGCACCACAGTCGACAACGTGCTGTTACCGCTGGAAATCGTCGAGCCGTTCCGGAGTAACTTCAAAGCCAAGCGAAAAGAATACGAAGAACGCGCGCGCAAGCTGCTACAAAAAGTCGGCCTCGCCGGTTACGAAGACAAGTTTCCGTGGCAACTCTCGGGCGGCATGCAACAGCGCGTGAGCATTTGCCGCGCCTTGATTCATGAACCCAAAATGCTCCTCCTTGACGAGCCCTTTGGTGCGCTTGACGCCTTCACCCGCGAAGAGCTGTGGTGCATCTTGCGCGACCTTTGGACCGAGCAACGTTTCAACGTCATTTTGGTCACGCACGACCTGCGCGAGTCGGTCTTTTTAGCCGACACCGTGTATGTGATGAGCAAGAGCCCGGGCCGCTTTGTGGTCAAACGCGAGATTGATTTGCCGCGTCCGCGAGATCTCGAGGTGACCTATACCAAAGAGTTTTCAGACATCGTTCACGAGCTGCGCGGCCATATTGGTGCCATCCGCAGCACCAGCGTGGCGAGCGCAGCGACAAAGGCAGGTGCCGCATGATGAGTTCCAAAAAATTCGAGCGCTGGTCGCCATTTATCTTGCTGGCGCTGCTGGTCGCCCTGTGGGAAGCGGTGTGTGTGGGCTTCAGCATTCCTGAGTTCATCTTTCCAGCACCCTCGCAAATTGCGCAAGCGCTGGGCGAGTTCTCAAGCCCCATTGCCGAAGCCGCCTGGAAAACCTTCTGGGTCACCATGGTTGGCTTTGGCCTGTCCATTGTGGTCGGTGTGCTGCTGGGGTTTTTGGTCGGTTCATCTCGGCTCGCCTATGCCGCGATTTACCCGCTGCTGGTCGCCTTCAATGCCGTGCCCAAGGCGGCGATTGTGCCGATCTTGATCGTCTGGTTTGGGATTGGCGTGGGGCCCGGTATTTTGACGGCCTTTTTGATCTCGTTTTTCCCGATCACCGTCAACATGGCCACCGGCCTGGCCACGCTGGAACCCGAACTTGAAGACGTGCTGCGCGTGCTGGGTGCCAAACGCCTTGACGTGCTGATCAAAGTCGGCCTGCCGCGGTCCATGCCTTACTTCTACGGCTCGCTCAAAGTCTCCATCACGCTGGCCTTTGTGGGCACCGTGTTGGCTGAAATGACGGCCGGTGACTCAGGCATTGGTTACCTCATGCAAAGCGCTGGCTCGCAGCAACGACTGGCGTTGGCGTTTGCAGGGCTGATCGTCATTGGCGCCATGGCCATGCTGATGTATGAATTGTTCAGCGCCGTTGAAAAACACACGACAGCTTGGGCGCATCGAGGTTCACAGAGCCATTGATGCTTCGGGATTACTGCTCAATGCCTTTCAACAACGTTCTGCAGATCACTCGTCGGCATTGGCTCATGGCAGCGGCCGTTACTGGCGTGGCGCCGCTCATGGCGACAAGCGCCAGCGCTCAACAGCGATCCGCCCCCTTAAGCATCGGTGCACTTTTCGCCGGCCAGGTCAAAGACGGTGGCTTCATGGAGGCAGGCTGGCGAGGGCTTGAAAAGGCCCGCCTAGAGCTGGGTGTGCAAACGCGTTATATCGACGACATCTTGCCCAAAAAAGACCAACTCGCGGCCGCACTGACCCAACTCGCCACCTCGGGCGTAGACCTGGTCATTGCCCACGGTGGTCAGAACAACGAAGCCTGCGCCGAAGTGGCGGCACATTTCCCAAACATCAAATTTGTAGTGACGCAGGGCTCGGTCAGCAGCCGCAACCTCGCCAGCTACGAAGTGCAGCAAGAAGACTCGGCCTATCTGGCCGGTGTCTTGGCCGCCCTGACCACACGCACAGGCGTGGTCGGCCACATGTCGGGGATTCGTGTCCGGCCAGGTCTCAAGGGCCGTGCCGCCTACGCCGCGGGCGTCCGCGCGACCAACCCGCAAGTCAAACTGTTGACGAATTTTTCGGGCAACCAAGACGACAACGCCCTGTCGCACCGCATTGCGACAGCGCAGATTGCCGCCGGTGCAGACGTGATCTTCACCATGCTTAATGCCGGCCGCACGGGCACTATCGAGGCGTGCCGCACCCACGGTGCGCGACAAATTGGCAACGTCGGCGACTGGGTCGCCTCAGATCCTGCTGTCTTCATCGGCTCAGCCATCGCCGACGTCAGCATCGGCTCAGCCATCGCCGACGTCAGCATCGGCGTTTTTGAAGCCGTGCGCGATGCACAGGCCAACGTCTTCCCAGCCGGAAAAATCCGCAAAATGGGCATCGCCAACCGGCAAGCGGTTCGCTTGAGCATGGCCGCCGATGTGAACGCTGACGTGCGCGCACGTATTGACGCCGCCGCCAGCGACATTGCCAGCGGTCGTATCTCGCTGAGCGACGTTTTTGAAGGCCCTGAGTTTCCAAATCCGACGACTTGAGGCGCTCTTGTCATGTTCATCTATTGGACATACCCCTGTTTTGCTTGAACAGTGAGGTGAGAATTTGCCGCCATGCAAGACACCATTCAATTTCAAAAGCAAGACGACATCGCGACCATCACGATCAACCGGGCTGAGGCCAACAACCGGTTGACCAACCCGATGGCCTTGGCGCTGGCGACGGCGCTGGATCGGGCTTCGGGGTGCCGCGTGATTCTGCTGCGCGCCGCGGGCAGCGACTTTTGTTTGGGCCGCGAGATTGAACCGCCGGCACCGGGTGCCGGCGTCAATGCATTGGATGTGCTGCGCGATGATGCCGGCCCCATCGTCGCCTTGTATGGAGCGCTGCGCCGCTGTGAGCAGCCCATCGTCGGCTTGGTCAATGGCCGCGCCTGGGGCATTGGACTGGTGCTCGCCGCGGTGTGCGACCTGACGATCGCCGCTGAAGGCAGCAGCTTTCGATTGCGTGAACTCGACCGGGGCATTCCACCGTGCATCGCCATGGCGCCTTTGCTAGACCGCATGCCAAGCAAAACCATCGCGCACTTGGTTTACACCGCCGACGAAGTGGACACCCAGTGGGCCTTGAGCGCTGGCGTGTTGAGCCAAGTCTGCGCAGCAGACCAACTGGAGGCGCAAGGCCGCGCCGCCGCTGAGCGGCTGATCGGCTTCCCCTCAGACGCGGTCAAAGCAGTGAAGCAATATTTGGCGTCTGCGCCCAGATTTAACGAGAGCAACGCCGTGCTGTATGGCGCGAGCTTGCTGGGAAATGTGCTCGGTTCACGCTGATTTTTTCGCCCTTCATCCATGAACACTTCCATGAGGCGCCCCATGAATAAACTGCCTGTTTCCTTCTTTGCCACACTGGCGTTCAGTCTGTTGTCCACGGTGTCAGCGTCAGCGGCTTACCCCGACAAGCCGGTCAAAATTTTGGTGGGATTTCCGGCAGGCACGACCGGTGATCTGATCGTGCGCTTGCTAGCACCCAAACTGGGAGAAGGCCTCGGCCAGCCGGTGGTGGTTGAAAATCGGACCGGAGCGGGCAGCAGCATTGCGGCCGAAGCCGTCGCGCGGGCACCCGCCGACGGCTACACCTTGCTCTTGAGCACGACCGCCAACGTCATCAATCAAAACGTCTCTGCGAATCTAAAGTTTGATTTCGCCCGTGATTTAGCCCCTGTCTTGTTGATCGGCGAAAACCCGGTACTGCTGGTCACTGCGGCCGCAGATCCATCCAACAACGTCGCCGCCTTGATTGCCGCCGCCAAGCTCGCGCCCGGCAAGATGACCTTCGCGTCGTCGGGCAATGGCACCTTCACCCACCTCTACGGCGAACTCTTCAATCAAACCGCCAGCATCAAGCTGAACCACGTGCCCTACCGCGGCAGCATACAAACCATCACCGACGTGATGACAGGGCTGGTCACCGTTTCGTTTGCGCCGGCAACGCCTGTGATGGGCCAAATCAAGGCGGGGAAACTCAAGGCCTTGGCGGTGATTGGACGAGGCCGCATGCCCGCCCTGCCCGACGTGCCCACGTTCGCTGAAGCTGGCGTTAATGGCTTCAGCTCCGCTTTGTGGTTTGGACTCAACGCACCGTCAGGAACACCTGCCGATGTGGTGGAGAAACTCAGCGCCCAACTTCGGCGTGTGCTCGAATCACCAGACATCAAGGCTCAATTTGCAGCCCAAAGCATCTTCATCCTAGGCGATGGCCCGGCCAAGTTCGGCGAGCAAATCGCACGGGAAAATGCCCAGTGGGCACGCATCGTCAAAGCCGCTGACATCAAAGGCGAATGAATCCTTAAAAAACCGGAGATACCCATGATTGCCCATGAACTGATTGGAAACGGACCCACGCCTGTGTTGGTTCTGCACGGCTGGTTTGGCGACCACAGTATCTGGAAACCCAGTTACGCGCTACTGGACACCGCGCGCTTCACTTATGCCTTTGTGGACTACCGGGGCTATGGCGCGTCCAGAGACATAGCCGGGCCGCACACCATGGATCAGATGGCGGCTGACGCACTGGCAGTAGCGGATGCGCTGAACTGGCAACGTTTTTCGGTGGTCGGCCATTCAATGGGCGGCATGGCGGCGCAACGCTTGGCCATCAATGCACCGCAACGCGTGACAGCGGTAGTCGGCGTCACACCCGTGCCTGCGTGCGGCGCGAAACTCCCGCCAGACGTGATGGCATTTTTCGAATCCGCCGCAACCAACGACCAAGCGGCGGCGGGCGTGGTTGAAACATCGCTCGGGCAGCGTCTTACGCCCGCGCTGTGTCAGTTGATTCTCAAGCTCAAACGCGACACCGTCGATACGGGCGTTTTCAGCGACTACCTGAAGGCCTTCACGCAAACTGATTTTTCCGCTGAAGCAGCCCGTTTGAACTGCCCGCTGCTGGTGTTGATTGGTCAGCATGACGGCGGTGTCAGTGAAGACATGGCCCGCGCTGTTTACCCGTCGCTGTATCCTCATGTTGTCATCGACATTTTGCCCAATGCAGGCCATTACCCAATGGTCGAAACACCGGCTTATTTGGTAACGGTGATGGAGCGATTTTTAAGTGCCCACGCCTGAAGGGCTGCCAACACGTAAACTGCCAAGCCATGACTTGGCACGCCTCTCTTCAACTTGACTATTCACTGAGTGTCGAACGCACCGTCGCGCACTTTCGCCACAACGGGCCGTTGCGCATTTTGCAAAGCCTGTACCCGGAGGGCGACAGCGTCTGCCACAACGTGCTGGTGCACCCCCCCGGCGGACTGGTCGGTGGCGACACATTGGACATTCAAGCAACCGTTGCCAGTGGCGCGCATGGGCTGGTGACAACCCCTGGCGCCACGCGTTTTTACCGTTCACTGGGTGAACAGGCAGTTCAGCGCGCCCATGTGACATTGGCCGCGGGTGCGCGGCTGGAATGGCTGCCGCTAGAGGCGCTTTGCTACAGCGGTTGTCTTGCAGAAAACAGGCTCACCATGGACCTTGCACCGGGCGCTGAAATGATGGGCTGGGATGTCACGGCGCTGGGTTTGCCGAATGCGGGGCTGCCGTTTATCGAGGGCAGGTTTAACCAGCACATCGAAGTGCAGGACGTCTGGCTGGAGCGGGCACGGCTGACCGCGAATGACGAACTGCTGCTGAACAACCCGCTGGGCTTGGCAGGCCACCGCTGCATGGCGACGCTGTTTTTTGCAGCCGGCAGCAAGCTAGACCGCAAGCGCCGACAAGCAGCATTGGATGTAGCGCGCGAGGTGCTTGACGCGCACAGCCTGGAGGCTACCGCCGGTGCCACCAGCCCGAACGAGCAGGTAGTGGTGGTGCGCGTGCTGGCCCCGGTGGTGGAACCGGCCATGGATTTGCTCAAGCAAGTGTGGCGCGCGTGGCGTCTGCATTTTTGGGAACTTGAAGCGCCCAACCCGCGCATTTGGTCGGTATAACTCGTTGTTATTCGCCCTCATCCGGGATGCGGCCACAGGCGCGACAATATCTGCTGCAAAAATATCTGCCAACTTACTCAAGCACACCATGAAGATCGAAAAAAACTCCGCCGTCACCCTGCGCTTCAAAGTCACCGACCGCTTAGGCAAAGTCGTTGAAGAAAGCAAAGAACCGATGGTTTACCTGCATGGCGGCTACGGCAACACCCTGCCCAAAATTGAAGAAGCGTTGGACGGCCAAGTCACCGGCTTCAAAACCACACTTGACCTGGCAGCCGCTGATGCCTTTGGCGTTCGCGATGAAGGCTTGGTGCAAACCATTCCGAAGACTCAATTCCCGCCCGGCGTGAAGGTAGGCGGACAACTCGAAGGCCACGGCGACGACGGTCGCATGCACGTTTTCACCGTCATGAAAATCAAGGGCGACACCGTCTTGCTGGACGGCAACCACCCGCTGGCAGGTAAAGATTTGCACTTCAGCCTGGCGGTGATGGATGTGCGCGCCGCGTCAGAAGAAGAGATCGCGCACGGCCATGTGCACGGTGCACACGGCCACCAACACTGACCTAAATCGCCACCATCTGGCGAACGCCGTTGGCCTGCATGTCTTTGCCCAGGCCGCGGCCAATGAACTCACCGCGCTCCATCACGAGGTAGTCATCGGCCAGTGCTTCGGCAAAGTCGTAGTACTGCTCGACCAGCAAAATCGCCATGTCGCCACGGTCAGCCAGCATGCGAATGACGCGGCCGATGTCCTTGATGATGCTCGGCTGAATGCCTTCAGTGGGTTCGTCCAGTATCAACAGTTTGGGCTTGGCCGCCAGCGCACGCGCAATCGCGAGTTGCTGTTGCTGACCGCCGGACAGGTCACCACCGCGCCGGTGCAGCATCTGCTTGAGCACCGGAAACAGCTCGTAAAGCTCAGTAGGAATCGGCGTGCTGGCGCTCTTGTAAGCCAACCCCATGCGCAGGTTTTCTTCGACAGTGAGGCGCGCAAAAATTTCGCGCCCCTGCGGCACAAAACCCATGCCTGCACGAGCCCGTTCATATGGCGTTGCATTCTGAATCAGCTGGCCGTCAAATTCGATGCTGCCGGTCTTGATGGGCACCAGCCCCATCAAAGATTTGAGCAGCGTGGTTTTGCCAACGCCGTTGCGACCTAACAGCACCGTGACTTTACCAAGCTGGGTTTGCAAGCTGACGTCGCGCAAAATGTGAGAGCCACCGTAGTACTGGTTGATGTTTTTAACGTTCAGCATAAGTTTTTCAATTCAACGGCCAAGATAAACCTCGATCACACGTTCGTCTGCCTGCACTTGGTCCAGCGTGCCTTGGGCCAACACAGAGCCGTCGCACAGCACCGTGACGATGTCGGAGATGGTGCGAATGAAGCTCATGTCGTGCTCCACCACCAGCAAAGAATGTTTGCCCTTGAGTGTCAAAAACAGTTCTGCCGTGCGCGCGGTTTCTTCGTCGGTCATGCCGGCCACGGGTTCGTCGAGCAGCAGCAGTTTGGGGTCTTGCATCAGCAACATGCCGATCTCCAACCACTGCTTTTGACCGTGGCTCAAATTGCCAGCGAGGCGCCCAACGCTCTGGGCCAGATGAATCGTCACGAGTATTTCAGCCAACCGGTCGCTTTGTTTGGAGTCGAGCTTGAAGAACATAGACGCCTTCACGCCCTTGTTAGTTTTCAGCGCGAGTTCGAGGTTTTCAAACACCGTGAGTTGTTCAAACACCGTGGGTTTTTGAAATTTTCGACCGATGCCGAGTTGTGCAATTTCAGCTTCTTTGTAGCGCAACAAATCAATCGTGCTGCCAAAGAAAACCGTGCCTTCGTCGGGTCGCGTTTTGCCGGTGATGATGTCCATCATCGTGGTCTTGCCCGCGCCGTTGGGGCCGATGATGCAGCGCAGCTCGCCGGGCGCGATGTCGAGTGAGAGTTTGTTGATAGCTTTGAAACCATCGAAGCTGACGCTGACATCTTCGAGATAAAGAATACGACCATGCGTCGTGTCAACCTCGCCTTCCGGCTTGGCAATACGGCTGGTACTGGCGTTGCGCCCACCAGACTCGGTGTTGCTTTTGGTGTCGACCAAAGCGGCCATACGCTGTTCGACGCGCCGTGCGCCTTGCTCAAGCAGATCAGGCGTCATGCTGTTTTTCCTTTCCACAATTTCTTCACCAAACCAACCACGCCGTTAGGCAGGAACAAGGTCACGGCGATGAAAAGCGTGCCTAAAAAGTACAACCAAAATTCTGGGTACGCCACCGTCAGCCAGCTCTTGGCACCGTTGACGATGAAAGCGCCAATGATCGGCCCGATCAAAGTAGCGCGACCACCGACAGCAGCCCAGATGGCAATTTCAATCGAGTTGGCGGGGCTCATCTCACCCGGGTTGATGATGCCGACCTGCGGCACATACAGCGCGCCAGCCACCCCGCACATGATGGCCGAAATGACCCAGATCGTCAGCTTGTAGCCCAGCGGGTTGTAGCCCGAAAACATGACGCGGGTTTCCGCATCGCGAATCGCCTGCAGCACGCGGCCAAACTTGCTGTGCACCAGCCATTTGGAGAACATGAAAAAGCCCAGCAGCGTCAAGCCGGTGATGACAAACAGCAGCATGCGCATGTTCGGAGTGGCCAGAGGCATGTCCAAAATTCGCTTGAAATCTGTGAAGCCATTGTTGCCACCAAAGCCTGTCTCATTGCGGAAAAAGAGCAGCATGGCGGCAAAAGTCAAAGCCTGGGTGATGATCGAGAAATACACCCCTTTGATGCGCGAGCGAAAGGCAAAATAACCGAACACAAACGCCACCACGGCGGGGACCAGCACGATCAACAGCAGCGTCGCCAGAAAGCTGCCGCTGAAGGTCCAGTGCCAGGGCAGAGACTTCCAGTCGAGAAATACCATGAAGTCGGGCAATTCGCTTTTGTAATTGCCGTCCAATCCGATTTGGCGCATCAGGTACATGCCCATGACATAGCCGCCAATCGCGAAAAATACGCCGTGGCCCAGCGACAAAATACCGGTGTAACCCCAGATCAAGTCCATCGCCAGCGCGCAGATGGCGTAGCACATGATCTTGCCCAACAAGGCTACTGCGTAGGTGCTCATGTGCAAGGCGCTGACTTCAGGCACCCAGAGATTGAGCACCGGCGCGACAGCACAAATGACGATTAGCGCGACCATGAAGGCGCTCCAACCGCTGCGCGACAAGAGCGGGCCTTTGGCTGGGAGTACGACAGATTGCGAAGCCTTGTCGGAACTCAAAGATGTAGAAAGTGTTGCATTCATGGGTGTGAGCTCAAGCTTCTGCTGAGCGGCCTTTCATGGCGAAGATGCCTTGCGGACGCTTCTGAATAAAGATGATGATGAGGATGAGAACAGCAATCTTCGCCAGTACAGCGCCAGTCCAACCCTCTAGGAACTTGTTCAAAATACCCAGCCCCATGGCGGCGTACACCGTGCCGGCCAGTTGCCCGACACCGCCCAACACCACGACCATGAACGAGTCAACGATGTAGCCTTGGCCAAGATCAGGGCCGACGTTGCCGACTTGACTCAGCGCGCAACCAGCCAAGCCAGCAATGCCAGAACCCAGCGCAAAAGCATAGGTATCGACGCGCGCCGTGTTGACGCCCATGCAAGCTGCGATCGGTCGGTTTTGCGTGACACCGCGCACAAACAACCCTAAGCGCGTACGGCTGATCAGCCACGCCACGGCGAGCAACACGGCAATGGCGAAACCGATGATCACGAGCCGGTTGTAAGGCAACGACAGGTTGCCCATGAGCTGAACGCCACCGCTCATCCAGACCGGGTTTTCAACACCAACGTTTTGTGCACCAAAGATGCTGCGCACCATTTGCTGCAGCATCAAGCTGATGCCCCAAGTAGCCAACAGCGTTTCTAGCGGCCGTCCGTACAAGAAGCGAATCACGCCGCGTTCAAGTGCCGCCCCCATCATTGCCGAAGCAAAGAAGGCCACCGGCACAGCGGCCAACAAATACCAGTCAAATGCGCCCGGCAGATATTTTTGAAAAAGTCCTTGCACCACATACGTGGCATAGGCGCCAATCATCATCAGTTCGCCGTGCGCCATGTTGATGACGCCCATCAATCCATAGGTGATGGCCAGCCCGAGCGCCACCAACAACAAGATAGAACCTAGGCTAATGCCACTGAAAATGGCGGCAATTTTGTCACCCCAGGCCAACGCGGCTTCGACCTTGCGCAAGCTCGCGACGAGGGCTGTTTTGACTTCGGGATCGGATTCTTGAGCGAGCCGTTCTATCAACACAGTTTTGGTGCTCGGATCGCCACTGTCGGCGAGCAAAGCGGCCGCTTGCAAGCGTTTGCCTTTATCACTACTGCTCAGCAAGATAGCGGCACGCAGCGTTCCCAGCTGAGCTTTGAGCTGCGGGACTGCTTCAGCGGCATAGGCTTTTTCAATCAGCGGCAAGCGGGCTTCATCGTTGTCGCCTGTGAGCGTCTTGATGGCGGCTTTGCGAAGCGCTTCATTCGGCGAAAAAAGCTGCAGTGCGGCCAGCGCGTTGTCCAACTCGCCGCGCATCAGGTTGTTGTTGATGACGTCTTCCGCGTTATCGGGCAGCGGCACGGACTCCCCTGAGACCGGGTCAAAGGCTTTGTCGTCTTTGACGATCAGCACCTGATCACCAGCGACTTTGACGATGTCATCAGCCAGCGCCTGAATGAAAGCGAGTGTCTTTTCATTCGGATCTGAAGCGGCTTTGGCCAAGGCCTGCAAGCGGGATTCGCTGCTGCCGACCGCCATGGCCTTGACATCTTCAAGCGTCAGCGCGTGCAAACTGCCAACGCCCCAGAAAAGAGCGGATGCCAGGAGAATACGCACCATGATTGAGCGCTTTGGCATGAAATATGACCTGTCTTTGTGCATTTGGAGAATGAATTGAAAGCTGCCGGCTGCGTCTGCTTTAAAAGCGGGCACAGACGGCAACCATCTTGGATCGTTGTGTTCTTTGACCGCACCGAACAAGTGCAAGAACTGGACCATGTCGCAAGTTCGTAACAAAGAAAAAGCCGCAACCTCGTCTTGACAACAAGGTGCGGCTCGGGACCAGGTTAAGACCGCTTATTTGCCTGCGACCTTTGCGGGCTCGTCAGGCTTCTTGTCGTTGCCTTCGATGTACGGGCTCCATGGCTTGGCCTTGACCGGACCAGGCGTTTTCCACACCACGTTGAACTGGCCATCAGCCTTGATCTCGCCAATGAACACGGACTTGTGCAGGTGATGGTTTTTCTCGTCCATCTTGGAGATGATGCCGGACGGTGCCTTGAAGGTCTGACCGGCCATCGCTGCGATGACTTTGTCGGTGTCGGTGGATTTGGCTTTCTCGACGGCCTGCTTCCACATGTTGATGCCGATATAAGTCGCTTCCATCGGATCGTTGGTCAAAGGCTTGTCCTTGTGACCGGCTATGTTCTTTTCCTTGGCGTAAGCGCTCCACTTCTTGATAAACTCGGCGTTGCTTGGGTTCTTGATCGACTGGAAGTAGTTCCAAGCAGCCAAGTGACCGACCAGAGGCTTGGTGTCAACGCCGCGCAGCTCTTCTTCACCCACGGAGAAAGCCACCACCGGCACGTCTTTGGCTTTCAGGCCGGCGTTGCCGAGTTCTTTGTAGAACGGGACGTTGGAGTC
>CANFWV010000049.1 GCA_947450695.1 Comamonadaceae bacterium
GATCTTGCCGTCGCGGTCTTCCATAGAGGGGGCTGATGCGGGTGCTGCGGACATGTGCTGATCCTTTTGTCTCAATTGAATACAGGAATGGGCTCAGCACTCATCGGCTGCTGCGAACCCTTTAAAGGTCAGATTTTAAGGGGCTGGAACAGCGTTTCAGGCGCTCGGTCCGGAATCGTCAGCTTCAGCGCTAGACGAGACGCTTTTGTCGGTGGGCCGCGTCAGGTTGTGGCTGGCCAACTTGCCGTTCACAAAAGTGCAATCAACGTAAGAGTCTGAACCGTCAGTCCAGCGAAAAATTTCGGGTTGCGTGTTCTTCGGGCTGCGCAATTCGCCAAGGGCGCGGGTCATGGCGATCACGTGCATCAGGCTCGCATTGGGTTTCAGCTTGGCGTTGAGCATGACGGCGCTGTCAACGTAGCCCACTGGCCGGTTCGTGGCGCGCTTGAGAACCTGCATCATCCGCGTGAAGTGCAGCAGCATCCACATCACCAGCGCACTCACCACCACCACCACACCGGGCCAGCCATTGAAAAAATAAGCCGCCACGATGAGCGCTAGGGCAGCAGCAGGAATCAGGATTTTTTGAAAGTTCATGGCCTTATTTTCGCAGCACCCACGCAGCGCTCTTTGTGGAGAGTGCGTACGGGTACAGCGAAGGGTCACTTGACCATTTCACGGACTTTTTTACGCAAGGCTTTTTCAAGGCGCTGCTCGGCTTTCCAGTCTTGGTGAATGGCGCGCGTCACGGAGATCGCCATCAGCAGCAGCACCGCTGAAAACGGCAGCGCAAAGACAATGGTCGCGTTCTGCATCGCCTTCAGCCCGCCGGCCAACAGCAGACTGATCGCGATCGCCGCGACCAGCACCCCCCACATGACTTTGACGCGATTCGGCGGATTCGGATTGCCGCCGGTGCTCATCATGCCCAGCACCAGTGTGGCGGAGTCACCCGAGGTGACAAAGAAGACCATCACCAGCAGCGTCGCCACCACTGACATGACGGCCCCCATGGGCAGCGCACTGAACAGCGCAAACATCGCGGTCGAGACATCGGCCTTGACCGCCGCGGCAACGGGAACGGCTTGGAAAATTTCCATGTATAGAGCTGCACCACCAAAAATCGAAAACCACACGCAACCCACCAGCGTGGGCGCTAGCACGGTGCCGACGATGAACTGGCGAATGGTTCGCCCGCGCGACACGCGCGCGATGAACAAACCGACAAACGGCGACCACGAGACCCACCAAGCCCAGTAAAAAATGGTCCAGTCGCCCACCCAAGAGTTTTCCCGGAAGGGCGTCATGCGCAAGCTCATGCTCACAAACTGACTCAGGTAAGCGCCCAACGTGCTGGTGAAGGTGTCAATGATGGCGATGGTCGGGCCGAGCAACAACACGGCCAAGGCCAACAACGCAGCCAGAATTAAATTGCCGGTCGACAGCCATTTGATGCCGCGCTCAACGCCGCTGACGGCCGACGTCAGAAACAGCAGCGTGGTGACCACGATGATGCCAACCTGAGCGGTCGACCCCACCGGAAGTCCGAAGACCGCGAACAAACCACTGTTGATCTGCTGAGCGCCCATGCCCAGTGACGTGGCAACGCCAAAAGCCGTGGCTACGACGGCCATCACATTGAACGCGGGTGACAAGTGCTGCACGATTGTCCAAGGCAGCGCCTCCGTCACCGAACTGACCAAAGGCGAGGCCTTGCGGCGGAACTGGAAAAAGGCAATCGCCAAGCCGACGACGCCGTAGATCGCCCAAGGGTGGAGGCCCCAATGGAAAAAGGCGTAGCGCATAGCGATATTGGCGGCTTCTGGCGTGCCCGGAGCCACGCCTGGCGGTGAGCTTACATAGTGCGACACCGGTTCAGCCACACCCCAAAACACCAGGCCGATGCCCATGCCGGCGGCAAACAACATGGAAAACCAAGCGCCCACCGAAAACTCGGGTTCATCGTCTTCGTCACCCAGCTTGAGGTCGCCATAGCGACTGACCGCCAGAAAGACGGCCAACACCACCAAGCCCAAGACCAACCACAGGTAAAACCAGCCGAAGTTGTGGGTGATGCTGCCCAGCAGATTGCCAAAAACACCGTCCAGACTGCTGGGTGACAGCAGCCCCCACAGCACCACCGCGATGATCAAGCCCGCCGAAAAAATAAGTTGCATACGAAAGTCCTCTTTGACGAGGAGTATCGCGTTACTCGAGATTTCGCACCAAACTGAGGGCTTCTTCGATGCGCTCAACCGCGTGAATTGTCAAGCCTTCGAACGATTTGTCACTCTTTTTCGGCGCATTCGCCTTAGGCACTATGGCTACGCTAAAGCCGAGCTTGGCGGCTTCCTTCAACCGCTCTTGGCCGCGCGGTGCAGGCCGCACTTCACCCGCCAGCCCGACCTCGCCAAAAGCGATGAAACCCTTGGGCAGCGCCTTGCCGCGCAGGCTCGACGCGATCGCCAGCATGACGGCCAAGTCGGCCGCCGGCTCGCTGATGCGCACGCCGCCCACCGCGTTGACGAACACGTCTTGGTCCATGCAAGCGACGCCTGCATGACGATGCAACACCGCCAGCAACATGGCGAGGCGGTCGCGGTCGAGACCCACCGACAAACGGCGCGGACTCGGGCCGCCGCTGTCGACCAGCGCTTGAATTTCAACCAGCAAGGGGCGTGTGCCTTCGAGCGTGACCATGACGCAGCTGCCAGGCACGGGCTCTGAATGCTGGCTCAAAAAGATGGCGCTTGGGTTGCTCACACCCTTCAGGCCTTTTTCGGTCATGGCGAAAACGCCGATTTCATTGACTGCGCCGAATCGGTTTTTGATAGCACGCACCAACCGAAAGCTGGAATGCGTATCGCCTTCAAAGTACAGCACGGTGTCGACCATGTGCTCTAACACCCGCGGACCGGCCAGCGCGCCTTCTTTGGTGACGTGGCCGACCAGCACGATGCAGACACCGCTGGCTTTGGCCGCGCGCGTCAGGTGGGCAGCGCATTCGCGCACCTGCGCCACCGAGCCGGGGGCTGAAGTGAGTTGGTCTGAATACACCGTCTGGATCGAGTCGATGACGGCGATGGTGGGCCGGATATGGTCCAGCGTGGCGAGAATTTTTTCGAGCTGAATTTCAGCCAGAACCTGCACTTGCGATCCGTCCAGCCCAAGCCGGCGGGAGCGCAGGGCAATCTGTGCACCACTCTCTTCGCCCGTCACATAGAGCGTGCTTTGGCCGGCGCGTTGCAGCGAATCCAGCGCCTGCAATAGCAAGGTCGATTTGCCAATGCCCGGGTCGCCGCCAATCAGCACCACACCGCCTTCGACAATGCCGCCGCCCAGTACGCGGTCGAGTTCTTCGTGACCGGTGGGCGTGCGCGACATGTCGGTGGCGTCAATGTCGGACAGCGTGGTGACTTCCGACGCTTTGGCCAGCGACTGGAACTGGCTGCTGTAGCGATTTTTAACCGGCGCGTTGCTTTCGGCGATGGACTCGACCAGCGTGTTCCAAGCATTGCAGTGCGGGCATTTGCCCAGCCACTTGGGGCTGATGCCACCACAGTCGTTGCAGGTGTAAATCGTTTTGTCTTTGGCCATGTCGCTAGTGTAGGCAGCCTGTTAAGTCAGCACCACCACGCCATCGGCGGCGCGCACGCCATGACCTTCGGGCAAGACGAACAGCGGATTGATTTCAGCGGTGATGAGCCGCTCACCCAAGGCGTCGGCCAACTGCGAAAAGCGCACGATGGCGTCGACCAGTGCATCGACATCGGCCAGCGGCCGGCCTCGGTAACCGTTCAGCAGCGGCCAAGTTTTCAGAGCATGCAGCATGGCACGCGCCTCGTCCGGCTGCAGGCCACCGACCTCCGGCAACAAGCGCAACACGCTGTCGTCAAGCAGTTCAGCGGTGACGCCGCCCATGCCGAGCAGCAACACCATGCCGAGCGGGTCACGCTGCAGACCGAGCAGCATCTCAGTGCCGCCGCTGACCATTTCTTGCACCAACCAGGCGTTGGGCAGCTTGGCGGTGGTGACTTTCATGGCGTCTTGAACCGCGTCTTTCATCAGCGCTAAACGCGCCGCCACGTCTGCAGGCGCAACGTTGACAGCCACCCCACCGACCTCGCTTTTGTGCAGAATGTGGCGCGACAACAGCTTCAACACCACCGGCGCACCGAATGCTTCGGCGGCACGCTGCGCTTCGGCAGGCGTGCGCACCACCGTCTCGCGCACAACGCCGATGCCGGCTTGGGCAAACAGCTGTTTGGCTTCGTGTTCGTCGAGCGGTCCGTCGGCCAAGCCTGCCGCGTACACCGCCAAAGGTGAGCGTTGCGCGCTCATCGTCTGATGCGGCGTTGCTTTCTGCGTGTCGAGGGTTGATGTGCCTCCCTGCATCAGCAGCGCGGTGAAGGCGGCGGTGCAGCTTTCAGGGGCGCTGAAAGCCGGCACACCGCGCAAGCCCAACAAGCGCGCCACCTCGGGCGCATGCGGGCTGACATACGCCAGCAAGGGTTTGGCGCTGCCGGGCAAACTGGCATGAATCGCGTCGGCCATCAGGTCGGGCATGGCCAAGGCCGACGAGCCGACGATGACGACCACCGCGTCATACGTCGGGCTGGCCAACAAGATACTGATGGCACCGCGCAGCAGCAAGGGCTGCAAGCCGGCGAGCGTGACATCAATCGGATTGCGGTCGAGCGCCGCCTGGTCGTTTTGCTGCAACGCCCGCAAGTGGCTGGCGGTCTCGGCATCGGGTGCCGGGGTTTCAAAACCAGCCAATCCCAGACTGTCGGCCACCAAGGTGCCTGCGCCGCCGGTGGACGTCAAGATGGCGACTCGCCGGCCCAACAAACGGCGGCCGGAGGCGAGTGCCGCTGACATGTCGAGCAAGTCGGCAAAGGTTTGCGCGCGCATCACCCCGGCCTGCGCAAACAGCGCGTCGTAGACCCGATCAGCGCCAGCCAGCGCACCGGTGTGCGAGACCGCCGCGGCAGCGCCCTGCTCGGATCGCCCAACCTTGAAAGCCACCACCGACTTACCGGCCAGCCGCGCGCGTTCAGCGGCGCGGCGAAATTTAACCGGATTCCGCAAGGTTTCGATGTACAGCGCAATCACTTGCGTGGCGTCATCGTCGACGAGGTAGTCCAGGATGTCGGCCACTTCCAGGTCGGCTTCGTTGCTGGTCGACACGAGCTTAGAAAAACCAATGCCACGCGCCGCCGCACGTGACAACAGCGCGCCCAGGATGCCGCCACTTTGCGAGATGACGGCGATGTTGCCCGCCGGCAGGTCTTTGATCTCCAACGCGCCGCTGGCCGACAGCGTGATGCGGTCGGTCAGGTTGACCAAGCCAATGGTGTTGGGGCCGAGCAAGCGCATGTTGCCAGCCGCGTCTTTGAGCGCTTGCTGACGCCGTGCGCCAGCCTCGCCGGTTTCGGTGTAGCCGCCAGCCAGCACGATCGCCGCGGCCGTGCCACAAGCGGCCAACTCGCGCACAGCGGCTTCAGCGCGCTCCGGCCCGACCAGCACCAAGCCGACATCCGGCACTTGCGGCAAAGCGCTGACGCTCGGATAACAGGTCAAGCCCGCCAGCGTGTCTACGCGCGGATTGATCGGATAAATAGCACCCGCAAAACCGTGCTTTTGCAAATACGCCACCGGTCGGCCAGCGGTTTTTCTGGGGTCGGCAGACGCGCCGATCACGGCCACGCTGCGCGGTCGCAGCAGACGGTCAAGGGCTAACGTTGTCATGCCTTGCGCGACTTGTCGAGGAAGGCGGCAATCGACGCGTGATGGCTGTCGGTGGTGTAGCAAATGCCTTGCGCCATGCTGCCTTGCGAGAAGACGTCTTCAACGCTCGATTCGAAACTTTTATCCAAGATGGATTTGGACAGCGCCAGTGCCGGCCCGGCGTGACGACCGAGTTCTGACGCCCAAGCGGTGGCGTCAGCCAGCAAAGATTCAGGTGCGGCGATGCGGTCCGCCACGCCCAAGCGCAGCGCTTCGTCGGCACCGATTTTTCGGCCTGTGAAAATCAATTCTTTGGCGCACACCAAGCCCACACGGCGCGGCAAAAAGTACATGCCGCCACCGTCTGGAATCAGGCCGCGCAGCACGTAGGTCCAGGCAAAGTTGACATCGCTGGAGGCCATTACAAAGTCGCAGCACATCGCCATGTCGGCACCCAAGCCGGTGGCCGCGCCATGGACGGCAGCAATCGTCGGCTTCGGTAAAGCATGCAACATGGCGACCACGTGGTGCGTGCGCTGCTGGCGCGCCCAGCCGTTGAAACCGACCTCGCCGGCGGGCGCTTGCGCGCGCTGCTGCATCGCACGCACATCGCCGCCTGAGCAAAAGCCTTTGCCGTTGCCGGTCAGCACCAAGGCACGGATGGCCGGGTTACCGCCCACTTCGTCGAGGGCGCGGGTCAGTTCACCGCGCATCGCGTCATCAATGGCGTTGCGAACGTCAGGACGGTTCAGCGCCAGCACGGCGATGCCGTCGTGCACTTGCAGGTCGATAGAAGAAAAATTGAAAGTCATGGTCAGTCTCAAAAAATAAAAATAAACAAGATGGCTAAAGTCAGTCCGCCTTGATGCGGGCGTCCTGCACCACGCGGCGCCAGCGCAACTGCTCGGCCATCACGTAGCGTTCCAATTCCGCCGGTGTACCCACGTTGGAGACCAAGCCTTCGGCTTCAACGCGACTGCGAAAGTTCTCGCTCTTGACGGCTTGCTTGAGCGCGGCATTGAGTCGCGCCACCACGGCTGCCGGTGTGCCCGCTGGCGCGTACACCGAGTACCAGCTTTCAGCCATGTAGCCGACCAAGCCCGCTTCAGCCAGTGTTGGCAAATCGGGCCAGGCCGGCGAGCGTTTGCCCGACGTCACCGCCAGCGCGCGCAGCTTGCCGCTGTTGATGTACTGCGCCACGCTGGCCACCGTGGTGAACATCATGTCGATCTGACCGCCGAGCAAATCAGTCAGGGCCGGGCTGCTGCCTTTGTACGGGATATGCGTGAGTTCTACCTTGGCCAAGTTGGCAAACAGTGCGCCGGCAAGATGCGCTGAAGTGCCATTGCCGAACGAGCCGTAATTGAGTTTCCCGGGCGCGGCCTTGGCAGCGCTTAACACGTCGTTGACGCTCTTCCAAGGCTTGTCGGTGCGCACCACCAACACGTTGGGCGAGGTGCCGATCAGCCCGACAGGCGCGAGGTCTTTGTTCGGGTCAAACGGCAACTTAGCGACCAGCGCCGGGTTGGCGGCGAGGGCAAAAGTGCCCATCACCAGCGTGTAGCCATCGGGCGCACTTTTGGCCACAAAGTCAGTGCCGATGATGGTGCCTGCACCGGGTTTGTTGTCGACGATCATCGGTTGGCCGAGGTCTTGCGCCATGCCTTCAGCCACCAAACGGCCGACCAGATCTGTGCCGCCACCGGGCGCA
Organism: Comamonadaceae bacterium; assembly: GCA_947450695.1. GTDB lineage: Bacteria > Pseudomonadota > Gammaproteobacteria > Burkholderiales > Burkholderiaceae_C > Polaromonas. The sequence continues at coordinate 7,442 of CANFWV010000049.1, forward strand.
AAAGGCACGACCAGACGAATTGGTTTGTCGGGGTAGACGGCCAACGCCGGCAGCGCTAAGCCGATGCCGCCGAGCACCAGCACCGAGGCCTGTGCAGCGGTCAGCAGCCAGCGACGGCACGCTAAAACGAGTGTGCTGTGAGTCGTCATTTCAAACGCCTTGAAGGCTGACATAGCGGTCTGTGGCCAACACCTCAGGGTTCACCAAGCTGCTTGATTGCCCAGCGGCAAAGGCATTCAGGTTGTCAAAGGCGCTGCCGAAATACAGCTCGTAGTTGTCGCGCTCGACATAACCAATGTGTGGCGTGCACAACGCTCGTGGGTTCAGTACCAACGGGTGCTGCGCGCCCAACACGGGTTCTGCTTCATAGACGTCGACAGCGGCAAAGCCGGGGTGGCCCTGCTCCAACGCAGCCGCCAGCGCACCCTCGGCCACCAACTCGGCGCGGCTGGTGTTGACAAACAATGCGTCGGGTCGCATCAAGGCCAGATCAGCCGCTGTGACGAGCCCACGGGTTTGCGCGTTCAGGCGCACGTGCAGGCTCAGCACGTCGCTGCCCGCAAAAAAAGCTTCACGCGAAGGTGCAACTTCAAAACCATCGGCACGGGCGTCGGCCATTGAAGCCTCACGGCCCCAGACCCAGACCTGCATGCCAAAGGCCCGGCCATAAGCGGCGATCTGTCGGCCAATGCGGCCGTAGCTCCAAACCCCCAAGCGCTGGCCGCTGAGTTGTTGGCCTAGATGACCTTGCCATTGACCCGATGTCAAACGATTGACTTCGTCCACCAAGTAACGCCGGCTGGCCAGTACCAGCGCCCAAGTCAGCTCCGCCGTGGCGGCGCCCGAGCCGCGACCATCGACCACCGCCACGCCCCGCGCAGTGCAGGCGGCGATGTCAATGTGCTCAGCCACTTTGCCGGTCTGGCTGATGACGCGCAGATGTGGCAAGCGCTCCAACAAGGCGGCGCGGATGGCCGTGCGTTCGCGCGTCAGCACCAGGGCGTCAAAGTTTTGCAGACGCTCGGCCAGCGCCTCGATGTCTTTCAAGGTGTCATTGAAAACGGTCACCTGATGCGCCGCCAGCTTGGAAAAACAAGCCAAGCTGCGAACACAGTTTTGGTAGTCGTCGGGGATGGCAATGCGTAAAGTTTTGATGTTTGTCATGGTGTTGTGCCTTATTCGAGTTTGATGCCGAGCTGGTCGACGATACGTTTCCACTGCGCCAAATCTGTCTTGATCAGCTGCTGAAATTCTGCCGGTGGCATGCCACCCGGCTCAATGCCTTGCGCTTTGAACAGCTCGCGCACGTCACGGCTGGCCAGCGCAGTTTTAACGTCCGCGTGCAAACGCTCGATGGTCGCTGGCGGCGTACCGCTGCGCACCAACAAGCCGTACCAGGCGCGGATGTCAAAGCCCGGATAACCTTGTTCGGCAATCGTCGGCACATCGGGCAAGCCCTGAAATCGACGTGCCGGCGCGACGGCCAAGGCGCGCAACTTGCCGGCCTGAATTTGGCTCAAGGCCGAGCTCATGTCGAGAAACATGTATTGAATTTGGCCACCGAGCAAATCTTGCATGGCCGGGCCCGCGCCGCGGTAAGGTACATGCGTGACGTTGATGTCAGCGCGCAAAGCAAACATGGCCCCGGCCAAGTGTGCGGAGGTGCCGTTGCCCGACGAACCAAAGGCGATCTGACCCGGCTTGGCCTTGGCCATGGCGACCAACGCGGCCAGATCTTTGGCCGGAAAATCGGGGCGCACCACCAACGCATGCGGGATGAAACCAACCACCGTGACGGCGCTGAAATCGCGCGTGATGTCGAACGGGTAAGTCGGCATCAAGGCCGGATTTGTGACCGCCAGAATCGACGGAAACATCAACGTGTAGCCGTCGGCTGGCTGACGCGCCACTTCGCTGAAACCAATGATGCCGCCGCCGCCCGGTTTGTTGTCAATGATGACCGGCTGGCCCAGCGTGGTGCCCATGCTTTTGCTGATGGCGCGAGCCATCAAGTCGGTTGGCCCACCGGCTGAAAAAGGCACGACGATGCGCACCGGTTTGGTCGGGAAATCAGCCGGGGTCTGGGCTTGCGCTAAACCTCCTAACCAGCTGATGGAGCCTAGCGCCAAAGCGATGGCCAGGCTGCGCCACGCGGGGTTGGTCTTAGAAATCATGGTTTGTCTCCCTTGGCTGGTGGGCGCTTACGCTCTTTTTTATGGATGAAGCTCAAGTCTATGTGACATACTTCGGCGAGTCACCCTTCAATTCCACCTGTTGGAATCACAGCATCGCCCCGGCTTGACCAAAACCACCACAAACCCTTGTCCAGACGGCGCCGACCGAGCCAAGCATCTCGCGCCGCGCATGGGCCGCTCTTCAGCCAACCGTTCGCTGGAACGCGGCATGGACGTGTTGCGCGCTTTTCGGCCAGGCTTGGAAACCTTGGGAAACGGCGAGATTGCGGAACGCACCGGCTTGTCACCCTCCACGGTCAGCCGGCTGACGCAAACCTTGGTCGACAGCGGCTGGCTGCAACACGACGCCCTCATTCGCGCCTATCGACTGGCTGGCCCTGTGCTCAGTTTGGCGCACGCCATGCGCACGGGCTCGCGCTGGCTGCAGGTGGCAGCACCGCTCATGCACGAGATGGCTGTTCAGCACCGCATCAACGTCGGTCTGGCGGTGGCCGACCGCGACGAGATGGTCTACCTGGAATCGATCCGCTACAACCGCCGTGTCTCGCAGCGCAGCGTGGTCGCCGGCCAACGAGTGCCGATGGACTTGACTTCGCTCGGCCGCGCCTGGCTGGCGACCGCTCCGCCAGACCAGCGCTTGGCGCTCATGGCCATGTTTGCCGCGCGTCGCAGCCCCGCCGCTTGGAAGCCGATCGCCGGCGAAATCGATGCCGCCGTTCAGGACGTGCAAACGTGCGGCTATTGCGCAGCCGCGTGGCAACCCGAAGTCGTCGCCTTGGCGGTGCCGCTGCACGTGCCAGGCCAACCGATTCATGTGCTTAACATGAGCGTCACCGGACCGGCCTCGATCAGCGCCATCAGTGTGCAGTTAAGTGGTCCGTTGTTGTCCCTAGCGAGCCAAATTGTCACGCGCATGGGGACATGATGTCGGCACGGTGCGCAGCGGGCCTGCTCAGACCGCACGCATCGACTGACATCATGGTGTGAGAACGATCTTCCCCGTACTGGTTCCAGCATCCAGCATCTGATGCGCCAATTGAATCTCAGATATGCGCAGCACGGTGGCTTGAGGCGCCTTGACATCACCACGGGCCATCTGCTCGATAGCCTGCGCCATAAGCGCACGCCGCTGCGTTGCGTTGTCATCCAACGTGTGCATTGAGAAGGTTCGGATCGCTAAGCTACGGTTCAACAATGTGCGCATCTCTTGGAAAATATTCTCTGCCGGTAGGCCCTTGATGATGTTGATCGACACGACCATGCCCATGGGGGCCAAGCTGCGCAGACAAGCGATGAGCGAGTCACCACCCAACTGGTCGACCGCCAAGTCCACGCCTTTGCCACCGGTGACTTCAAGCACGCTGGACGGCAACGTTTCTGCGCTTCCACTCAACAGGTGGTCAACGCCGTTTTCCAAGATGTAGCGGGTCTTCTCTACCGACGATGTGGTGCCAATCACCCGCGCATTTTTGTGATGCGCCAGGCGGGTCAAGATGGACGCCACGCCACCGGACGCACCCGGGATGAGGATGGATTCAATCGGCAGGCCGCCATTGCACATCCACAGCGCGTTTGCAAATTGCAAATTGGGCAAACTGGCCGCATCCACTGGGTCAATCGTCTCAGGCAAAACATACACGGCCTGGCCCGGCACGCAGATGTACTCGGCACAGCAGCCTGCCCTGATTTTGAGTTCCCGTGCACTCACCAACACACGTTGGCCTTTGATCGATGCATCAACGCCGCTGCCCACCGCATCCACAATGCCGACCATTTCACTGCCGGGAATGACTGGCAAGGGCGGCATCCATTTGTAAACGCCCTTGCGGACTAAGACGTCAGGACGGCCAATGCCGATCGCTTCGGCTTTGACCCTGAGCTCTCCGGCCGCTGGCTCGGGTGTCGGGACCTCTACCTCGGTGAGGACTTCAGGGCCGCCCGGTTGGAAAATTTGGATCGCCCGCATGTTCAGCGCTGCCCGTCATGAACGGACACATTTTCTTTCGTCAATCCACCGAGACGGGAATGGACACGACCCCCAGTGCCCATGACCAAGCCAAACAAAATTTCATTCGGTCGTGGCGCATCTTGAATGCCGATTTCCATCGTGTTGAAGTGGCTGCGCACATAGGACGCGTGGATGTAATGCAGCGGGACCATGAGACGGTAGCCAGTCGCAGCGACAGCCTTGGCGGCTGGCACCATGGCCTTGGGCTCACCCAACAGCGCGCGCATCGCCCAGCCGCCGGCTTCGTGCCAAACGGCACCGTGCTCTAGCTCGCCATTGACCCCCACAATGGCGGCCTTGCTATAAACCTCGATGTTGTCTTTGCCAAGTGTGTCGACGAGTTCCTGCGCCAAGAGTGTTCCCAAGGATCGGAGCTCCGCCATGAACGGCATGAGATTTTCCTCATACCGACCAGCGTAGGGGTTTTGAATCACCGCGCAGGCAGCGGCCAACTTCACTGGTTTTTCAGCAACAGGTCCTCCTTCATGAAAGATCGTTTCAATCGTCAGGCTGCGTTTTCTAATTTGGATCAATGACATTTTTTACTCACGGTTTGGGGATTTTGGTGACGGTGTTTATTGCTTCGGTATCTTGGCATCGGCCACCACTTGCACCCAGCGACTGAGCTCTGTGGCGACCATGGTTTTCATCTCTTCCGGCGTGCTGCCGCGGACCTCGCCACCGATGTCTTCGAGCCGCGCCTTGACCGCCGGAAGCTGCAGTGCTTTGAGCATGTCGGCGTTGAGCCGGTCGACCACCGCACGCGGTGTCCCGGTCGGTGCCATCAGCCCGGCCCACGACCGCACGTCATAGCCGGCCACACCTTGCTCGCTCACAGTTGGCACGTCCGGTAAACCCGGCCAGCGCTGCGGACCCGTCGCCGCCAGCGCGCGCAACTTGCCGGCTTTGATATTGCTGAGCACGGCGGTGGGTGGCGCGATGATGAAAGGCACGTCACCCGCCAACAGCGCGGTGAGGGATGCCGCGTCGCCACGATAGGGCACATGCAGCATGTCAACGCCCGCCATCTTGGCCAGCAGTTCGCCCGCCAAATGGTGCGTCGAGCCAATGCCAGCCGTGCCATAAGCCACGGCGCCTGGCGCGCTTTTAGCGGCGGCCAACACGTCTTTGAAATTGCGGAATTTCGAATTGGCTTGGGTGACGAGGAGGAAAGGGAAATACGTGATGGTTGAGACCATCTCAAAGCTGCTGACCGTCTGATACGGCAGCGCGTTGTAGAGTGCGCCTGCCACCACATGTCCGCCAGTTGCCAGCAGCAGCGTATAGCCATCTGGCTTGGCGCGGGCGACGGTGGTGGCGGCAATCGTGCCGCCCGCACCGGCTTGGGCGTCAACCACGAACGGCTGACCCATCGTCTTGCCCATTTCGCCGCCCACCAAACGCGCAATCGCGTCAGCATTGCCACCGGGCGCGAAGCCCTGCAAGATGCGAATCGGCCGCTCAGGGTAGCTCTGAGCCCATGTCGGCAAGCTGGCCGTAGCACCAGCTGCACCGATGCTTAAGAAGAGTCTTCGGTCCATTTTTTGTCTCCTGTTTTTGAGGAATGCCTGCCTGGACCTCTGACGGGTCCATGGCGGGTCAGCCGCGATAAGACGCGCTAAAACGGGCTCAGGCGCCAGCGACGATCGGGTTGCGCAAGGTGCCAACCGCTTCGATCTCAACTTCCACCACATCGCCCGCGCGCATGACCAGCGGCGGTTTGCGGCTCCAGCCGACACCGGCTGGCGTGCCGGTGGCAATGACGTCGCCGGGCACCAGCGTGAAGATGGTCGAGGCGTAATTGATCAGCGTCGGGATGTCGAAAATCATGTGGCCGGTGTGGCTGGACTGCTCGACCTTGCCATTCAAGCGGGTGACCAGTTTGAGTTCGCGGCCCGGTGCGATTTCGTCAGCGGTGACCATCCACGGGCCAAAGCCACCGGTGGCTTCGAAGTTTTTGCCCGAGGCGATCTGCTTGGCATGGAACTGCCATTCGCGCACACTCGCGTCGTTGTAGCAAGAGTAGCCGGCGACATATTGCCAAGCATCTTCTTTCGGGATGTTGCGGCCTTCCTTGCCGATGATGACGGCCAACTCGCCTTCCCAGTCCAATGAGTCAGACACCTTCGGGTTGACGATGGGCTGGTTGTGCCCAATTTGAGAGCGCCAGACGCGCAAAAAAATTGGTGGCTGCTCAGACAACTCACGGTGCATGCCAGCGGCCAGCACTTCCTTGTGGTGGTCCATGTAATTGCGCACGGCACAAATGATTTTTTCAGAGCGCGGGATCACCGGCAGGTAATGCAGGGTCTCCAACGGGCCGTCAACGGGTGCGCCTTTGACGTGCTCTGCTGCCTTCAAGTACTCACCTGAACCGATGTACTCGGCCAGCGTGGGCAACTGCGGCCGACTGCGGCTCAGGTTGACCACCTCATCGCCTATGGCGGCGCCGTAGCATTCTTGGCCTTGATGCATGTATGACAGTAATCTCATGAAATCTCCAACAGTTGAAATGAAAAAATAGGTGCGGAATCACTCGGCTGAATCACGTTGCCGATAAGCGCTCAAAGCGGGCACGCCAATCGGCCAGCGGCATGAAGGTCGGGTCTGCGCGGCAGATGGCTTCGGTCTCGCGCATCAGCTCGGCGTCGCTCTTGCTGAGGTCGAGCGGGTCGCCATGCGGCTGTGCCACATACCAAGGGGTGTCGAGATAGACCTCGATGGTGTTGCCCTCGGGGTCTGAAAAATAAATCGACAACGCATTGCCGTGATTCAAACCACGCAAATTGGTCGCGCCGTGGGCCAGCGCGGCGGCTTGCGCATCACGAATGTGTTGGATGCTGGGCACGGCAAACGAGATCTGCATGACGGTACTGAAGGTCGCTTCCGGCGGGCGACCTGACGCCAACACCAGTTGGTGATGCTGGTCAGGGCTGGCGCTCATGAACACCAGCTCGCTCTTGAAGGTTCTGCCGACACCGCGGTCGGTCACCGTGAGCCCGAAAACCTCTGTGTAAAAAGACACCATGCGCACGATGTCGGTGACAAAAATTCCAAAGTGCGAAGGTGTCGGCCGGGTCACTGAAAGCATGAGGTTCTCCTAATTTGAAATGACGTTCGTGGGTGTTCAGCTGTGGCTGACCTGAAGGCGCAGTAACGCAGCTTCAACATTGGCTTGGGTGCTGCGGATATGTTCAGCCAGCAACACACAGGCGGTGTCCGTATCGCGCTTGAGCACGGCGTCCATCAGACGGCGGTGCGACTTGTACTTGTTGTGATGGGTCACACGATGCAGCGCTGAGTAACGTCGGTAACGCTCGGCTTGGTCAAACAAACTCGCACACAAGCTGCGTTGGCGCTGTGATGGGCAGGCCGCCAGCAGCGCTAAATGGTAGTCACGATGCAGGCCAGTCCAAGTTTCGTTGAGCACCTTCGGTCCTTCGCCCAGTTGCAATTCAACTTTGGCCAGGCGATGGGCTGCCGCGACGATGGCCGCTTCCCAAGCATCGTCACCGTGTTGTATGGATTCACGCAGCGCCGCGACATCGACCATCAAACGCATGTGCGTGATGTCGGCCAAGTCTTCGCGTGAAATCGGTGCAACACGGAAACCCTTGCGCTCATCTGCCCGAACCAAGCCCTCTTGGCTCAGTCGATTCAAGGCTTCACGTAACGGGCTGCTAGAAAAACCATAGCTGCCCTGCAACTCGTCAATTTTGAGTTTGGCGCCCGGCTCAAAGTCACCCGCGAGCACAGCATGACGGAGCTGCGTAAAGGCTTGCTCAGAGAGTGGTGCGTGTATCGGGACAGAAACGAAGGGCATCTAATGGCTTTTAAGTTTTCGCAACTTTATGCATAAAAATTAATTTTGTGCATAGTACTTACCCGACCTGAGATTCCCGCAACTGCTTTCTGGGCGTACCATCCGCGCATGAAAAGCTCTACGCTCACTTCTCTCGCCCCCGTCAAGGCGCTCAGCGCCAGTGCATTTGCCACGCTGCTGCTGGTCGCGCTGATGATGGGCGGCAACCATGTGGCCGCCCGCATCGCCTTCAACAACGGCACCGATGTAGCAACGGCGGTGGTCTTTCGCAGCTTGGTGACGGCGCTGATCATCGCCATCCTCATCGTGGTGCAAGGCGTGCGCCTGCACCTCAGTGCGGGTCACAAACGCGTGCTACCGCTCATCGGTTTGCTGATAGGCGTGCAAAGCTTGTGTATCTATTCCGCTGTGGCTTTGCTGCCGGTGGCCTTGGCGCTGCTGGCTTTCAACACGTACCCGATCTGGACGGCGCTGTGGGCTTGGGTGATTTACCGTCAGCGGCCCGAGCGCGCCATGCTCACGGCCATGCCGGTGATCTTGCTGGGGCTGGCGCTGGCGCTTGATGTGCTGGGTGCGACGTCAGGCTTGGGGGCTTCCGGTCAATGGTCACGCATTGGCACAGGCGTTGGCTTCGCCATGGCGGCTGCCGGAACCTTCGCACTGGCATTGGTGTTGACACAGAACGAGGTCGGCGACCTTGATGCTCGCGTGCGCACCGCCACCACCTTGACGCTGACCGGCTTGGTGGGTTTGAGCGTAGTCATCGGCCAAGGCGGCTTTCATTTTCCGCAAGCGGTGGTCGGCTGGTGGGGACTGGCGGCGCTGACATTTTTGTACGGCACCGCGTTCACCATCATGTTCGCAGTGCTGCCCAAGTTAGGCGTGGTCGGCAACTCGGCCATCATGAATGTGGAACCGGTGTTTGCCTTGGTGCTGGCTTGGTTGCTGCTGGGCCAAAGCATCGCGCCGGTGCAAGTGGCGGGGGCCTTGCTTGTTGTCGCCGCAGTGATCGCGCTAGGCTTACGCAAACGCTGATCGGGCTAGCTGAGCACTTCAGGCCAATACAAGCGCATCGGGTTGTCGACCAGCAACTGCTGCTGTAGCGCCGGCGTGCTGGCAATGGCGGGAATGAAATCGACCAGCAGGCCGTCGTCGGGCATGTGATCTTTCAGGTTCGGGTGCGGCCAGTCGGTGCCCCACAACACGCGGTCCGGAAAGCTCTCGACCAAGCGCCGCGCAAAGGGCACGACGTCACGGTAAGCCTGCGTCTCACCGTTCAACGCCTTCGGGCCCGTCACGCTCAAACGCTCAGGGCAAGTGACTTTGCTCCATACGTTCGGGTGCTGGCGCATGAACCTCACAAACAGCTCGAACTCCGGCCCGTCCACCGGCTGACTGACGTTGGGGCGGCCCATGTGATCGACCACAACGGTGGTCGGCAAGGCGGTGAAAAAGTCCCACAACTCGGGCAGGTCCACCGCTTCAAAATAAATCACCACATGCCAACCTAATGGCGCAATGCGTGCGGCAATTTCGAGCAATTCGTCTTTGGGCGTGAAGTCGACCAAGCGCTTCACAAAGTTAAAACGCACCGCGCGCACGCCCGCCGCATGCATCTCTTGCAAGGCCGCATCGGTGACGTCGCGACGCACCGTGGCAACGCCACGCGCACGGCCTTTTGACGCCGTGAGTGCGGCGAGCATGGCGCTGTTGTCCGCGCCGTGGCAAGTCGCTTGCACGATCACGTTGCGGGCAAAACCGAGGTGGTCGCGCAAGGCGAACAGCTGCGCAGCCGAGGCGTCACACGGCGTGTATTTGCGTTCTGCCGCATACGGATATTGCGCGCCTGGGCCAAAGACATGGCAGTGCGCGTCGACCGCACCTGCCGGTAACTTGAAGCGGGGTTGGCTCGGACCGGCGTACCAGTCAAGCCAGCCAGGGGTTTTGGTGAATTCCATCGTGTGTCTTTGTTCTGAAGGGTGGTTGACGTCGGTCAGTCGGGTTTAATGTTGGCGTCGCGAACGACCTTGGCGTACCGCAGGCGATCGGAATGGATCAACGCAGCAAACTGCTCGGTGCTGCCCGGCAACACGGCACCGCCGACCGCCGCCATGCGCTCGCGCACCTCAGGGGTTTGCAAAGCTTTCTGAACTTCAGCGTGCAGCCTGAGCAGCACAGCTTTAGGCGTTGTGGCCGGGGCCACCAAGCCGTACCAGACAGACGCCTCGAAGCCAGGAAAACCGCTCTCGGCCAGTGTCGGCACATCGGGCAGCATGGCGGCACGCGTCGGGCTCATCACGGCGAGTACGCGCAGACGGCCGCTCTTGAGATGCGGCAGCGCTTCCAATGCATTGACAGCGACCATCGGCAGCTGACCGCCAATGACGTCGGTGATGGCCGGACCACCGCCACGGTAAGGCACGTGCGACAGCGAGATGCCGGCCGTGGCTTGGAACAACTCGACCGCCATGTGGGGCGTTGAACCATTGCCGGGGCTGGCGTAGTTGATGCTGCCAGGCTTGGCCTTGGCCTGCTCGATCAATTTGATCAGCGTCGCCGGGCCGGTCGCCGCGTTGACCGCCAGCACCACCGGCACGCGGCCGACCAGCGCAATCGGCGCCAGCTCTTTCTCGGCGTCAAAAGGCGCGGGTTGGTAGAGCGACATGTTGGCGGCCAAGGCATTCGCGGCCAACAGCAAGGTGTAGCCATCGGCCGGGCTGTCGATGACATATTTAACGGCGATGTTGGTGCCCGCACCCGGCTTGTTCTCGATGATCACCGGCTGACCCATACTGGCCGACAGCACTTGGCCGAGGGTGCGCGCAACGATGTCCACCGCGCCGCCGGCCGGATAACCGACAACGAGCTTGATCGGTTTGGCCGGGTAGGTCTGGGCCAACGCCGGGCCGGTGAAAAAGCTGACGCCGCAAGCGCACAACAACACGGCAAGGCTATGACGGCGTTGCTGCAGCCGTTTGGAAGTGGAAGGTTTGATGAAGGTCATGATGCGTCCGCCCTTGAAGCCATAAAAATAAAAATCACTCTTGGCTGGTGCCGCGCAAGCCAGCGCGTTTCACGATACCGGCGAGCAAACCTGAGCTGCGTGCATTTTCAGCAAACTGACGCACGTAAGGCATGCCCGCGCCGCGTTGCTGCGGAATCGCAATAGCCATGGTTTCGAGACCCCAACGGCCCTCCAAAATTCGGTAGCCAGGCAGCGCATCAGCCATCTCATGGAGGATGCCTTTGTTGGTGGCGAAAGCGTCGAGCTGGCCTTCACGCAACATGACTTGCGCTTGCGTGACCGACGGTGCCGGCACCACTGAGGCACTCTTGAAAAGTCGCCCCAGCACACCCTGTGAAGAGCTACCCTGCGCCACCCCGACACGGATACCCGGTTGGTCAACGTCGGTGACGTTTTTCAACGCCGACGCAGGAGGCACCAGATAACCGAGTTCGATGCGCTCCAAAGGCGCGCTGAAGTCCATGTCGCGGGCGCGTATTTCGGTAGCGTTGGTGAAAGTGAAATCCACTGCGCCGGCCTTGAGGGCTTGCAACACGTCGGCCAGACGGGTGAATTCTTTGACTGCGACCGGCACACCGAGCTGACGCCCTAAGGCATGTCCAAGCTCAAATGCAACACCGGCTTTGTCCCCAGTTTTGGGGTCGCGCACCAACGACGTCGGGCTGCCTGAATACACGCCCACACGCAAAGTTCCCGTGGGCACCAGCGCTTTAACAATGACCGGATCGACAGACTCAGCCACCACCGGAACAATGGCGGGTGCGACTGTCGAACAGCCAGCGGCCAGCGCGAGGACCCCTGTCGCCACACTCAAAAGAAACTTTCTACGCAAGTTCATAAGTCCCTTTCTTATTGAGTTGGCACGCACGGTGAAGCGCTTCAGTCGATGTAACGCAGACCGGCTTTTTCAAGCGGTTCACGCATCTTGTACATGTCGAGCCCGAGCACTCCGGAAGCGAGCAGTGCGCGCTTGTCGGCTTCCAGGGCTTCGCGTTTTTCGGCAGCGTTGGCCACTTCCATGGCGCGAGCAGCGGGGATCACCACCACGCCGTCGATATCGGCCACGATCACGTCACCCGGATTGACAAAGGCACCGGCACAGACGACGGGCACGTTGACCGAACCCAATGTGGCCTTGACCGTGCCTTTGGAATGGATGGCGCGGCTGAAGACAGGAAAGTTCATCTCGGTGAGGTCGCTGACGTCGCGCACGCCGCCGTCGATGATCAGACCGACGGCACCACGCGAGCGGAACGAGGTCGCCAGCAAGTCACCAAAAAAACCGTCGTCGTTATCGGTCGTGCAAGCGGCCACGGCCACATCGCCGGGGTGGAACTGCTCGGCCGCCACATGCATCATCCAGTTGTCACCGGGCTGCAGCAAGACCGTCACAGCCGTGCCGCAGATGCGCGCGCTCGGGTAAATCGGCCGCATGTAGGGCTTCATGAGGCCGACGCGGCCCATGGCTTCGTGCAAAGTCGCAACGCCAAAGCGCGAGAGTTTGTCGACGGCGGCTTTGTCTGCACGCACGATGTTGCGCTTGACGATGCCGAGTTGATTGAAGAGGTTGAGGTTGTCGCTCATGGTCATTGGCCTTTGCGTTGGAGGGCGGCATCGAGGCGCGGAAACACCCGACGCGCATTGCCTTCGTAAATCTGAAAACGGTCCGCATCGCTGAGAATTTTGGACGACTCGATATAGCGCTTGGTGTCGTCGTAATAGTGGCCGGTTTGCGGATCGATGCCGCGCACAGCGCCGATCATCTCGGACGCAAACAAAACGTTTTTCACCGGGATCACGGTGTTCAGCAAGTCGATGCCGGGTTGGTGATAAACGCAGGTGTCGAAGAAAATATTGTTCAGCAAATGCTCTTCGAGCAGCGGCTTTTTGAGCTCTTGTGCCAGCCCGCGAAAGCGGCCCCAGTGGTAGGGCACCGCGCCGCCGCCGTGCGGAATTAAAAAGCGCAGTGTCGGAAAGTCTTTGAACAAATCACTGGTCAGGCACTGCATGAACGCGGTTGTGTCGGCATTCAGGTAATGCGCGCCCGTGGTGTGAAAGCAGGCGTTGCAGCTGGTGCTCACATGGATCATGGCGGGAATGTCGTACTCCACCATTTTTTCGTAAATCGGGTACCACTGTTTGTCACTCAACGGCGGTGAGGTCCAGTGGCCGCCGGAAGGATCAGGGTTCAGGTTGATGCCAACGTTGCCGTACTCTTTGACGCAGCGCTCAAGCTCAGGAATGCAGGTAGCTGGATCAACACCTGGCGACTGCGGCAGCATGGCTGCACCGATGAAGTGGTCTGGAAATAGCTCGCTGACGCGAAAGCACAGCTCATTGCAAATCGCCGACCAGGTGGCCGAAGTGTTGAAGTCGCCAATGTGGTGAGCCATGAAACTGGCGCGCGGAGAGAAGATGGTGAGATCGCTGCCGCGCTCTTTCATCAGGCGCAGCTGGTTGTTTTCGATCGATTCACGCAGCTCGTCGTCGCTGATTTTCAAGTCGGCCGCTTTGGGTCCCGCGGACGGGTTGCCCAGGCTGGCGATCTGCTGGTTACGCCAGTTCTCCAGTGCTTTGGGGGCGGTGGTGTAGTGCCCGTGGCAGTCGATGATGAGGGGCTTTTTGGCCATGGCGTCTTTCATTTTTAAGTTGTAGATTGGATGGGTCAGCGGCCGGCCCAAACTGAGTGCGGAATGAGCGCTTCACCGCGCATCAGCAGGCGTGCAGTGCGTAGCAAGGCGGCACGCGTGACGTTTTGCGGCTGAGCCGGGTCCAGCCCCAGCTCAACGCTGAACTCACCCGTTGGGTGTTCCACCGAGACCGTTTTCGGATTGCCCTCAGCCATAACGGCCACACCGTCGCAGACCGAGCCCTTCAGCACACACGCAGTGCCAACCGTGACGGCCGCCAGCACACCAATGGCGTCGTGACACACATGCGGAATGAAACTGCGCGTGCACAAAGTACCACCGCTTTGGGGTGCTGCAATCAGCGTCATTTTGGGGTAATTTTTGCTTGTCACGTCGCCAAGTTGCATGGCATGACCCGCTGCAATCCGCAGTGTCTCGATGCGGGCTTTCAGTTCGGTGTCGGCGTTGAGTTCGGCCACGCTTTCGTAGCCGGTGCGCCCAACCGCGCTGGCCAGAAACATCACCAGTGGCATGCCGTTGTCGATGCAGGTGACTTCAATGCCGTCGATCACATCGCGTACCTTGCCGGTCGGCAACAGGCCGGGCGCGACCGACCCTGCGGTGTCGAGAAAATTGATGGTGATGGGCGCTGAGCTGCCCGGCGCGCCATCAATGCACGCAGACCCAGCGTACTCCACATAACGGCCGTTTTTACCCTGCGGCGTCTGCACCGTGATGTCGCACTGCATGTCGGTGTTGAGCGTCAGCACGCGCAAGGTGGTGCTGTCGCCCTGC
>CANFWV010000050.1 GCA_947450695.1 Comamonadaceae bacterium
ACGCCGCCGAATGGATTCTGGAGCTTGACCGTGGCCACGGCATTCCATGGAAAGGCAATTACAGCACCTGGCTGGAGCAAAAGGGCGAAGAAGCCCGTGCCAAGGCGCTGAAGAAAGAGTTGGAATGGTCACGCCAGAACCCTAAAGCGCGTCAAGCCAAGAGCAAATCACGCCTGGCCCGTTTTGAAGAACTGTCAGATTTCGAATACCAGCAGCGCAACGAGACGCAGGAGATTTTTATTCCCGTGGCCGAGCGCTTGGGCAACGAAGTCATTGAGTTCAAAGGCGTCAGCAAGTCTTTTGGTGAGCGCTTGTTGATCGACAACCTGAGCTTCAAAGTGCCGGCAGGCGCTATCGTCGGCATCATCGGCCCCAACGGTGCCGGTAAATCCACCCTCTTCAAACTGATTGCCGGCAAAGAGCAGCCAGACAGTGGCGAAGTCGCGATTGGCAAAACTGCGCGCATGGCCTTTGTTGACCAGCATCGCGATGACTTGGACAACGAAAAAACCGTTTGGGAAGACATCTCCGGCGGCCTTGACATGCTCACCGTGGGCAAGTTCACCATGCCCAGCCGCGCCTATGCCGGTCGCTTCAACTTCAACGGTGCAGACCAGCAAAAACGCGTCGGTATGTTGTCAGGTGGCGAACGTGGGCGTTTGCATTTGGCCAAGACGCTGATCGCCGGCGGCAATGTGTTGATGCTTGATGAACCATCGAACGACTTGGACGTTGAAACCCTGCGTTCACTCGAAGACGCGCTGCTCGAATTCGCCGGCTCCATCATGGTCATCAGCCATGATCGCTGGTTCCTTGACCGCATTGCCACCCACATCCTTGCCGCCGAAGGCGACAGCCAGTGGACCTTCTTTGACGGCAACTACCAAGAGTACGAAGCTGACAAACGCAAGCGTCTGGGTGAAGAGGGTGCCAAGCCTAAGCGCATGCGTTTCAAAGCGCTGAAATGATGCCCCCACGGTCGCGCACTTCGTGTCGCTCCCTGCCCCCACGAGGGGGCCGCCCGCCTGTGGCCCGGCGAAGCCGGTTCCACGGCTCGTGCTTGGTTGGGCAGAGTCCAGAGAGGTTTTCCTCATGACTGAAGCTGAAGTTTTAGCGGCTACGCGTCATTGGCTTGAGTCGGCTGTGATTGGGCTGAATTTGTGTCCGTTTGCGAAGGCGGTTTACGTTAAAAACCAGGTTCGCTTGGTGGTCAGTCGGGCGCGTCATTCTGACGATTTGCTTGAAGAGTTGGACCGTGAGTTGGACTTGCTGGTGGCGACGCCGGCCGACGAGATCGACACTACGGTGTTGATTCACGCGACCTTGTTTGATGATTTTTTGGACTTCAACGATTTCCTGGAAGTGGCTGACGGCGTGGTCGAAGAGCACGCGCTTGAGGGTGTCATTCAACTGGCCAGCTTTCACCCGAAGTTTCAGTTCGACGGCACCGAGCCCGACGACATCAGCAACTACACCAACCGCGCACCCTTCGCTATGCTGCATTTGCTGCGCGAAGACAGTGTTGAGCGGGCTGTGGCGGCATTCCCGCAAGCCGAAGCGATCTTTGAAGAAAACATCAAAACGCTAGAGAAACTTGGTCATGCCGGGTGGAAGAAGCTGGGTCTTTAAAGCCAAGTGCTTTTATGCTCGTCTTTGCGAGCAGCAAGTCCGTCAGTGCGAATTGATCGCCCGCCATGACGAAAAAATAGCCGGCCCCGATCTTTCCTCCACAGGCACGCGAAAAAGTCATTTTCAGAATCTCTGTTTCATAAATAGTCAGTGTGTTCTACATTTTTAGCCAGCAAAACGGGTGAACCGATTATTTGACTTGGGAGACAAAAATGACTCATTGGGCCCTGAACATAACTGTGTGCAGATGGCTGTCCGCCATGCTACTGGCGGTGGCCAGCGGCGCTGGCGTGCAGGCACAGACTGTTGTGTTGTCGCAAGCGCCCATTCGACTGATCGTGCCTTTCTCGCCTGGTACGGGTATCGACTTGGTTGCCCGCACGTTGGGTCCCCGGCTGGCCGAACGTTTGGGGCGACCCGTGATGGTCGACAACCGCACGGGCGCCTCGGGCAACATCGGCACGGAGGCTGTCGTGCGCGCTGCACCTAACGGTTCCACGCTGCTGGTCACAGTCAGCACCTTGGTGATGAACGCCAGCCTGTATCCTCAATTGACGTTTGACCCGGTGAAAGATTTGACGCCCGTCAGCTTGACCAGCTGGGGCCAGTTGCTGTTGGTCGCCAGCCCGAAGACGGGTTTCAAAAGTACCGCTGATTTGATGACCGCAGTGCGCAACGCGCCTGGTCGCATCAACTACGGATCGCCTGGCGTCGGTACGCCGCATCACTTGGCGATGGAGCTGTTCAAAAGCACCACCGGACTGTTCATCACCCATATCCCTTACCGCGGTAACGGCCCAGCACTGACGGACCTTTTGGGGGGACAAATTGACACCATGTTCCTACCCATTCACGTGGCGTTGCCCTATGTCAAGTCCGGCCGTCTGATCGCCTTGGGCATAGGCAGTGACAAACGTCACCCGCTGCTCCCCGAGCTGCCAACGCTGGCTGAGGCCAAGGTCAATAACGTCAACGTGGATATGTGGTTTGGCATTTTTGCGCCACCGGCCACGTCGCCGGATTTGGTGGCGATGTTGAATCGTGAAATCAGAGACATTTTGCTGTCGGACGACGTGAAGAAGGCCTTTCAGACCCAGGGTATGGATCCGCTGAGCAGTTCACCCGCCGAATTTCAGCGGCTGGTCGAGAAAGATGCGCAGCGCTGGGCGCAGCTGATCAAAGCCCAAAAAATTTCTGCAGACTGACTTGCTAAGAGGCTCAGGTCATAGCCTTTGATTCCCATCCGATTCCCCGAAGTATCGAGAAACCACCATGAAAAAAGACTTGAAAGTCATCATTGCAGGGGCTGGCATTGGCGGACTGACGGCAGCCGCCTGCCTCCTTAAAAAAGGCTTCAGGGTCAGGATTTACGAACAGGCGAGTGCCTTAGGCGAAGTCGGTGCGGGGATTCAAAGTAGCGCCAATGCCGTCAAAGTCTTGTTTGACTTAGGCTTGCAGCATGAGCTCGATCAAGTCGCGGTGCGTCCTGAGGCATTTGAATTCAGGCGTTTCAATACCGGTGAGATGATGCACAGGATTCCGCTCGGAGCGCTGCATGAAAAGACCAACGGCGCACCTTATTTTCATTTGCACCGTGCCGATATCCATGAGCTGCTGGCGCGCAAGGTGGCCGAGTTGGATCCCGACTGCATCACCCTGAATGCCAAGGCGGAGAGTTTTGAGGAGTCTCCCGACGGCGTCACGCTGAGTCTGGCAGACGGGTCCAAAATCACAGGGGATGTGCTGATCGGTGCTGACGGCATCAAATCTGCCATTCGCGCTCAGATTCTGGGTGAGACACCGGTCAGTTACACCGGCGATGTGGCCTGGCGGGGCGTGATTCCCGTTGAGCGCTTACCCCATGACATCATGGAGCGTGTCTCGACGGTCTGGTGTGGTCCGAAAAAACATGCGGTCATGTATTACCTTCGTGCGGGCAAACTCATGAACTTCGTCGGGCTTGTCGAGCATGCTCAACCCGAATCGGAGTCTTGGACTCAAAAGCGTCCTTGGGAAGAACTGAAGGCCGATTTTGTGGGCTGGCATCCTGATATTCAGACCGTGATCGACGCGCTGGACAAAGATGCTTGCTACCGTTATGCGCTGAACAATCGGCCGCCGGTTGACAACTGGAGCACGTCCAAAGCGACCTTGATGGGCGACTCGGCACACCCAACGCTGCCGTACATGGCATCTGGCGCGGCCATGGCGATCGAAGACGCCGCCGTACTGGCACGCTGCCTTGAAGACTGCTCTGACGTGACACAAGCACTGCAGCTCTACCAAAGAAACCGACTGGACCGAACGGCACGTATCGTTAACGAATCAACAGACAGCCGCGGTCTGTACCGTATTGAAGATGAAGACGCGATGCGCCGAGCTTTTCATGAACGTAACCTGAGCAAGGTTCGCGCAGATTGGCTCTACTCCTACGATCCGCTGAGCGTGCCCTTGGTCTGATGGCGGCTCAAAAACGGCGCGCTTAAGATACCTTTCAGGCGGTTATTGCCACAACGAAGGACCCGGATGCGTTTTGTTCTATTGACCGGTGGTGCAGGGTACATCGGTAGCCACACGTATTTGGCTTTGCACGCGGCGGGTTTGACGCCGGTGATTCTGGATGATTTTTCGAACAGCAGTCCGGTGGTGTTGGAGCGCTTGCAGCGCCTCACTGGCCAGCCCGTGTTGTGCGAACGTGGCAGCGTGGCCGACAAGGCGCGAGTGCAGGCTTTGATTGAGCGCTACAAGATGACGGCGGTGATTCACTTCGCCGGCTTCAAGGCGGTGGGCGAAAGTGTCGCGCAGCCCCTGAAATACTTCGCCAACAACCTTGGCGGCATGGTCAGCTTATTGCAGGCCATGGACGCCACGGATTGCCGTACCTTACTTTTTTCGAGCAGCGCTACGGTTTACGGCGATCCGGCGACGGTGCCGATCACCGAACAATTTCCGCGCAGCTACACCAACCCGTATGGCCATACCAAGCTGGTATGCGAAGACATGCTGAGCGCGTTGTGCGCCTCCAACCCGGCTTGGCGCGTTGGCGTGTTGCGTTACTTCAATCCGGTGGGCGCGCACCCCAGTGGCTTGATCGGCGAGGACCCGAGCGGTCTGCCCAACAACTTGATGCCGTATGTGGCGCAAGTGGCAGTGGGCAAGCGACCGTTTTTGAATGTTTATGGACGCGACTACGCCACGCCCGATGGCACTGGCGTTCGTGACTACATCCATGTCGAAGACTTAGCGGCGGGGCATGTGGCTGCACTGCAAAAATTGCTGAGTGCAAGCGAGAACTTCACCGTGAATTTGGGGACCGGTCAGGGCTACAGCGTGCTGGAAGTGGTGCGTGCTTTTGAGCAAGCCAGCGGTCAGCTTGTGCCCTGCCAATTCGCCCCGCGCCGCTCCGGTGATGTGGCGCAGTGCTATGCCGATGCGTCACTGGCGCACAGCCTGCTTAACTGGCGCGCAACTCGAACGCTGGCAGATATGTGTGCGGACGCTTGGCACTGGCAAAGCTGCAACCCGGACGGCTATCGCTGACGGGGAGATGGACTGCCGCAGCTTTTGGCCTAGGAGTGACGCAGATGTCGTCATTGCGAGTGCAGCGCGGCAATCCATGTTCAGTCGTGTACCTCGATCGACATCACTGTGTAGTCACCGTTGACCTGGTCGACGGTGAAACGGACTTTGTCGCCGGCTTTGACTTTGTCCAGCAGGGCGCGGTCTTTGACTTGAAAAACCATGCTCATGGCCGGCATGTCGAGGTTTTTAATTTCACCGTGTCGGAGTGAAATTTTGCCGTTGGCTTTGTCAACTTTGCGGACTTCTCCCTCAACGGTTGGCAGGGCTTGGCTTTGGCCTTTGCTTTGTTCTGGCCGGTTGTAGCTTTGGTAGACCTGCGTACTGCCGTCCTTGGCGATGAGCAGCACGTCGAAAGGATCGCGGCGGTTGCCGTAGACGGCACCGTCCATGCCCGGTGAACCAACCGGCATCCCGGGCACGCTCAAGCCGACGGCCTGCGGGCGTTCTTTGAGCAGGCGACGAATTTCTCGCGCGGGCACGTGGCCTTCAATCGCGTAGCCCGACACCAGTGCGGTGTGACAGGAGTCGAATTTGGCCGGCACGCCCAAGCGGCTGCGGGCAGCGCTGTTGCCGGTGTCGTAGACGCGCACAGCAAAGCCATTGCCCTGAAGGTGCGTTACCCAGTCACCGCAGCAGCCGCAGTCTGGGTCTTTCCAGACTTCCATCGGTGTTTTTGCTGTAACGCTGCTCTGAGCAAAAGCCGGTGCAACAAAGGCTGTGCCGGCCAAACCTGTCAAGCCAGTGATGCCCGCAAAGGCTTTCAAAAGTCGTCGTCTTTGCATGGTGTTTCCTACTTGAAAATAAACTAAAAATGAAAGAGCTTCAATGCCCGCTGTGACCGCTTGATGCGGCGGGTTTGCGGATTTGCACTTCAGTGGCGGGCGCTGCTTTGGCTGTTGCGGGTGCTGGCTTCTTCGCAGGGTTGGCTGATGTTTGGCGGGTGGCGTCTGGCAATACGCCGGTCCATTCATAGGCCTGTGTGCCGGCTGGTTGCTGGTACCAGCCCGGGTCTTTGTAGTCGCCGGGGGCTTGGTCCCGGCGCACTTTGAGCATGCTGAACATGCCGCCCATTTCAACGCCGCCGTAAGGCCCTTTGCCGGTCATCATGGGCGCCGTGTTGTCCGGAATCGGCATCTCCATTTGGCCCATGTCGGCCATGCCGCGCTCGCCCATCACCATGTAGTCTGGCAGGGACTTCTGCAGTTTTTTGACCAGCCCTCGGTGGTCGACGCCGATCAGCGTCGGCACATCATGGCCCATGGCGTTCATGGTGTGGTGGCTCTTGTGGCAATGAAAAGCCCAGTCACCTTCTTCGTCGGCCAAGAACTCGATTTGACGCATCTGCCCCACCGCCACATCGGTCGTCACTTCAGGCCATCGGGAAGACTTGGGTGTTGGTCCTCCATCGGTGCCGCTGACGACAAATTCATGGCCGTGCAAATGAATCGGATGGTTGGTCATGGTGAGGTTGCCAACGCGAATGCGCACCTTGTCATTTTTACGCACGTTGAGGGTGTCAATACCCGGGAAAATGCAGCTGTTCCAAGACCACAAATTGAAGTCGGTCATGGTCATGATCTTGGGTGTCATGCTGCCCGGTTCAATGTCGTAGGAATTCAGCAAGAAGACGAAGTCGCGGTCGACGGTGTCAATCTGCGGGTGCTTACCGGCTTTGTCGAGCTTGGGGTGCGTGACCCAAAAACCCATCATGCCCATGGCCATTTGCGTCATCTCGTCGGCATGTGGGTGGTACATGAAGGTGCCGGGACGCCGCGCCACAAACTCATAGACAAAAGTTTTGCCGACAGGGATGGCCGGCTGGTTCAGCCCGGCGACACCGTCCATGCCGTTGGGCAGACGTTGGCCGTGCCAGTGAATGGTGGTGTGCTCAGGCAGCTTGTTGGTGACAAACATGCGCACGCGGTCGCCTTCCACCACTTCAATCGTGGGGCCGGGGCTTTGCCCGTTGTAGCCCCACATGTGGGCCTTGAAGCCGGGCGCCATTTCGCGCACCACGGGTTCGGCCACCAAATGAAATTCTTTGACGCCGTTGTTCATGCGCCAAGGCAAGGTCCAGCCGTTCAGGGTGACGACCGGGTTGTAGGGCTGGCCGTTGGGCGGGCTCAGGGGTGCAGAGGTGTCGGTGCTGGTCATCATCGCGACCTCGGGCAAGCCCGCCATGGCGACCTTGCTGACCGATGCGGCGGCAACTGCCGAAAAGGCGGCAGTGTTGAAGAAGTGACGTCGGTTCATGGTGCTTTTTCCTGTGTGGGTGCGCCAGCCAGCAGGCTTTGCAGGTCGGCGTCCACAAGCCAAAAATCGCGCGTGGCTTGAATCGCGCTGTGAGTTGCGAGCGCTTGCGCACGGGTGTCGGCCAAGACGTCAAAGATGCTTGCTAGCATGCCGTTGTAGCGCAGCAGCATCTCGTCGTTGATGAACTGGCGCAGTGGCAGCAACTCGTCTTGCAGGTGCTTCGCGAGGTCATATTGGCTGCGGTAGCGGTGGTAGATTTCACGTGCGTGGCTGCGCACTTGGATGGCTGTTTCGCGCAGTATTGCGGCGTCTCCCATGGCCTCCCACAGCTCGCCCGGACGGCTGATGAGGCGCTCAGCTTCCTTGCGTTGCCACAGCAGGGTTGCGATGCTGATGTCCTCGCGCGCTTGCATCGCGCGTGCTTCTACATCGGGCAGTTCACGTGGCTGCGCCGGCAAGGTGGGCAACTGTGTCGGTAGCTCGAACTGTGCTGATTCGCCCCACAGGCCGAGCAAGACCACGAGCTTTTCACGGGCGCTGAAGGCGGCTTGCCGGGCACGTGTCAAGTCGCTTGCCGCCTCCACCAAGTAGACCTGCTGGCGCGCCTGCTGCAAGCGACTCCAGTTGCCCGCCTGCGTCAAGCGGCGGGCCATCTCGCCGCTGACTTCAGCGGCCTCTTGGGCCTGCGTCAGCGCGCCCACGGTTTGGGCGGCGCCAACCGCGTTGAGCCAAGCTTTGCGGGTCTCAGTCGACAGCCGCGTGATTTGTTGGCTCGTTCGCAGCTTGGCCGGATGCTGACTTTGTGTCCGATCTGAGATGTTGATCCCTTCGCTGCCGAGCGCGACTTGCAGCCCTGGGTTGTTCAGCAAGGCCACGCGCACGGCAGTGTCTGCACCCAGTGGGCCTTTGAGCAGTTGCGCGATCTCCGTGCGGTGGTCTTGGCCAGGGCGCGGGATGGGAACAGGTGTGCCGCTTAGGCTTTGTGAGGGCAGCTTGGCCATGCGCTCTTGCAAGCTGCTGACGCCACCGTCCGACGCGACGCTTGCGCAGCCGGCCAAGGTGGCGGCCAAACCCAAGCTTAAAAATGATTTGTAAAAAAGGGCGTTGCTCATGGTGCGGCCTTCGGTTGTTCGAGCTTGAGCAAGTCGATGTGCCCGCGCTTGAACTGACCGACAGCGTCATTGCTGCGGCGCCAGTCCAAGCGGGTCTCTTCAACGCCGCGCGGCAGATCTGCGAGCCTTGATCTGTAAACGGCTGGCGGTACCGATGACTTCGGGTTGAGCGCCTGCAGTGTGGGTTGTGGGTCTAGCGGCAAAAATACGGCAGCGGGCGGTTGTGCCAGCGCGGCCTGTGTCAGCAAGGGCAGGGCAAAAGTACAGCCTACGGCGAGCCAACGCTGGGCCATGTGCTGCGTGCGTGAAAAATGAAGGTGGGTTTGCAAAACAATGCTCCTGATGCGGTTGCAGGGCGCGCAAGCTGACGATGTCAGAAGGCGCCGGAAGGCCGGGACTGAGCGCTTAAGGCGCAACCCCGGTTGCAAAGTACCGACCCAGTTAGGGCCGGGAGATCAGGAAATCGGTGGTTTTTGGTCGAGTGCCGCGTCGGCACTGGCAAATGGATCAGCCAACTCTGTGGGCGTCCAAAGGGTGTTCAAGATCGGCTTCAAATCGTCGGCTGTCACCAGCAACGCGACGTTGTGACAAGCTTGGCAGACTGAGCAGGACTCGCATGTACCAGCGCTGTGGTCCGTGTCGTGATCTGCATCATGACCCACATGTTCACTGTGGCTTTCGTGACTCTGATGTTCATGATGCACATTCGCTTTGTGTGGAGCCGTCACTGTCTGATGCCACTGTTGCGCTGAGATATTCACCGCCATGTCTGTCGCCATGGCGTCTCCAGTCCAGCCGCGCAGTGGCAGCAAGACCATCATGAGAGCGAGTACAAATAAACGCATATTTTGGATGATAAAGGGCGTCAGCCGGTTGATCAAGCTGGTGCGACAGCTTTGGAGTTAGCCATTGCTAGCGCCTTCGCTGACCTGCGATCAAACACAAGTGTTAATAAGGCTAGCAATGCAAACGGCACGCCGACCCAGGCGAGATGGACTAAGCCGAGCGTGTCGAGCAAGGCGCCGCTCATCATGCTGCCCAGCGCCGTACCCATGTAAAGCATGGAGCCGTTCAGGCTTAGTAGCAGCGGCGCTTGCTTGGGCGACAGGCTGGCCAGCCGGCTTTGTTGCGGTGTCATCATGCCAAAGCCGGCGATGCCCCATACCACCAGCGCCATCACTGTCAACGGAATATGGCCCTGGGTCAGCGGCAGGACAGCCATCATGGTGATCATCACTGTGAGCTGCCCGACCAGCGTGCGCAGCGAACCAAATCGGTCATTGGCCCAGCCACCAACCAGCGTGCCCAACACCCCGGACAGACCGAATACCGCCAGTGTCAGAGACAGCCCACCAGGGCTCATCGGATTAAGGGCTTGCAACAACGGTCCGATGTAAGCGAAGACACTGAACACTGCGATGAAGTAAAGCAGCGTGCGCAACCACACACGCAGCACGGCCGGATTGGCTGCGACGGCTCTGAAGCCAACAAAACTGCTGCCGTGGCTGGCCAGATTGGCTGGCACCAGCCAGCCGACAGAGAGCAGCGCCGCCAAGCTTGCGGCGGCCGATAGCCATACAGGTACTCGCCAACCGTATTCAAAACCGAGCCAGGCGCCGAGTGGCACGCCCACTGCGTAACTGATGCTCATGCCTAAAAAAGTGATCGACAGGGCTCGACCGCGCAGTGCGGGCTCGACCATGCTGACGGTCAGCGCCGCTGCGGCAGCCGTGAACATCGCACCGCCGCCCATCAGTGCCCGGCCCAGCAGCAGCGTGGCAAAGTTAGGTGCCAAAGCAGACACCACGCAGCCAGCCGTGAAGAGCGCCAGCGCCAGCTGAATCACGCTTTTACGCGACCATTTCACGGTCAGAATGATGAGCAAAGGCGCCAAAATGGCGGTGGCCACGGCATAGGCGGTCATGGCTTGGCCTGCAGCGGCCAAGCTAATGTTCAGTGAGACACTCACCGGTTGCAAGATGCCGCCCAGCACAAAAGCACCACTACCGATGACCAGATTGCAGAGTGCGAAAAAATACAGGATGGGTGGCATGACGATGGTTCAAGAGGAGGATCAACGCTGAGTATGCGGTAAGTCAGCTCATCTTGCTGCGGCGCAGCATTTATAGCGCAGTGAAGGCCCCGTTACTGCGAGCGCAGCGCGGCCGTCCATCGCCGCGCGCCACGAAGATGGATGGCCGCTCCACTTAGCGGGTTCACGCTCTGCCTAAGTGTTTTCCCATCCCTGAAAACCACTTGTCTCTGCCAAAATGATTGGCACTAGTTAGCATGCCAACAAGAAGGACGAATCGAGATGAAGTACCAGCTGAATGTGAATGGCAAAACGGTCACGGCGGAAGCCGACAGCGACACGCCGCTGTTGTATGTGTTGCGCGACAACCTGGCCTTGCATGGCCCTAAATACGGCTGTGGCTTGGGCCAGTGCGGCGCTTGCACAGTGCTCGTCAATGGTCAGGCGGTGCGCAGTTGCGTCACGCCCGTGGCTAGCCTCAAGGGCGGCAAGATCGTGACATTGGAGGGCCTGGGGACACCTGAAAAACCACATCCGGTGCAACAAGCTTTCATCGACGAGCAGGCCGTGCAATGCGGCTACTGCATCAATGGGATGGTCATGCAGTCAGTGGCCTTTTTGGCCAAGAACCCGCGCCCGAGCGAGGTACAAATTCAAGAAGCGTTGGCGGCTAATCTGTGCCGTTGCGGCACTCACACGCGCATCGTCAAGGCGGTTAAACGCGCATCCGAGGTCATGACCCCGGCGGCTGTCACTGCTGTGAAAGGAGCTTAAGCCATGCAACGTCGTCAATTTCTCCAGGCCGGTAGCGGCCTTGTTGTGTCGTTTTCATTCGCCGGTGCCACGCTGAGCCACGCACAGGTGAATGCGCCAGGCAGTGCCCCCGCCAAGAGCATGGTACGCGACCAGGTCGACGCCTGGCTGGGCATCGGTGCCGATGGCCGCGTGACCGTTTATTCAGGCAAAGTCGACTTGGGCACCGGTGTGCGCACCGCACTCATGCAGATGGTGGCCGAAGAGCTGGACGTCAACTTCAAACAGATCGACATGGTCATGGGCGACACGCTAACCACGCTCGACCAAGGCCAATCTGCCGGCAGCCTGTCTTTGCAAGTGGGTGGCGGCACCTTGCGCCAAGCTTCTGCCAGCGCGCGTCAAGCTTTGTTGTCTGCTGCAGGGGCGCGCTTGCAAGTTAGCGTGGCTGACCTGCGCGTGGTCGACGGCGTGATCTCAACCCGCACCGGTGACAAGAACATCAGTTACGCCGCGCTGGTCGACGGCAAACCGATGAACCTCAAGCTCGACCCGAAAGCGCCGCTCAAAGCGTATGCCGACCACAAGATCGTCGGCCAGTCGATTGCCCGTGTTGACATCCCGGCCAAGTTGACCGGAACGTTCATGTACATGCACGACTTCAAGTTGCCCGGCATGCTGCATGCGCGCATGATCCGGCCGACCGGCTTGGGCGGCAAGTTGTTAAGCGTTGACGATGCGGCGGCACGCAAGGTCAGCGGCTTTGTCAAGGTCGTGAGAAAGCAAGACTTTCTAGCGGTGGTCTGCAAGACTGAATGGGCGGCTATCAAAGCGGCACGCGCGCTCAAGACCACTTGGGAAACGCCCAACAGCATGCCGCTGCAAGCGCACCTCTACACCTACTGGCGCAACCTGCCGGTCGCTAAAAACGAAGCCGTCATCACGACCGGCGATGCAGTGACCGCGTTGGCAAGCTCAGCCAAGCGCATCAAGGCAACTTACGACTTCGCGCCGCACACCCACGGTTCGATGGGACCATCTTGCGCTGTGGCAGACTTTAAAGACGGTGGCTGCACGGTCTGGTCGGCCTCGCAGGCCACGCACTCGCTGCAAGCGGAGCTGGCCACCGTGCTGGATATTCCAAAAGCCAGCATCCGGATGATTTATGTCGACGGTGCAGGCTGCTACGGTCGCAACGGCCACGAAGATTGCTCAGGCGACGCAGCGCTGGTGTCGCAACTGGCTGGCGCGCCGGTGCGCGTGCAGTGGATGCGCGCTGACGAACACGGCTGGGACCCGAAAAGCCCACCCACGCTGGTCGACTTGGAAGGCGGCCTTGACGCGGCTGGTTTGCCGGTGGCTTGGCGTTCGGAGTTTTTCATTGCACAAGCCAATGGCACGTTGGAAGAGTTTCCGTTGCTCGCGGCGGTGCTCTCTGGCGTCAAACGCTACGGTCACTACACCGGCAATTTGCAGAAAAATGCCGACGTTTTGTATCAGTTTCCGAACATCCAGACCGAGGTGCATCGGCTTGCTGACAAAGCCTTTCGTACGTCGCATTTGCGCACGCCCGGCCGCATGCAAAACACCTTTGCCAACGAAGCCTTTTTTGACGAACTGGCCGCCGCTGCAGGGGCTGATCCGCTCCAATGGCGCCTGACGTATTTGAAAGATCCGCGTGCCCGCGCCGTGCTCGAAGACGTGGCCCGTATGTCGAAATGGCAAAACCGTTCGTCACCAGCCAGCAAGACGGCTGGCAATCTGGCCCGTGGCCGTGGTGTCTCCTTTGTGAAGTACGACAACGACCGCACGTATGTGGCGCTGGTGGCAGAAGTCGAAGTGAATCGCAGCACGGGCGCTATTCGAGTGACCGATGTTTGGTGCAGCCACGATTGCGGTCAGATCGTCAACCCCGATGGCACGGTCAATCAGATCGAGGGCGGCATTGTGCAAACCATCAGCCGCACCTTGCTGGAAGAGTTGCAATTTGACCGCACGCATGTCACCAGCACCGACTGGGCAAGCTACCCGATCTTGCGTTTCCCGGACGTGCCGCGCATCCATGTCAGCCTCATCAACCGGCCGGATATGCCGCTGTGGGGCGCTGGTGAAATGGCCCCTACCGTGGTGCCGTCAGCCATCTCCAACGCAGTCTTTGACGCGACCGGTGTGCGCTTGCGCTCAGTGCCATTCTTGCCGGCCAAGGTGAAGGCGGCTGGCGTCGTCTGACGCTCATGAATCAAGCGCTGAAGCGCTGATGGGCAAAACGGCCGGACTTGACAGTCCGGCCGTTTTGCTTTGTTCGGCGTAAGTTTGAAGCAGTGGCTGGCGTGGATAATTAAGTCTCTGCTTATAAATTGAGGCGCCACGATGAACAAGACCTTTCAATTCGGCCAACACCATCCTGACTACACGGTGCTTGTGCTCAACGAGCGGGCCGTCAGAGCCAGCGCCGGCATCTTGTTTTTTTTTGCCTTGATCGGCTTCATGAATGCTTGGTTGATTGGTAACTTTCAGCCAACGCGGGTCTTTGTGTTGTTGTTCTTGATGGACTTCGGCATTCGGATTTTCGTCAACCCGCAGTACGCCCCTAGTCTCATCATGGGGCAATGGGTGGTGCGCAAGCAGCAACCGGAGTATGTCGGCGCGCCGCAAAAACGCTTTGCCTGGGCCATTGGTTTTGTGCTGGCGCTGCTCATGTCGTACTTGATGATTTTCAACAGTTTGGTCGGCCCCATGAACCTGCTGGTGTGCGGCACTTGCTTGGCGCTGATGTTTGTTGAATCGGCTTTTGGCATCTGCATTGGCTGCAAGATCTACAACGCCTTGAACCAAGAAAAAGCGCAGCTCTGCCCGGGCGGTGTGTGTGACGTGTCGACAGCTAAGAGTGCATCCATCAGCTGGGTGCAGGCGCTTGTAGTGCTGGTTTTTTCCGCCATCACCGTCACGGTTGTGCAAGCGGTCTATCGCACTGGATCGACTGTCTCGCGGCCTGCGTTTACTTCGCCTGCCGCCACGACGCTGCCGGACAGCAGTGCCGAGTCCGAGCGCTGCAAAGTGCCCGAGTTCGCCAAAGCCCTAGGCCACGAAGCCAAGTGGAAACTGCACAACAACTGCTCATGAAAAATACTCTAAAACCTTGCGACCTATCGAAATTCAGCCCTTGGTTAAAAAGCGCTCTGACGGTCGTGCTGTTGGCTGTCGCCGGCCATAGCGCAGCGCTGGAAGTGCGTTTTGAGCCGGTGACCGACGGCGTCTTTGCGTACGTGGGTGACATGGGCCCACGCACGCTGGCCAATGAAGGCTTGAACGCCAATATTGGACTTGTTGTTACGGCGCAAGGTTCGGTGCTGATAGACAGTGGCGCCACCTGGGAAAGTGCCCGACAGATTCATGACGCCGTGCGCCGTGTCACCACGCAGCCTGTGCGCTGGGTGATCAATACCGGCGGACAAGACCACCGATGGTTGGGGAATGGATATTTCAAAGAGCAAGGCGCCGAGATTTTGGCCCATGCAACTGCCGAGGCTGACATGCGAAATCGTGGCAATGACCATCTCGTCACCTTGCGTACGGCCCTTGGGCCACGCGCCGCCGGTACCACACCAACACTGCCGACGCGCTGGTTGAGGCAGCCAGACCAGCAGCTTGAACTCGGTGGTGTGGTGTTTGAGTTCAAGCACCGTGGTGGCGCGCACACGCCAGGCGATATGCTGGTTTGGCTGCCTCAGAAAAAGGTGCTGTTCAGTGGCGACGTGGTGTACGTTGACCGCATGCTCGGCGTGATTCCGGTGAGTCAAACCAAATCGTGGCTGGCCACGTTTGCAGAACTCGAGCGGCTGGCGCCGGCGCGTATCGTGCCAGGCCATGGCCGCGCCACCGACCTCGCCACCGCGCAGGCTGACACGCGCGACTACCTGCTGGCTTTGCGCGGCCATATGAAGAAAGCCGTCGACGACGGCGTCGATCTCAGCAGCGCCATCAAGACTTTTGATTCCACACTTTTCTTGCGCTTGCTCAATGCGGCTGAGCTGAATTCCGGCAATGCTAGCCGCACTTATTTAGAGCTTGAGCGCGAATAAGCGCCGCATTCAGAACCCTTGAAAGTCCAGCCATGAAGCGAAACCCTCTTTTGACACGCCGCCTCGCGGTGACTGCCGCCGTGCTGGCGCTGCTCGGTGCCATGGCTTTTGTGGCCTTGCGCACTGGCCCGTTGGCCCCCGTTCATGTCACGCTCACACGGGTATCCGAGGGGCGCTTGACGCCCGCGATGTTCGGTATTGGCACGGTCGAAGCCCGACGCAGCTGGATGGTCGGACCGACCATTGCGGGCCGGGTGCTGAGCGTGAAGGTCGATGTTGGCGATGCGGTGAAGGCCGGTCAGCTGCTGGCTGAGATGGACCCGATCGATTTAGACCAGCGTTTGCTATCACTGGAGGCGTCATTGGCACGCGCCGGCAGTGCGCAATCAGCAGCGCAGGCGCAACTCAACGACACCGCTGCACGGCGCACACTGGCCGCCGCCAACAGTGAGCGCAATCAGGGTCTGGCGCGACAAAATTTCATCAGCGCCAGCGCACTGGAGGCGCGCGAGCAGGAACTGGCTTCGGCCAACGCCAGCCTGCAAGCGGCTGAGGCCAATGAGGCAGGCGCAGCACAAGATATTCAGCGTCTCAAAGCTGACCGCGCCGGCTTGTTGCAGCAGCGCGGCAGCGTGCGGTTGCTGGCGCCCGCTGATGGCGTGGTCACCACCCGCGATGCCGAAGCCGGCAGCACCGTTGTGGCCGGTCAGCCAGTGCTGAGGTTGATTGACCCGGCCAGTCTGTGGGTGCGTTTGCACATTGACCAGGGCCGCTCAGCCGGGTTGGCGGTCGGACTGCCGGCGCGCATCGTGCTGCGTTCGCAGCCGCACAGCGAGTTGCCGGGCCAAGTGAATCGCGTTGAATTGCTGGCCGACAGCGTGACCGAAGAACGCATGGCCCAAGTGGGCTTTGCACAAATGCCCGCGGGCGTGTCGGTCGGTGAAATGGCCGAAGTGACCTTGCACTTGCCTAGCACGGCCTCCACTTTGTTGCTTCCGAATGCGAGCATTCAGCGCCAGCAAGGGACAACCGGGGTTTGGCGTTTGAAGGCCGGTCGGCCCGAATTTGTGCAAGTGCAACTCGGCGCTTCTGGTCTGGACGGGCAAGTGCAGGTCTTGCAAGGCTTGACCGCCGGGGACGAGGTGGTGTTTTACAGCCAGAAAGCGTTGAGCGCTGGCACACGCGTTCAAGTGGTTGATGCGCTGCTCAAACCCGGTGCCCAGCCGTGATCAGTCTGGCCGGACGCGACATCTTGCACAGCTGGGGCAAATTCGCGCTGACGGGCTTGGGGCTGGGTTTGCTGATTGGCGTCACGCTGACCATGGCCGGTGTTTACCGCGGCATGGTTGACGACGCACACGCGCTGATCAACAACAGTGGCGCAGACCTGTGGGTGGTGCAAAAAGACACGCAGGGGCCGTATGCCGAGTCCTCCAGCATCAAGGACGATGTGGTGCGCGGCGTGCGCGGCATGCCCGGCGTGGCGCAAGCGTCCAACGTGACTTATTTCACCCTGCAAGTGCAAGATGCTAACGCCGAGGACACCCGCGTCATGGTCGTCGGCATTGAGCCCGGTCAGCCCGGCGAACCGGGCTATCTGGTGGCCGGCCGCCAACTCGCGCGCAATCACTACGAAGCGGTCGCCGACATCAAAACTGGCTTCGCGTTGGGCGAGACCGTGCGCATCCGCCGCCACGGCTACACGGTGGTCGGACTGACTCAGCGCATGGTGTCTTCCGGTGGCGACCCGATGCTTTTTATTCCGCTCAAAGATGCGCAAGAAAGCCAGTTTTTGAAAGACAACGATGCGATCGACAACGACCGCGCCCGCACGGCTGCCAACCCGGCCTTCAACCGGCCCGCCGTGCCCGGATTGCTGGAGGCCGTGCAGGCTTTGCAAACCAGCAGCCACAGCGTGAACGCGGTGTTGGTGCAAGTGCAAAGCGGCTGGTTGCCAGAACGCGTGGCCGAACCTATCCGGCGCTGGAAGCATCTGTCGGTGTTCACACAGGACGGCATGGAGGAGATTTTGGTGGCCAAGCTGATCGCCACGTCGGCCAAACAAATCGGCATGTTTCTGGCTATTTTGGCGGTGGTCAGTGCGGCCATCGTGGCCTTCATCATCTACACCATGACGCTGGGCAAGATCCGAGAAATTGCGGTGCTCAAGTTGATCGGCACGCGCAACAGCACCATCGCCGGCATGATCCTTCAGCAAGCGCTGGGCCTGGGCTTGATCGGCTTTGTGGTGGGCAAGGTGGCGGCCACGGTGTGGGCGCCGATCTTCCCTAAGTTTGTGTTGCTGCTGACACAAGACGCTGTGACCGGCTTGCTGGCGACGCTGGTGATTTGTGCGCTGGCCAGCACGCTGGCGATCCGCGCGGCGCTCCAGGTCGACCCGGCGACAGCCATCGGATGAAGGCCATGAACACTTTAATCGGCGGTATCCGCATCGAAGGTTTGCGCAAGGTCTATGGCCATGGCGACACCGCCGTCGAGGCCCTCAAAAATGTCAACATGGCGGTCGCGCCTGGCGAGGTGGTGGGGCTGGTCGGTCCGTCGGGCTCGGGAAAAAGCACGCTGCTCAAATGCTTGGGTGCCATCATCGAACCCACCAGCGGGCGCATGACGCTGGGCGACGACGTGATTTACGACAACGGCTGGACCACGACCGACCTGCGTGCACTGCGGCGCGACCGCATCGGCTTTGTTTTTCAGGCACCGTATCTGATTCCTTTTCTGGACGTGACCGACAACGTCGCCTTGCTGCCGATGCTGGCCGGCGTGCCCAACGCCCAAGCCCGTGCGCGCGCGTTGGAGTTGTTGACCGCACTGGACGTGGCACACCGCGCCAAGGCCGAGCCCTCGCAACTGTCGGGCGGTGAACAACAACGGGTGTCGATTGCGCGGGCGCTGGCGAATCGCCCGCCGGTGATTCTCGCTGACGAGCCAACCGCGCCACTCGACAGCGAACGCGCCTTGGCCGTCATGCGCATCCTGAATCAGATGGCGCAGCAAGCACAGACCGCCATCATTGTCGTCACGCACGACGAGAAGATCATCCCGACCTTCAAACGGATTTACAACATCCGTGACGGCCAGACCATCGAAGAGCGCGGCGAAGGCCGGCCTTTGTAACCCCCTTTTTTGAAAGAATTGACCATGCTCAATCACGCCCAACTTGCCGCCTGCGCGGCTACTTTTTTCATCGCTTTCAGCACCCATGCCGAAACACCGCAGGCCGATTTCAACCCGCCTTCCGAGGCCAGCATGCCAGCGGGTCCCCGTGGTCTGGCGATTCAGGAGGGCAAAAAACTGCTGACTGAAACGCACCAGCGACTGCCCAACAATGTTGGCAATGGTCTCAATTGCACCAGCTGCCATCTGGCCGGCGGCACCACCGCCAATGCTGCACCTTGGGTGGGTATTTGGGGCGTCTTTCCGGAATACCGGTCACGCAGCGGCAAGCTCATTTCCTTGCAGGAACGTGTGAACGACTGCTTTGTGCGCTCTATGGATGGCAAGCCCTTGGCCGATACCTCCGCTGAAATGACCAACATCCTGGCCTATATGCAGTGGTTGTCAACCGGCGTGCCCACCGGCATGAACGTCAAGGGGCGTGGTTTTGGCGCCCTTGACGACAAATTCTTTCCCGATGCCATTCATGGCAAACAGGTCTACGCCGAAAAATGTGCCAGCTGCCATGGCGCGGAAGGTCTGGGCATGAAAAATCCGGCGGGCGGCTATATCTTCCCGCCGGCTTGGGGCAAGGACTCGTTCAACGACGGTGCAGGTATGGCGCGTACTTTCACAGCAGCGGCCTTCGTCAAACACAATATGCCGCTGGGGCAAGGCGGAACCTTGACGGACCAAGACGCGTTAGATGTTGCTGAATTCTTTACCCACCAACCACGCCCTGTTTATGCCGGTAAAGCCAAAGATTGGCCCAAAGGCGATAAGCCTAAAGATGCCCGCAACTAAGCACTTGTCCACCTCTCACATCGACGGAACCTTCAAGGAACTTGATCTTGTTGAATGTTAATTTAGGGCCGTTCTCACTGCAGGTTAGCCATCTGTTGTTCTTGATGGCGTTGCTGGTCGCCGCCGGCGTGGGTCGTTGGGTTGGGCACCATCAAAAGACAACGATCGGCCATGTCTTGTTAGATATGTTTTGGGTCGGCTTGCTCGCGGCACGTCTGGCCTTTGTGGTGAGCTGGTTTGAGTCTTACCGCAGTGCACCGTGGACCCTGTTGGATATTCGTGATGGCGGCTTCACCCTGTGGGCGGGGCTGCTGGCCGCCGCTTGTCTGGCCAGCTGGCGAGGCTTGCAACAGCCTGCCATGCGCAAGCCCTTGATTTGGGGCTTGGTCGTGGGTGCGCTGGTTTGGGGGGTGGTGTCGGTGGCCATCGGTGCCCTGGGGAACAGCGCTAAACCAAGCTTGCCAAGCGTGGCGTTGCTGACATTGACCGGCGAGTCCACCACGCTGGCTGAGGTGGCACTAGGCCAGCCTTTG
Organism: Comamonadaceae bacterium; assembly: GCA_947450695.1. GTDB lineage: Bacteria > Pseudomonadota > Gammaproteobacteria > Burkholderiales > Burkholderiaceae_C > Polaromonas. Next base: position 19,958 of record CANFWV010000050.1, read on the forward strand.
GTGGTTAATCTGTGGGCCAGTTGGTGTCCGCCTTGTCGGCGTGAAATGCCTGTGTTGGCTGCCGCCCAACAGCAAGAAAAAGGGCTGACCTTTGTCTTTGTCAACCAGGGCGAGGACGCCGGCACAGCTTTGCACTACCTGAGTACACAGCAGCTTGACTTGAGGCATATTCTGTTTGACGCAGGTGCCCAACTGGGTCACGCTGCGAGAACGACGGCCTTGCCGACCACACTTTTTTACGATGCCGATGGCCGTCTGGTTGACACCCATTTGGGCGAATTGTCCAAGGCCTCGCTGGCGAGTAAATTGGCTAAATTACGCACTGCGCGTCCGATTTCAGCCCAACAGCCATGAAGCGAATGCTTGGACCGCGCTTGTCATTGACGAATGTCAATACACAACAAGCGGTCACGGTCTCTAATCAGTTTGGGTAATGGCGTGACATAAGCGTCATTGATGACATGTTTGACGGCAGCTCGGGCGAATCAGCGTCAGCTATAACAATGGAGTGCTTTGTCATGGAAGTCGTCGTCTTAGGTTCTGGTTGCAGTAAATGTCAGAGCACTGCTAGCTTGGTCGATCGAGTTGCCAACAAGCTGAATATCCCCGTCAGCGTCACCCTGAATGAACGCAAAGAAGAGCGAGAACGTCTCGGCATTCATGCCACCCCAGCCGTGACGGTCGACGGCCATCTCGTCCACAGTGGCAGCATTCCCGCCCACGAAAAAGTGGAGGTCTGGTTGATGCCCAAACCATTGGATTTACTGAAGCACCCGACAAGACACTTGTTCTTCACGGGCAAAGGTGGCGTGGGCAAAACCTCCCTGTCCACTGCGGTAGCGCTGCATTTGGCCGACTGTGGCAAGAAAGTGCTGCTGGTCAGCACCGACTCGGCCTCCAACTTGGATGAAATGCTGGGCGTCACGCTGAGCAACCACCCGACTGCCGTGCCAAGCGCACCCGGCTTGTCGGTCTTGAACATTGACCCGGACGCTGCGGCTGAGGCTTACCGGCAACGTGTCGTCGAGCAAATGGCGCATGACGCTACCGATGTAGATATCGCAACGGTGCGCGAACAGTTGTCCGGCGCCTGCACGACCGAGATTGCCTCTTTCGATGAGTTCTCGTCACTGCTGGCCGACAAAAATCAAGAGTACGACCACATCGTTTTTGACACGGCCCCGACTGGCCACACCCTGCGGCTATTGAGTTTGCCCAAAGCTTGGAGCGGCTTTTTGGCCAACAACGACCAGGGCGCATCCTGTCTCGGCCCGCACTCTGGCCTGAAGATGCAAGAAATTCGATTCAAGGCGGC
>CANFWV010000051.1 GCA_947450695.1 Comamonadaceae bacterium
ACCTTGGCGCGCAATGCGCGGACCAGCGTGGAGGTGATCAACACGCACTATGCGAGTACGGTCACCGGGGAGCAGAACATTGCGCTGCTGCAGAGCAGACGGACGCGGGTCGGGGTTTAGGGGAGGGAGCGGGGATGGGTTACCGCGCTTGCAGCGTTCACAATGGTAGGTTCAATTGAATCTTGACGACATGCTCAAGCGCTTTCAGATCAGCGCGGGTTAGCACACTGATGCGGTTTGTTAGGCGCTCTTTGGCCACCGTTGTCAGTTGGTCAGCCATGGCCTTGCTGGACTGACCCGCCACCGTGACAACGGCTTCACTCGGGTAGAGGCGGCCGGTATTGGACGTCAAAGGTACCACTTGCAAACGATTCAGGTGGGTATTGGACAAGTCATTGCTCAAAATAACAGCCGGACGGGTCTTGCGAATTTCGCCCCCACGGGCGGGCTCAAAGTCAACCCACCAGACTTCACCGCGCTGCATGAACTGCATCGCCGATCAGCGCTTCACTCCATTCCAAGGCCTCTTGTTCGCGCGCAGTGTCTTGCGCCATGGCTTGGTAGCCAGCGGATAGATCGTCGCCGACCACAAGAGGTCGCGCTAAATTTTCAAGAAATGCGCTGATTTTCCGGCGGCCCACCACGCGTATCAAACCCTCATAGACGGCCTCATCCATGGTGATGGTCATTCTTTTTTGCATGAATCCCCCTCTTTTTTTATGCATATATGCATTATGACTTGGTCGAGGATGACCCGTTTTAAAGTGAATCCCACCGTGAACCAAAGGAAAAAATGGCGGCCGAGCCTCGCAATGACGCTGTGCGGCCGTAACAGCTTACGTCGATGTCTCGTCCAACGCGGGATCTGACAGATGCTGGGTGTCTGACCAGCCGACCAGCGACAGGCCTTCGGGTGACCACAGCAGACGGTTGATGGCGGTGTTGCCGAGCAGCCAAGTCCGCGCGGCCTGCAGGTCTAGGCGGGTGGCGGCGCGGTAGAGCACGTCCATCACGCCACCGTGGCCGACCAGCACGATCAACTCGCCCGGGTGTTGCTCTGCCAAGCGGTTGACGGTGGCCAACACGCGTTCTTGCACCTGCAATAAGGACTCGCCACCGGCGGGTGTGAACGAGGGGTCGCGTTTGCGCCAGCGCTCGGCTTGCTCGGGCAATGCGACCTCGATCTCGGCAAATGTTTTGCCTTCAAAGTCGCCAAAGCCACGCTCGCGCAGGCCCAACTCGGGCACGACGGGAATGCCGGTGGCGCGGCTCACATACAGCGCGGTGTCGTGTGCGCGGGACAAGTCACTGGCGTAAATGGCGGCAATCTCTTCACCCGCCAAGGCCTGACCCAAGCGCTGACCTTGCCAATGGCCAGTGTCGTTGAGGGGAATGTTCAGATGCCCTTGTATGCGGGTGTCAACATTCCAAGCGGTCTCGCCATGGCGAATTGCCAGAATGCGTGTGGGCTCGTTGGCACTCATCGCGGAATCTCGATGTTGATGCGGCGTGGACCGGCGGGTGGCGTTGGAAATCCTTGCATCGCCGCCTCAAACATGGCCGGCAAAACGGCTTGCGCGTCACTCCAGACACCGCTGTGTGTGGCCTTGCTTTCAAACAGCACCGCGTTGTTGCTGGCGTCGCGCACAACGATGCTGACTTCGCGAAGATACAAGGGAGATTCGCTCATCCCCAAGGGAAAAGAAAAGCCGATGAAGCTGCCGGCGCTGCCCGCGCCTAGCGCAACGCCCGTACCACCAAACCCCCCAAAGCCGCCGCCAAAGGCAGACCCGTTGTAGGGATAGCGCGGTGCATAGCGGGTGCTGGCACTGACCTGCACGTTGAACGCTGCAGCACTCGGGGTGTTACGCAAACCAAGCTTGTCGAGCGCCGTGCGGGCGATGGCTTCAAGCTGGTCTTGCGACAGTTCCATACCGCTGATACCGCCCTGCGGCAATGCCGACTGCTGTGACGGCAGGCGCTCAAAACGATAGCTGCTGCCTGGCGCTGGCGGTGTGGCGCTAGGCCATTGCGCAAAAGACACCACGTCCGTGTCGACCAATCGCAAGCCGGAGCAAGCACTGAGCAACAGCGCGCAAGCAAGGGCGACAAAGATGCGTTGCCAGGCTCTTTTCATCACGTCAACTTTCGAGGACGGTTTTTCTGTCCATGAATTGCAGCGTGGCCGGTGGCTTGGGCAAGTCTTCGGGGTCAAAGGCTTTGTCGCCGTCTGGGTTGGCGACGCCGGTGGTTTTGATGCCCTTGAAGTCATGCAGCTTGTCGTCCATCAGGTGCGACGGGATGACATTTTGTAAGGAGGTAAACATGTTCTCTAGGCGGCCTGGGAATTTCTTGTCCCACTCGCGCAGCATGTTGCCGACCTGCACCCGCTGCAGACCGTCTTGGCTGCCGCACAGGGTGCACGGAATGATCGGGAATTCGCGCACTTCAGCCCAGCGGATCAAGTCTTTTTCGCCCACGTACGCGAGCGGTCGGATGATGATGTTTTTACCGTCGTCGCTGGCCAACTTGGGTGGCATGCCTTTGAGTTTGGAGGCGAAAAACATGTTGAGGAACAGCGTTTGCAGCATGTCGTCTCGGTGGTGGCCAAGCGCAATTTTGGTCGCGCTCAGCTCTTCGGCCACGCGGTACAAAATGCCGCGCCGCAGGCGTGAGCAGAGCGAGCACATGGTCTTGCCTTCTGGGATTACCCGCTTGACGATGCTGTAAGTGTCTTGCGTTTCAATGTGAAACGGCACGCCCAGCTTGGCCAAGTACTCCGGCAAGATGTGGTCTGGGAACCCGGGTTGTTTTTGGTCGAGGTTGACCGCAATCAAACTGAAATTGATGGGCGCGCGCTGCTGCAGTTTGAGCAAGATGTCGAGCATGGCGTAGCTGTCTTTTCCGCCCGACACGCAGACCATGACCTTGTCGCCTTCTTCGATCATGTTGAAGTCCACAATGGCGCGGCCAACTTCGCGGCACAAGCGCTTTTCCAACTTCAAATCTTCGCGTTCAATCATCTGTTCTTTCATCATGACCACTGTCCTGTTTCTACGCGAATGGCAACTTCGCAATCTTCAAAAATTTCAAGTTTGGCAATCTTGACGCGAACGCCCAGCACGCCGGGCAGCAGCATCAGCCGGTGCGCCAGTTTGCCGATCAAACTCTCTAGCAAGTTCATGTGTTCCACCGTGCATTCGTTGATGATGATCTGCCGCACCTTGCGGTAATCCAGCACGTGCTTGATGTCGTCGTCGCTGGGCAGCAGCGGCTGCGTGCCGAGGTTGAGTTCAGCGTCCACCTGAATCGGTTGGGGAGCGTTTTGTTCTGACTCCAAAATGCCCAGGCTGGCGTTGAAGCGCAAGCCGGTGAGCGTCAGAATTTGGGTGCCTCGGGTGTTGAGCATGCGGTTCAATCTAAGGTTGTCAAGGGCGCCCCGCCCATGAGCGAAAAGTCGCGGCTGAATTTCATCAGGTGTTGACCACCGTCGACCAGCAAGGTGGTGCCGGTGATGGATTGATTCTCTAGCGCGAAGCGAACGGTCGCCGCGACATCGGCGGCCGTCGATGAACGGCCGAGCGGGGACAAGCGGTGCAGTGCGGCAAATTCTTCAGGGCTGAGCAGGTGGCTGGTCAGCGTCAAACCAGGCGCCACGCCAACAACCCGCAACACCGGCGCCAGCGCTTGCGCCAGCAAGGTGTTGGCTGCTTCCAGCGCGGCCTTAGACAGCGTGTAGCTGAAGAAATCGGGGTTCGGGTTCCACAGCTTTTGGTCCAGCAAATTGACCACGCAGCCGGGCTGGCGTTCTGAGTTCTCGGCTGGCTTAGCTTGGCGCGTCAGCAGATGCGTGTGCAGCGCCTGCGCGAGCAAAATGGGCGCGCCGGTGTTGCTGCGCAAATGCTTTTCCATAGCCGCGTAGCTGAAGCTGGCGGCGTCGTCAAATTCAAAGGTGGAGGCGTTGTTGACCACCGCGTCGACCCGGCCAAATTGCGCAACAACTTGCGGCAGCAGGCGACGCACAGCGTCTTCGTCGTTCAGGTCGCACGCGAAGACTGCGCTTTTGACGGTGGATGTATCGGCCGCCAGTAAACCGGCACAGTCGGCGGCGGTTTGCTCAGCGTCATCGGCTGAACCGCGGTAGTGCACTGCCACGCGCCAGCCAGCGCCGGCCAGCGCCAGTGCGATTTCTCGGCCTAAGCGAAGTGCGGCGCCGGTCACAAGGACAACATGAGAGGAAGCTGCTGCAGTCATGAGGTGGTGGAAGGATGGGAGGCTGAAAGCGATGGGCAAGATGGCTGGGAGATGACTGACAATCAAAGGCCCAAGTGAGTCTAGAGAGCCTAGCGACCATGACGAAACCACGCATTTTACCGACCGACGCTGCTTTGCCGCCTGACAGCGCCGCAGCATCCCCACTCCAGCCGATCTTGCAGCGCGCGATTGAAGACGCGGGCGGCTGGCTGGGCTTTGACGACTTCATGGCGCTGGCCCTGTACGCGCCCGGTCATGGCTATTACGCCAGTGGGTCGCGCAAGTTTGGCCACATGCCGCAGTCGGGCAGTGACTTTGTCACCGCGCCTGAGTTGTCACCGCATTTCGGCGGTGCCTTGGCGGGCCAAGTGGGCGAAGCCTTGCAAGCCACCGGCACCACCGAGGTCTGGGAGTTTGGCGCCGGTTCGGGCGCGCTGGCCGCGCAGTTGATCGAGTCGCTGGACACGGCTGGTGCTTTAGGTACAGCGCTCATGCGGTACACCATCGTTGACCTCTCAAGCAGCCTGCGCGAGCGCCAGCAAACGCGGCTGGCCGCCTATGGCGACCGCGTGCGCTGGGTGCAAGAACTGCCAGCGCAGATGACGGGCGTGGTGGTCGGCAACGAAGTGTTGGACGCCATGCCGGTCAAGCTGTTGGCGCGTTTAAACGGCGTTTGGCATGAGCGCGGCGTGGCGCTGCACGCCGGTGAGTTGGTGTTTGCCGACAGGCCGACCGAGCTGCGGCCGCCACTTGAGATTGAAGGCCCGCAAGACTACTTGACCGAAACCCATGCGCAGGCCGAAGGCTTTGTGCGCACGCTGGCCGACCGGCTGACGGCGGGGGCCATTTTTCTGCTCGACTATGGATTTCCGGAACACGAGTATTTCCACCCGCAACGCCACATGGGCACGCTGATGTGCCACCAAGGCCACTTGGCTGACGCCAATCCGCTGATGCAGGTGGGCCTGAAAGACATCACCGCGCACGTTAACTTCACGGGCATCGCGCTGGCCGGGCAAGACGCGGGGCTGCAGGTGCTGGGCTACACCAGCCAAGGCCGGTTTTTGCTCAACTGCGGCATATTGGACGGCATGGAAGATGCGACCTTGGCGCAGCGCGTGATGCTGCAAAAACTCATCAACGAACATGAAATGGGCGAGTTGTTCAAGGTCATCGGCTTTGCCGCCAACACCGCGCAGCAGCCTTACAACGACTGGCAGGCACTGGGCTTTGCAACGGGTGATCGATCCCACACTCTCTGAAGATACAAACCTTGAGCATCCACGCATGAACACCTCGCAACATCTGCCCTTGACCGGGCTACCCGACGTTCGTTTGGCCGTGGGTGCAGCGCCCGTGGCCTGCGTTGATGTGGGAGGCACCAAGGTGACGGTGAGCGTGGTGGACGAGCGCGGCGTGCAGGGTTGGTTGACCGAGTCGACTGTCAAAGAAGGTGCGTCTGATGCGCTCGGCCAGCAGGTCGTGCGCATGATCGGTCTGAGTTGCGCGGCCGCAGGCATTTCGGCTGAGCGGATTGCAGCTGTCGGCATCGCGTCTTGCGGGCCTTTTGTGTTGAACCAAGGGCTGGTTGAATTGGCCGCCCCGAATATTTGCGGCGGTTTGGCGGGGGCCGGGCGGGGTCTGCCAAACCGCTGGACCAGCGCCGTGCTGGAAGCGCCGGTGCGCAACATGTTCCCCGATGTGCGCGTGTGCAATGACGGCATTGGTGCCTTGCAAGCCGAGCGGCGCTGGGGCGCGCTGCAAGGCTTTGACCACTGCGCTTACGTCACCTGGAGCACCGGCATCGGTGTGGGTTTGTGCGTCGACGGCCGCATCTTGAAAGGCAAAAATGCCAACGCCGGCCACACTGGCCATATGTTTGTCAGCGACAACAACGACGCCTTGTGTGGCTGCGGCAATGTCGGTGATGTGGAGGGCTTGATTGCCGGTAACGCGATACCCCGCCGCTTTGCCGAGCAAGGTTTTACCGATGCGGCTGCGCTGTTCAACGCTGCCAAAGACGGCCATGCAGACGCGCTGGCCTTGGTCGACGAACTCTGCCGCATCATGGGCCGGACGCTGTACAACTTGGTGGTGACGTTAGATTTGCAGGCGATCAGCCTAGGCGGCGGTGTGTTTTGGCATCACCGCGATTTTTTGCTGCCGCGCCTGGACGCGCATATTCAGGGTCGAATTCAAGCGCTAACGACCGGCTTCAAACTGCTGCCGGCTGGTTTGCAAAACAAAGTCGGGGATTACGCGGCGCTGGCTTTGGTGGTTTAAATCTGCGCAGCTGACTGAGCTGACGCAGCCGCGACAGCCGCCACGCGAGCCGCATGCACCCGCTCGCCAATCTTGGCACCGCGCTCGCCTTGCGCCTCGGCCGCTGCAGCGACCTCATGAGTGGGCACGGACTGCGCCGCTGTTAACGCTGCCAGCAGCCGCTGGCGCTGCGGATAAGGTTGCTCCGAAAGACCGAAGCGGCCACGGGCATCGCATTCGCAAGCCAACAAAATATCTGCAAAACGCTGTGGCTTGCGAAACGCGTCGCAGCGCTCCAACAAGCGCACGAGCGCGGCAGCGTTTGAGCCGGCGCTGCGGTGAATATGGCCGTGTTCACGCGCCACCACATCAGCGATCTCGCGGCAATCAGTCGGCACGCGCAGCCGCTGGTACAGGCCTTTGCCGAGGTCGTGGCCGAGGCCGAGGCAGGCGAAGCGCACCGGAAGCGGCGCGTCCAGCTGCCCGGCCATGTCGAGCACGCTCATCAGGTGCGGGCCGGCGTCGACTTCAGGCAGCAATTTGCTCAGTGCGCCGCAGTCCCGCAGCACCTCGAACATGCGGGACGGCTGGCGTTCCATCAGTCCACGTGCGAGTTCTTGCCAAACGCGCTCAGGCACCAGCGCATCGACTTCACCGCCGGCCACCATGTCACGCATGAGTTGCAGGGTTTCGGGGGCGACGCTGAAGTCGGTGAAGCGGGCCGCAAAGCGTGCCACGCGCAAGATGCGCACCGGGTCTTCGGCAAAGGCACTGGTCACATGGCGCAGCACGCGAGCGGCGATGTCGCGCTGGCCGCCATAGGGGTCTGTCAGCACGCCGTCGGCGTCTTGGGCAATGGCGTTGATGGTCAGGTCGCGTCTGGCCAAGTCTTCTTCGAGCGTGACGTCAGGCGCGGCATGCACGGCAAAGCCGTGGTAGCCCTGCGCGGTCTTGCGTTCGGTGCGGGCTAAGGCGTATTCCTCGCGCGTTTGCGGATGCAAAAACACCGGGAAATCTTTGCCCACCGGCAGGTAACCCTCGGCCGTCAAAGCCTGCGGCGTGGCACCGACCACGACCCAGTCGTGGTCGCGCACTGGCAAGCCCAACAAGGCATCACGTACCGCACCGCCGACGCGGTAAATCTTCATGCGTCGAACATTCTGCCGGCGGTCTGGCGTTTGGCCATCAAGCCGCTGCGCAAACCGCGCGCGCCCAAGTAAGTCGGGGCAATGGCGCTGAGGGCTGCGGGTTCAATGCCGAGGTCACGCAGGCCGGGGCAGTTGCCTGTGGCGATGTTGGGCACTTTCATGGAATCGAGGTTGTCGCGGCTCAACACCGGCTCGCCTGGCATCAGCTCCATCAGACGGGCTTGCACCCTTGCCAGCGCGTTCGGTAAGCCGACGACTGGGCGACCCCGACCGCGGTTGACACCCGCGTATTGGCCGGCCAGTTGCACCAGCTGGCGCAACGAAAAAATATCGGGGCCACAGGCCTCGTAGGTTTGGCCGGTGGTGCTGTGAAAGTTCTTGTCTTGCAAGCAGTGGACGATGGCGCTGGCCACGTCTTCAACCCAGACCGGCTGGAACATCGCATGTGCCCCGGCCAGCGGCATCACCGGCAAAAACTGCTGCAACTGTGCGAACACATTCAAGAATTTATCTTCAGCACCAAAAATCACGCTGGGACGCAGCACCGTCAGGTCGAGCGGCGCTTGACGCAGCACTTGCTCACCGCGGCTTTTGCTGCGCAGGTACATCGACGGCAAGCCGTCGGGGTTGCGCGCGTCTGCACCCAGCGCGCTGACATGCACCACGCGCCGCACGCCTGTGGCCTCGCAAGCGCGAACGATTTTGTCGGCCAGTTGCACGTGCGCAGTGTCGAAGGACGCTTCATTGCCCTGCAAGATGGCCACCAAATTGACCACCGCATCATGCTCACCGATGAGTTGTTGCAGCGTGGCTTCGTCATGGATATTGGCCTCGACGACATCCAGCGTGGGCAGCATGAGGATGTGATTGGCATTGCGACGCCGGCGCGTCGGCACGGTCACGCGCACCTGCGCATGGACCAGCTTTTCGCAGACATGCCGCCCGACAAAACCAGTGCCACCAAGGATGAGTACTTTTTGAATCATGGGGTGATTTTGCCCTTTTGCGGGCGCCGTTCAAACGCCGATGTGATTGCGCCGGACGTCTTCATTCGCCGACAACTCAGCCATCGAGCCCTCAAAGCAGATTTGCCCTTTTTCGAGCACATAGGCGCGGTCTGACACGAGCTCGGCGAAGTGCATGTTTTGCTCTGACAGCAAGATGCTCACGCCCTCGGCCTTGAGCGCCAGAATCATGTGCGCCATTTGCTCGACGATGACGGGTGCGATGCCTTCCGACGGCTCGTCAAGCAGCAAGAGAAAGGGGTTGCCCATCAAGCTACGCGCCACTGTCAGCATCTGCTGCTCGCCACCGCTCATGCGGCCACCCAGACGGTCTGGCATGTCACCCAGATTGGGGAAAATTTTGAACAAGCGCTCAGGTGTCCACAGCGGTGCAGCACTGCCGTCAGGCCAGTGGCGCGGTGGCTGGCGACCCACTTCAAGATTTTCCATGACCGTCAAGTCAGTGAAAATGCGCCGGTCTTCTGGTACAAAACCCAAACCCATTCGGGCCGCGTGGTGTGTTTCACGGGTCGATATATCGGTGCCCAAAAAGGACACGTCGCCACGCCGTTTGTCGAGCATGCCGATCAGTGTTTTGAGCGTCGTTGATTTGCCGGCGCCGTTGCGTCCCATCAAGGCCACGACTTCGCCGCGCCGCACTTCCAGGTCGACGTCATACAAAACTTGAGCCGCGCCGTACCAAGCACACAAACCCTTGGCCTGCAGCAGCATGACTTTGGCGGCGCTCATGCGGCCACCCCAAAAGTTTTGACACTGCCGAAATAGACTTCCTGCACTTGCGGACAGTCGCGCACCTCCAGCGGTTTGCCTTCAGCAATCAGCCGTCCGCGCGCCAGCACGATCATGCGGTCGGCATAGGCAAACACCACGTCCATGCTGTGCTCGGTGAACAGCACCGCCATGCCGCGGTCGATCACCAATTGCTTGGTCAGCGCCATCAAGTCATGGCGCTCTTTGGGGGCCATGCCCGCAGTGGGCTCGTCCATCAACAGCAGCTTCGGGCTGTTGGCCATCGCCATGGCCAACTCGACACGTTTCAGATCGCCATAGGCCAGCACGCTGCAAGGCCGGTCAGCCTGCGACTTCATACTGACTTGGTCGAGAAGTTCAAGAGCCTCCGCGCGTTTGTGGTCGGCGGCGCGTCGCCACATAGAGAACAGCTTGCGGTCTGAGGACAGCAAAGCCATTTGCACGTTCTCGACCACGGTCAGCGACGAAAAGGTTTCAGTAATCTGGAAGGTCCGGCTGACGCCGAGTCGCCAGATCTCGCGTGGCGTCAAGCCGACGAGCTCGTGGCCATCGAGTTGAATCGAGCCGGCATCCGCTCGCAGTTGGCCATTGACCATGTTGAAGGTGGTCGACTTGCCGGCGCCGTTGGGGCCGATCATCGCCAGCAGTTCACCAGCTGCCAGCTCAAAGCTGATGCCGTCGACGGCCTTGACACCGCCGAAAGATTTGCCCAGACCGGAGACTTTGAGCAAGCTCATGACGAGCCTTCTTTGGCACCGCGCAGGCGCAGCAGCACCTGTTGGGCAAAGCCGACGATGCCCTGCGGAAACAGCAGCACCAGCAGCAAAATAATTCCGCCCAGCACTGCGCGCCAGTAGTCGGTGTTGCGCGCCACGGTGTCGTGCAGCCACGTGAAGGTGACCGCACCGACGATGGGGCCGACCAGTGTCTGCATGCCGCCCAACAAGACCATGACCAAGCCGTCAATCGATTTGCCCACAGACAGGCTTTCCGGCGAAATGCTCCCTTTGGAAAACGCATACAAAGCGCCGGCCAAACCGGCAAAGGTGCCAGCCAACACAAACGCCACCCACTGCAGACGCTTGACGTCAATACCGATAGCGTCAGAGCGCAGCACCGAGTCGCGTGCGGCTCTCATGCCGTAGCCAAAGGGTGAATACAGCATGCGGTGCATCAGCAGCACCGCGCCGGCGACCAGCGTCAGCGTCAGGTAGTAATACATTTTTTTGTCAGCCAGCCAATCTGACGGCCAGACGCCGGTCAGCCCATTGCTGCCGCCGGTGACGCTGTCCCACTGGTAGCAGATGGCCCAGGTGATTTGGGCAAAAGCCAACGTCAGCATAGCCAAATAAACCCCCGACAACCTGACGCAGAACCAGCCATAGACAAAAGCCCCGAAAGCCGCCATGGCCGGCGCCACGATCAACGCCACTTCCATCGGCACATGAAGGCTGCGCACCAGCAAGGCCGCGCCGTAAGCGCCCAGCCCGAAGTACGCAGCATGGCCAAATGAATGCATGCCGGCCGGACCCATGATGAAGTGCAGGCTGGCCGCAAACAACACAGCCACCAACAAATCGATCAACAAAATTGTCGCGTAAGGTGACTGCGCCGTCAGCACTGGCATCAACACCAGCAAGGCGAGCAAGCCGGCACCGCCGTAGGTGTAAAGCAGATCTGGCGGCCTGAGGGGTTGCTCGGTGGCAGCCGCGTGCCGGCTTGGCGATTGCGGCCTGCCGAAAAGTCCCCAGGGCCGTGCCACCAAGACCACCGCCATCACCAAAAACTCAACCACCAGCGTGAGCTTGGAGAATGAAATGCTGATGCCGGCGATCTCCACCAGACCCAGCCAAATACAAATCGCCTTGAGCTGCGCAATCAGCAGCGCCGCCACATAAGCCCCAGGGATCGAGCCCATGCCGCCGACCACCACCACCACAAAAGCGGCGCCGATGATGTTCAGGTCCATCTCTAAATTAGCGGATTCGCGTGGCAGTTGCAGCGCCCCACCCAGACCGGCTAGAAGTGCGCCTAAAGCAAAAACCGCCGTGAACAACCAAGCCTGGTTCACGCCCAGTGCGCTGACCATCTCACGGTCTTGCGTGGCGGCCCGTACCAAGGTGCCAAAGCGGGTCTTGGTCAAGAGCAACCACAGCAGACCCAGCACCACCGGGCCCGCAAAAATCAGAAAAATATCGTAAGTCGGAAATTGCCGTCCCAGAATCAACACCGAACCTGTCAGGCCCGGGGCGCGTGGGCCGAGCAATTCTTCGGCACCCCACAACCACAGCACGCCGTCTTTGATCACCAGTCCGAGTGCAAAGGTTGCCAGCAATTGAAAGAGTTCTGGCGCGCGGTAGATTCGGCGGAGCAACAGCACTTCAACCAAGGCGCCCAACAAAGCCACGGCCAGTGCCGCCAATAGCAAGGACGGCCAGAAGCCAACACTGGAACCTAGCGCACCCACCAGTGAATACGCCACGTAAATGCCGACCATGAAGAACGAGCCGTGCGCGAAATTGACGATGCGGGTGACGCCAAAAATCAGCGACAACCCGGCGGCCACTAAAAACAAAGAAGAGGCGCCAGCCAAGCCATTCAGCAGCTGGACGAGCAAGCCAGAAAAACTCATGGCGGCGTCAAGGTCATCAGTCTGCTGCGCGCAGCTTTTTGACCTCAGCGTCAGTCGGCTGAAACTTGGCGCCGTCGAGGTAACGGTAGTCGACCATCACGCCTTTGCCGTTGTCGTTTTTGGTGCGGCCGATGTACACGCCCATGGTGGACTGGTGATCTTGCGCGCGGTAAGTGATCGGGCCGTAAGGCGTGACCACCGAGAGGCCGCGGAAGGCCGTGATGAGTTTTTCGGTGTCGGTGGAATTGGCTTTTTTCAGGCCGGCGGCCAGCGACTTGATGGCGCTGTAACCAATGACTGAACCGAGGCGCGGATAGTCCTTGAACTTGCTGTTGTAAGCGTTGTAAAAGGCTTTGTGCTCAGGCGTTTGAATGCCGTACCAAGGGTAGCCGGTGACGATCCAGCCGTTGGGCGTTTCTTCTTTGAGCGGGTCGAGGTACTCGGGCTCACCTGTCAACAGGCTGACCACTTCGCGCCCTTTGAACAGACCGCGCGTGTTGCCTTCGCGCACAAACTTGGCGAGGTCGGCGGCGAACAGCACGTTGAAAATCGCGTCCGGCTTGGCATCGGCCAAAGCTTGCACCACGCTGCCGGCATCCACCTTGCCCAGCGGCGGCGCTTGTTCCGCAACAAACTCAACATCCGGTTGCGCAGCTTTCAGCAACTCCTTGAAGGTGGCTGCTGCGGATTGACCGTATTCGTAGTTGGGGTAGATGATCGCCCAGCGTTTTTTCTTCATCGCGGCGGCTTCGGGCACCAGCATGGCGACTTGCATGTAGGTGGAAGTGCGCAAGCGGAAGGTGTAGCGGTTGCCGTTTTGCCAGACGATTTTGTCGGTCAAAGGCTCAGACGCCAGAAAGAAGACTTTCTTTTGTTTGGCAAAGTCGGTCAGGGCCAGACCGATGTGTGACAGGAAGGAACCTGTCAGAACGTCGACTTTTTCACGTGACAGCAGTTCTTCGGCGGCGCGCACGGCATCGCCCGGGTTGGCGTTGTCGTCACGGACGATGAGTTCGAGTTTTTTGCCGTTGATACCGCCGCTGGCGTTGATCTCTTCAATCGCCAAGTCCATGCCCTTTTTGTAGGGTTCAAGGAAAGCAGGCTGCGCTTTGTAGCTGTTAATTTCCCCAATTTTGATGATGTTTTGTGCCTGCGCGGGTGTCAGCAGAGTGACCAGGCTGAGGAGCGTCAGCGCGCCCAGTGCTTTGTTGAATTGCATCGTCATAAAAAATTCCTGCTTGCGGATAAATCAATGGCTCTGGTGGACTTGGCAGCCGTCCACTCACGTGAGCGGCCCATTATTGCCTGTCAGGACAAGCGCGATTGGGCTTTCGCCGACAATAGTGCCTTCTCGGTTTTTGCTTTTTATCCAAGTTTTACACGTACACACCATGAGCGCTTTCAACGAAGAACGGGTTTTATCCGTCCACCACTGGACCGACACGCTGTTCACTTTCACGACCACCCGCGACCAGTCGCTTCGCTTCAGCAATGGCCACTTCACCATGATCGGCCTGCGCGTCAACGACAAGCCACTGCTGCGTGCTTACAGCATCGTCAGCCCGAACCATGACGAGCATTTGGAGTTTTTGAGCATCAAGGTGCAAGACGGCCCGCTGACGTCGCGCCTGCAACACATCAAGGTGGGCGACACCGTGATCGTCGGTCGCAAGCCGACGGGCACCTTGCTGGTGGACTACCTGCTGCCGGGTAAACGGCTGTATTTGCTGTCCACCGGCACCGGCCTGGCGCCTTTCATGAGCATCATCCGCGACCCGGCCACTTATGAGCAGTACGAGCAAGTGGTGCTGGTGCATGGTGTGCGCCAAGTCAACGAGTTGGCTTACCAAGACCTGATCGTCAATGAGCTGCCGAAGCATGAATTTCTGGGCGAGATGATCTCCAAGCAGTTGCTGTACTACCCGACCGTGACGCGTGAGGCTTACCGCAACACGGGCCGGGTGACGGACTTGATCGAGAGCGGCAAACTCATGGCCGACCTGAACCTGCCGGCCCTTGACCCGGTGGAAGACCGCGTCATGATTTGCGGCAGCCCGGGCATGTTGAAAGACTTGAAACGCATGCTTGAAGAGCGCGGCTTCAAAGAAGGCAACACCGTGCGACAGGGCGACTTCGTTATCGAGCGAGCCTTCGCCGAGCAGTGATGCGTCGTCGCCTTTAAGGCATCTTGTCGTCTGACGGTGGCGCACTGGCTTCGCGTGGACCGATCAGACCCAAACGTGCCTTCAGCGACTGCGGCTGGCCGGTCAACACGGCGGCGTAGTTGGTGGTGTTGGACAACACTTTCTTGACGTAGTCGCGGGTTTCGTTGAATGGCACGTTCTCGGCCCAAATCGCCGCTTCAAGCTGCGGCCCGTTGCGCCAGTTGCGTGGCCGACTGGGCCCCGCGTTGTAGGCGGCTGCGGCCATCGCCATTGAGCCACCAAAGTCATCTAACGCTCGCTTCAAGTAAGCCGTGCCAATGGTGATGTTGGTGTCACGGTCGTTGAGCTGATTAGTCGTGAAATCTTTCAGGCCAATGTAGCGGGCGGTGTCGCGCGCGGTGGCCGGCATGATCTGCATCAGACCGGAAGCGCCGACGCCTGAGCGCGCCTCCATGACGAAGCGGCTCTCCTGGCGAATCAAGCCGTAAACGTAGGCTGGGTCCAAGCCAATGTCGCGGCTGCGTTTGATGACGGCGTCACGAAACGGCATTGGAAAGCGCTGAGCAAAGTCCATGCCGCCGGGTGTGCGTTCGCTGGTGTTGATGCAGCGGTCCCAGATGCCGCGGTCACAGGCCAGCTGCGCGGCGGCCAGCAGTTCGCGTTCACCCATGCCACCGGTCTGGGCCAAGTTGGTGGCGTAGTTCCATTCGCGGACGCCTTCGCTGCGCAGGCCGATGGCGATAGCATGCGTCGCACGTTGCAGGCTGACATTGCTGCGAGCGGCTTCTTTTTCTGCCGCGCTCAGCGCTGCCGGGCTGACGGGCACGGTGATGAGCTGGCCCAACTCTTCCAGCGCCAACTGTTCGTAAAAACCGCGCACCGAGGCAATCGATTGGAACAGCGCCAACGCCTCAGCGCGTTGAGGAGCCGTTGGCGTGGGCGTGGCGCCTAACAAGGCACGGGCTTTCCAATAAATCCAGGTCGGGTCTTGCTTGGCGTCGCTGCTCATGGCGTTGATGCTGCTCAGCACCAACGGCCAGCGTGGCTGGTTGCCGGCGCGCAAGGCCGCGCGTGTTTTCCAACCCAGCATCTCATCCGTGAGGTCGCTGTCGGCCGAGACCTTGTTGAAATAGGCCAAAGGGTCTGAGCCCTGACTGCTGAAACGAATCGCGCTTTGCTTGCCGATCACGCCCCAGACCCAGTTGCGCTCTTCTTGGCTTAATTGAAAGCCCCATTTGTGATCCAAAAATTTGGCCGCCGCGTCTGGGTCCGTGCCAGCCAGTTTGACCAGCGCCAGCGTGATGAGTTCTTTGCGAACTTTCGTGAACGCCAGTTTTTTGTCTGTCAGAAATTGCGATGGACTGGCCTGAATGATCGCCAGCAAAGCCATCGATTCGGGCGAGACCATCTCGACGGCGTCTCGGGTCGGGCGCGGCCGGTTGTTTTCAATCGACAGCCGGGCTTTGCGCCAGATGTCCAGTGGTGTCAGTAGTTTGGAGGCCAGCAGGCGTTCTGCGGCGGCTCGGCAACCACCGTCGGCATCGCGCTGGGCGTACCAAGTTTTCTTCACGTTGTTGGCCAATGCACCGGTAGCGTCGGGGCCACTTTTGACGTGTTCGACCAACCACGCATAGCAGCGCACATCTCGGTCATCGCCCATTCGAAATTTGGGATGCTCAGCGGCAAAAGTAGTCCAGTCACGGCGGTCGCCGAGCAGCAGCAACCAGTCGTTGCGCATGCGGTCTTCTTGGTAACTGCCGGCATAGCGCGTCAAAAAAGCCTGGACTTCGTCAGGCAGGGCTTCATTCAGCCGACTGTTCAGCTCCCAATAGGCCGCCCACGGCTCTAGCGCATGGCCGCGTACCTGCGGCAGCAAGGCGGTCAAGCGGGCTTTGTCGCCGCGCCTAAAGGCTTGGCCCATCTCCAAAACAGTGTCGTCGGCGCGCGTTAACACCACCGCAGGCGTGCTTTGTGCCAAGGCCGGCAGTGCAAATAAAGAGCTCGTGACAGCCGCCAAAGCCGCTGTGTAAATAAATTTCGATAGCATCGGGAGATTATGGACAAATTAACTGCACGCAAACGGCTCATAGAACAACGTTTGAACCTGCCGGATCGCCTACAGCGCGCCGACTTGTTACAACGGGTCATGCGGATCTGGCTGGTGGGCCGGCCGGATGCCGTGATTGGCGCTTATTGGCCGATCAAAGGTGAGTTTGACCCCTTGCCCGCGCTCTACCGCTGGCAAGAGGATGCCGTGCTTGGCGAGTTGTTTGAGCCAAACATGCCGCTGGCGCCTGATGGCGGCTCACAAATCGTGACCGAAAGTCTGGCGAACCGTTCGCCCCGCAAGATCGGACTGCCGGTGGTCGACAAGGTTCACAAGACGCTGACCTTTCATGCTTGGTATCCCGGCTGCCCGATGGAGGAAGACGCTTATGGCATTCCGAAACCGAAAGACACCGAAGTCATCGTCCCGACCTTGTTGTTTGTGCCTTGCGTAGGGTATGGCCCGGGTGGCTTCAGGTTGGGCTACGGTGGCGGGTTTTACGACCGGACGCTGGCTACTTTGCAACCCAAGCCGGTGACGGTCGGGCTGGGTTATAGCCACGGCTGGTTGCCTGACCTGCAACCCGAGTCGCACGATGTGCCGCTGGACGCTTTGCTGAACGACGAAGGCGTGGTCTGGTCGGGTAGCTGACGCCTGCGGCTAAGTCGTAGCGCTTTAGCGTTGGGTTGCCAGCGCGCGCAAATCCAACTCGTAATTCTGCAGCTTGCGCAAAGCCGTGAGGCGTTGCTCGGGGCTCATGCTGTTGTGCATATCAGCGAAGGTCTGACAGGCTTGCATTCGCGTTTTTTGGCTGTAGTCCCGGTAGTTCGGGTCGGGCGACATGGCCACTCGGGCAAAGACGCCACCCAAATGGGTCGACATGGTGGCGGCCGAAGCTTGCCTCAGGTTGCGCAGCGTTTGCAACAAATCTTGCTGCCGGCGCAGGCGCTCGGCATAGGCGGCTTCCGGGTCGAATCCGGAGGCTTCAAGCCGTGCGTCCAACAACGCTACTTGCTTGTTCGTGAGGTTGCCGTAAAGACTTTCAGTTCGCGAAACCGCTTGCTCAAGCCTATTTTCGCGCAGCTTGGACGGCGGGCCATCCACGTGATCTTTGCGGAACTTGGCATTGGTTTTGGTCAGCTTCTTTTGGAGGTGCGCAAGCTGCGTGCTGTCCAGGCTGGCCAGCACCTGCATGCCAGCGCCTTGACCATCTTTTTGACCTTCAGACTGCAGCCGTCCGGCGATGCCTTCAAACGTCACCAGCAAGCGGTCTTGTATCTCCGTGTACAAGGTGCAGGCCTCAGCGGCAGAGATGTTTTTGGGCACCTGGTGTTGCAACTTCTCCAGCGTATCGATGTAAAGCGGTAATTGCGTCTGCCGGTGCCACTGTTGAATGTCGTCCAGCGCCGCCTTCACCAGGGGTCGTTGGCTAGGGGTGAAGTCCAGATAACTGTCAAGGTACCAGTATGTCGCCAGCGGCGACTGGTTGTAGGCCAGACGCAGCGCACCGCAACCTTGCAGCCCGACGATGAGCATGGCTGCGCCGATAATCTTCAGCAGGTTTTTAAACAATGACAAGTAAGCAGGGCATCTCATGGCAACTCCGATAGACGTCGTCATCATGGCCGCCGGCAAGGGCACACGGATGAAGAGCACATTGCCCAAAGTGTTGCACCGTTTGGGCGGTCGCGCTTTGTTACGCCATGTGATCGACTGCGCCGCATTGTTATCGGCCAGGCAAGCGGTGGTCATCACCGGCCATGGCGCGGCTGAGGTGGAGGCGGCGCTGAGCGCTGAAGCCCCCGCATCTTTAGGCCTGCAGTTTGTTCGCCAAGAGCCACAGCTGGGCACCGGCCACGCCGTGCAGCAAGCGTTGCCGCAACTGGCTGACGACGGCGTCACGCTGATTCTGTCGGGCGATGTGCCGCTCACCCAAGCCAGCACTCTGCAAGCGCTGTTGGCGCTGTGCGCGGGTCAGCAATTGGCCTTGCTGACGTTGGCCATGCCCGACCCCACAGGGTACGGCCGCATCGTGCGCGAAAACTCGGGTGGCAAGGTGTTGGCCATCGTTGAGCACAAAGACGCCAGCGACGCGCAGCGCCAGATCAGCGAGATTTACAGCGGCATCATGGCCGTGCCCACGCGCTTGCTGCGCACGTGGCTGAGCCGGCTCGACAATAAAAACGCCCAGGGCGAGTACTACCTCACGGACATCGTCCAGTTCGCCGTGGCCGACGGCTTGCCGGTGCTGGCGCACCAGATCACCGATGCTGCGCAGGTGGCTGGCGTCAACAGCCCCGTGCAACTGGCGGAGCTGGAGCGCATTTACCAGCGACGCAACGCCGACGCGCTGATGGAACAAGGCACGCGGCTGGCCGACCCGGCCCGGCTGGATGTGCGCGGCCAGCTGGTTTGCGGGCGGGATGTCGAAATCGATGTGAATTGCGTTTTTGAAGGCCGCGTCAGCCTTGGCGACGGCGTGCGTGTGGGGGCCAACTGCGTGATCGCCAACGCCAGCATTGCCGCTGGTGCCGTGATCCATCCTTTCACCCACATTGATGGTGAAAAGCTCGGCGTCGAGGTCGGCGAAGGCGCGCTCATCGGCCCGTTTGCCCGGCTGCGACCCGGCGCAAAGCTAGGGGCCGAAGTACACATCGGTAACTTTGTCGAAGTGAAAAACTCGACCTTGGCCAAAGGTGCCAAAGCCAATCACCTGGCGTACTTGGGCGACGCCACCGTGGGCGAACGCGTGAACTACGGCGCCGGCAGCATCACCGCCAACTACGACGGCGCCAACAAGCACCGCACCGTGATCGAGGCGGACGTCCACGTCGGCAGCAACTGCGTGTTGATCGCGCCCGTGACCCTAGGCGCAGGCGGCACCATCGGCGGCGGCTCAACCATCACCAAAGACACCGCGCCGGGCGCCTTGAGCGTGGCGCGCGGCAAGCAGGTCAGTATTGCGAATTGGGCTAGGCCGGTGAAGAAAGCCAAGGGCTGAGATTTTGGCGGACTGACCGGGCCTCAAGCCCCCAGCAACACCTGCGGTTTGAACTTCGCCCGGTGCAGGCTGAAAAAAGCTTTCACATTGCGCACATTGGCGTCGCTGGTGAAGAGTCGCTGAGCCAGCGCCAAGTAGGCCGCCATGTCGGCCACTTGGATCACCAGCATGAAGTCCGGGCCGGGTGAGACGCGGTAGCACTGCTGCACCGCGGGGTCTTGAATTACCCGCGCTTCAAACGCTTCGGCTTCTTCGTTGCCTTGCCGGTCCAGTGTGACTTCAGTGATGGCGGTCAGGCCACGGCCTAGCGTGGCAGCCAGTTTGTCGGTGTTGAGCAAAGCAATTTGGTGCTCGATCAACCCGGCGTCGCGCAGGCGCTTTATGCGCCGCAAGCAGGTCGGCGGTGAGACATGCGCGCGCGCTGCCAGCGCTTGGTTGCTCAGCGAGGCGTCTTGCTGGAGCTCGTTGAGCAAGCGGATGTCGATGGTGTCAATCGTGATTTGTTCCATAAAACTTGTTTTTTAGAAATTTATAGAAAATATCCAGTGTTGATGAAATTTTATTCCACATAGTTTCATATTTTGAGCAAATAAAAAAGTTATCGATCCGTACCATCGGCCCATTGAATTTATTTCAGGAGTTGGCTTATGTGCGGTATCGTCGCCGCGGTTTCGAACCGCAACATCGTTCCCATCCTCGTGCAGGGTTTGCAACGCCTTGAATACCGCGGCTACGACTCCTGCGGCGTGGCGGTCTATGTGGACGGCCTGAAGCGAGCGCGAAGCACCTCGCGCGTGGCCGAATTGCAAGCGCAGGTCAACGCAGAACACCTTGAAGGCGGCACCGGCATTGCGCACACTCGCTGGGCCACACACGGCGCGCCGGCGGTGCACAACGCGCACCCGCATTTCAGCCACGGCAACGGCGCAGACGCAGCCCAGCGCCCCGGCAAAGTGGCCTTGGTGCACAACGGCATCATTGAAAACCACGATGAATTGCGCGCTGCTTTGCAGGCCAAGGGCTATGTGTTTCAAAGCCAGACCGACACCGAAGTCATCGTGCATTTGGTCGACAGCCTGTACGACGGCGACCTGTTTGAAGCGCTGAAAGCCGCCGTCATGCAATTGCATGGCGCCTACGCGATTGCTGCTTTTTGCAAAGACGAACCACACCGCGTGGTCGGCGCACGCGCCGGCTCGCCCTTGATTTTGGGCGTGGGCAAAGACGGCGCTGAGCACTTTTTGGCGAGCGACGCGATGGCGTTGGCCGGCGTGACCGACCAGATCGTTTACCTTGAAGAGGGCGATTTGATCGACATTCAGCTGGGCAAATACTGGGTCTTTGACCGCCAGCACAAGGCCGTCAAGCGCGAGGTCAAAACCGTCCAAGCGCACAGCGGCGCGGCCGAACTCGGGCCGTACCGCCACTACATGCAAAAAGAAATTTTTGAGCAGCCGCGCGCCATTGCGGACACGCTGGAAGGCGTCAATGCCATCGTGCCCGAGCTGTTTGGCGACGCGGCTTATCGCACCTTCAAGGACATCGATTCGGTGTTGATCCTGGCCTGCGGCACCAGTTACTACAGCGGCTGCACCGCCAAGTACTGGCTCGAAGCCATTGCCGGCATTCCGACACAGGTTGAAGTCGCCAGCGAATACCGCTACCGCACCAGCGTGCCCAATCCGAGGACGCTGGTCGTCACCATCACGCAAAGCGGCGAGACCGCCGACACGCTCGCTGCGCTGCGC
>CANFWV010000052.1 GCA_947450695.1 Comamonadaceae bacterium
GGCGCATGAATTGCTGGGGCGTCAGACCGCCCAGCAGGGCTGATGATTGAGTTATATCCATGGGACAATTGTCGGATGAAAATCACCCCACAATGCGTTGTTGCCCTGAGCTGGGTCCTGAAAGACACCTTGGGCGAGGTCCTTGACGAGCTGGATGAACCAGTTGAATTTTTGCTGGGAGGCAATGACCTGCTGGCTAAGATTGAAGAAAGTTTGCAAGGCCATGAAGCCGGCGACAAGGTCGACCTGCACCTAGAACCCGAGCAAGCCTTCGGCGATTACGACGAAAATTTTGTCTTTCTGGAACCGCGCAATTTGTTCCCGGCCGAGCTGGAAGAAGGCATGACCTTCGACGGTCAAGCCCTGCCGCAGGGCAGCAACCCCGAGACACCGCAACACCTGATTTACACCGTCACTGACATCTACCCTGAGCATGTCGTGCTCGACGGCAATCACCCCTTGGCAGGCATCGCCATCCGGCTGTCGCTGGTGGTCGAAGGTGTGCGCGAAGCCAGCGTCGATGAGATCGGCCAAGGCTCGCTTGGCACCGGTTTTTTCAAACTCGAAGCAGACGAGTCACCGCAACCAGGCAGCGACACGCTGCACTGATCTAGCCCGAGAGCTATTGCTTTCCGGTGGAGCCGTAGCCGCCCTCACCGCGGTCGCTGGGCGGGAACTCGCTGACCACATTGAACTCGGCCTGCACCACCGGCACAATCATCAGCTGCGCAATGCGCTCCATCGGCTCGATGGTGAAAGCCACCTCACTGCGGTTCCATGCGCTGACCATCAATTGACCCTGGTAATCGCTGTCGATCAAACCCACCAGATTGCCCAACACGATGCCGTGTTTATGACCTAAACCGGAGCGCGGCATGATCAAGGCGGCAAAACCCGGGTCTTCCAAATAAATGGCAATGCCCGTGGGGACGAGCTGCCAAGCGTTGGGCGCGAGCGTCAAAGGCTCACTCAAGCAAGCGCGCAGGTCGAGGCCGGCGCTACCGGGCGTCGCGTAGGCCGGCAAGTTGCCGGTGAGGCGCGGATCGATGATTTTGACGTCAATTTTCATGTTTGTTTTCAAAGTGTGTGGAGTCGGGCGGCCACAGTTGCGACCAGCTGACGCGCCAGATGCAGTTTGGAGGCACGCGGCAATTCTTCGCTGCCATCTGCATCGACGAGCAGCAGCGCATTGTCGTCTTGGCCGAAAGTTGCCGGACCGATGTTCCCCACCAACAGCGGCACATCTTTTTTCAAGCGTTTGGCTTGAGCGTGGGCCAGCAAATCGTGGCTTTCTGCGGCAAATCCAACGCAAAACAAGGCTCCGCTTTGGGCCCGCGCAGACCTGGCCACTGCAGCGAGAATGTCGGCATTCTCAACAAAGGTCAGCAGCGGCGCTTCGCCGCTGCTGTCTTTCTTGATTTTTTGCGTCGCCGCAGCAGCAGGTCGCCAATCGGCCACCGCCGCCGTGGCGATAAACACTGTTGCGTCGTCAGCGCGGGCAATGACGGCCCCGAACATTTGCTGCGCTGACTGCACGTCCACCCGCGTCACGCCGCGCGGCGTTGGCAAGCTCACCGGCCCAGCAACCAGCGTGACCTCGGCGCCCGCTTCTCGGGCAGCACGAGCCACGGCAAAACCCATCTTGCCGCTGGACAAATTAGTGATGCCGCGCACCGGGTCAATCGCTTCGTAAGTCGGTCCAGCGGTGATCAACACACGCTGGCCAGCCAGCGGTTTGGGGGCAAAAAAAGCGATCACGTCATCCAACAACTGGTCTGGCTCCAACATGCGACCGTCTCCTGTTTCACCGCAGGCTTGAAAACCGCTGCCAACGCCCAGCACCGTCGCGCCATCCGCCTGCAACTGCAACAGATTTCGCTGCGTCGCCGGGTGCGCATACATCTCACGGTTCATTGCCGGCGCCAACAGCAAAGGCACGCTGCCGATGGGGCGGGCCAGGCACATCAAGCTGAGCAAATCGTCAGCTCGCCCGTGCAGCATCTTGGCCATGAAATCGGCGCTGCAAGGCGCGATCAAGATCGCATCGGCTTCACGCGACAAATTGATGTGCGCCATGTTGTTGCTCTCGCGTGGGTCCCATTGGCTGGTGACAACCTGCCGACCGCTCAAGGCCTGCATCGTGATGGGTGTGATGAACTGGGCTGCGGCCTCGGTCATGACCACTTGCACAGTTGCGCCCGCCTTGATCAGCGCACGGCACAGTTCGGCTGCCTTGTAACAGGCGATGCCGCCAGACAATCCCAACACGATGTGTTTGCCCGCCAGATCGCCACCGGCAGGACTTTCATTTGCTTGAATACTCATGGTGCGCAATGTACTAGATACAGCCAGGGTGTTGTCCAAGAATGTATTTTCTGCGCCGGTTCGTCTAGGCCAAGGCAAGAAACCGCCTGCCGCCCCCTATAATCCTCGTTTACCACCTCAGCGAACCTTCAGTTCGTCTTGACATGACCAAATTTGTCTTCGTCACCGGCGGTGTGGTGTCTTCCCTAGGCAAGGGAATCGCCTCCGCCTCATTGGCCGCGCTCCTCGAATCGCGAGGCCTCAAAGTCACTTTGATCAAGCTGGATCCCTACATCAACGTGGATCCGGGCACGATGTCGCCGTTTCAGCATGGCGAGGTGTTTGTCACCGAAGACGGCGCCGAGACCGACCTTGATTTGGGCCACTACGAGCGTTTCGTTGAAACGCGGATGCGCAAGTCCAACAACTTCACCACCGGCCAGATCTACAAAAGCGTGCTTGAAAAAGAACGCCGCGGTGATTACCTTGGCAAAACGGTGCAGGTCATCCCGCACATTACCAACGAAATCCAAGATTTCATCAAGCGCGGTGCGCGTTATGACACGCCAGAAGCTGTCGATGTGGCGATCGTTGAAATTGGCGGCACGGTTGGCGACATCGAGTCCCTGCCTTTCCTTGAGGCTGTGCGGCAAATGAGTTTGCGCATGGGCCCCAACAATACAGCGTTTGTGCACCTGAGCTACGTGCCCTGGATTGCCGCTGCCGGCGAACTAAAAACAAAACCCACGCAGCACACTGCCAAACAACTGCGCGAAATCGGTATTCAGGCCGACGTCTTGTTGTGCCGCGCTGACCGCCCGATCCCCGCTGAAGAACGCGACAAGATTTCGCTGTTCTCCAACGTGCCCGAGTGGGGCGTGATCTCCATGTGGGACGTCGACACAATCTACAAAGTGCCGCGCATGCTGCACGAGCAAGGTCTCGACGGCCTTATTTGCGACAAGCTGCGACTGAACACGCCGCCGGCCAACCTGAAGCGCTGGGACGACTTGGTCTACGAAACCGAGCATCCGCAGCACCAAGTGCACATCGCCATGGTTGGCAAATACGTTGACCTCAGCGACAGCTACAAGTCGCTGAATGAAGCCGTTCGCCACGCCGGCATGAAGAACCACGCCAAGGTGGTGATCGAGTACATCGACTCCGAAACTATCACGCCTGACAACGTCTCACGGCTGGCCAAGTTCGACGGCGTTTTGGTCCCGGGCGGCTTCGGCAAGCGCGGCGTTGAAGGCAAAATTTGCGCAGCCCGCTTTGCCCGCGAAAACAAGGTTCCCTACCTCGGCATCTGCCTTGGCATGCAAGTGGCGACCATTGAATTCGCCCGCAACGTGGCCGGCATGACCGACGCCAACAGCACTGAATTTGAGCCCGACAGCCCGTACCCGGTGATCGCGCTGATCACGGAATGGAAAGACGCTGACGGCACCATCAAGACCCGCAGCGAAAAGTCTGACCTCGGTGGCACCATGCGCTTGGGCGCTCAAAGCTCCGATGTCGCCGAAGGCACACTGGCTCATCAAATTTACGGCAGCGTCGTGACGGAACGCCATCGGCACCGCTACGAAGCCAACGTCAATTACCTGGACAAGCTACGCGCATCCGGCTTGGTGATTTCGGCCCTCACGCAACGTGAGCATTTGACCGAAATTGTCGAACTGCCGCATTCGGTTCACCCTTGGTACATCGGTGTGCAATTTCACCCCGAATTCAAGTCAACACCATGGGATGGTCACCCGCTTTTCAATGCCTACATCAAGGCTGCACTTGATCATCAAACGGCTGACAACTCTCTCAAGGTGGCTGCATGAAACTCTGTGGCTTCGAAATCGGTCTTGACCAGCCGTTTTTCTTAATCGCCGGGCCTTGCGTGATCGAGTCTGAGCAATTGCAGATGGACACGGCCGGCGCGCTGAAAGAAATCACCGCGTCACTGGGGATCCCGTTTATCTTCAAATCGAGCTATGACAAAGCCAACCGTTCCAGCGGCACCACCTTTCGCGGCCCGGGCATGGTCAAGGGTCTTGAGATTTTGACCAAGGTCAAGCGTGATTTGGGCGTTCCCATCCTGACCGACGTGCATTCTGAAACCGACATCGCAGCGGTTGCAGCTGTGGTCGACGTGCTTCAAACGCCAGCGTTTTTGTGCAGGCAAACAGACTTCATTAACGCCGTGGCGCAATCGGGCAAGCCGGTCAACATCAAAAAGGGTCAGTTTTTGGCCCCGGGCGATATGAAAAATGTCATCGACAAAGCCCGCGCCGCTGCGCGCGATGCAGGCCTCGACGAAGACCGTTTCATGGCTTGCGAGCGTGGCGCTAGTTTTGGCTACAACAACCTCGTGTCGGACATGCGCAGCTTGGCGATCATGCGGGAAACCCGTGCGCCCGTGGTGTTTGATGCCACGCACTCCGTGCAATTGCCAGGCGGCAATGGCACCAGCAGCGGTGGTCAACGCGAGATGGTGCCGGTGTTGGCGCGTGCGGCTGTAGCCGTGGGCGTTGCTGGGCTCTTTATGGAGACGCACCCGGACCCAGCCAATGCCATGAGCGACGGTCCCAACGCCGTGCCGCTCAAGCACATACGCGCCCTGCTGGAAACATTGCTTGAACTCGACCGCGTGACCAAGAAAAACGGCTTCCTCGAAAACAATTTCGGCCTTTGATTGCGGCGCTTAAAAACGCTCCCCACTCCACCCTGAAATTATCATCTTCAGTCTTTATTTTTTGAACAAAGAGAAAACACATGAGTGCAATTGTTGATATCGTCGGCCGCGAAATTCTAGACAGCCGGGGCAACCCGACCGTCGAATGCGACGTGCTGCTGGAGTCGGGCGTGATGGGCCGCGCAGCGGTACCGTCAGGTGCTTCCACCGGTTCGCGTGAAGCCATTGAACTGCGCGACGGCGACAAGTCCCGCTACCTCGGCAAGGGGGTGCTCAAGGCGGTTGAACACATCAACACCGAAATTTCAGAAGCTGTGTTGGGTCTTGACGCCAGCGAACAAGCTTTCTTAGACCGCACGTTGATCGACCTCGACGGCACTGACAACAAGAGCCGTCTGGGTGCCAATGCCTTGCTGGCCGTCAGCATGGCTGTGGCCCGTGCCGCCGCCGAAGAAGCCGGCTTGCCGCTCTATCGTTACTTCGGTGGCAGCGGTGCCATGCAAATGCCCGTGCCCATGATGAACGTGGTCAACGGCGGCGCACACGCCAACAACAACCTCGACCTGCAAGAGCTGATGATCATCCCGATCGGCGCACCCAGCTTTCGTGAAGCACTGCGTTATGGCGCCGAAGTTTTTCACGCCTTGAAGACCATCATTCACGACAAAGGCATGAGCATTGCCGTTGGCGACGAAGGCGGTTTTGCACCGAACATGCCTAACCACGAAGCCGCTATTCAGTTGATTCTGGAAGCCATCGACAAAGCTGGCTTTGTCGCCGGCGAGCAGATCGCCTTGGGCTTGGATTGTGCCGCCTCTGAGTTCTACAAAGATGGCAAGTACGAGCTTTCCGGCGAAGGCTTGAGCCTTGACGCTACGCAGTGGACCGACATGCTGGCCAACTGGGTCGACAAATACCCGATCATCAGCATCGAAGACGGCATGGCCGAAGGTGACTGGGACGGCTGGAAGATTCTGACCGATCGCCTCGGCAAGAACGTGCAGATCGTTGGTGACGACCTGTTCGTCACCAACACCAAGATCCTCAAAGAAGGCATCGACAAGGGCATCGCCAATTCCATTTTGATCAAGATCAACCAGATCGGCACCCTGACCGAAACGTTCGCCGCCATCGAAATGGCCAAGCGCGCCGGTTACACCGCCGTGATTTCGCACCGCTCTGGCGAAACCGAAGACTCGACCATCGCTGACATCGCCGTGGGCACCAACGCCGGGCAAATCAAAACCGGTTCGCTCTCACGCTCTGACCGCATGGCCAAGTACAACCAGCTGCTCCGCATAGAAGAAGACTTGGGTGATGTCGCCACCTACCCAGGTCGCGCAGCTTTTTACAATCTGCGTTAATTTTCAACCTGCGTGAATGCCTGATATCGTGGGAAAACGTCTCCTACTCACCTTGCTGATTGCGCTCCTGGTCATTTTCCAGGCACAACTCTGGCTGGGTCGGGGGAGTATTCCCAACGTTCGGAACATGCAGAACCGCCTCGAAGAACAGCTCGAAAAAAACCAGCAGGCGCAGGCCCATAACGAGCGCTTGGGCGCCGAAGTGGGCGACCTCAAGGAAGGTCTTGAGATCGTCGAAGAAAAAGCCCGCATGGAGTTGGGCATGGTCAAGCCCAACGAAATTTTTGTTCAGATCGCCAAATAAGGTGCGCTGGCAGCAAGGCACGCGCACCCCTTCATGACGATGGTCAAGCTGGTCAGCATCGCCCTACTAGGCGCAGCCGGTACTGGCAAAAAAACCCTAGCCGAGGCGCTGACGCAAGTCTTGCCCACCACATCAATAGCCGCCTTAGCGTTGCGTTGGCAGATCACCACTGACACACCTTTGCAGCGCCTGCTAGAACAGGCACTGGCATCATCAACCCAGTCAGACAACGCAGACATTGACACCAAATCCACTGAGTTTCAAAAAGCTATAGCGCAGCAACGCCGCTTTGACCACACCTTGTTGCTCGGTTTGGATCTCACGCCGCCGGCATGCCCAACGAGCCCTCAAAACAATGTCGAATGCAGCCGCATGGACACGCTGCTCAGGCGTTCGCTGGCCCAAGCTGAAGTGCCTTTTCAAGTGATTTACGGGTTGGGAAATGAACGGATCGGGCAAGCGCTCGCAGCGGTATCAACGACGCCAGCGAAAACATCAAGTCCCCGCAAGCCCTGGGTGTGGGCCTGCGACAAATGCAGCGACCCAGGTTGCGAGCATCGGCTACTGAGCGACTTGTTATTGAACCGTTGAAGCCGGCGGCAATTGACGGCCTTGATCGGTGAACAGATGCGCGGCATCGACCGGGTCAAAGTCATACTGAGCGCCACAAAACTCGCAACCGACATTGACATCACCGCGCTCGGCCAAAATACTGTCGATCTCAGCCACCCCCAGCCCGCGCAGCATGTTGCCGACCCGCTCACGTGAGCAGCTACAGGCAAAACTTGGCGCATCTGGCTCAAAACGCGTGATCTGCTCTTCCCAAAACAGCCGGTGCAAGATCGTGTCAGCATCCAGCGTGAGCAGCTCTTCGGCCTTGAGCGTGGACGCTAACAACGAGATTCGGTTGTAGTGTTCGTTCAAACCAATCTCGTCTTCATTCGCCGAAAAATCAATCTGACCTTCGAGGTTTCCCTGCCCTTTGACAGGCAAGCGCTGAATCAGTAACCCCGCTGCGACTTCACCATTAGCCGCTAACACCAGCTTGGTGTCGAGTTGCTCGCTTTGCAGCATGTAGTGCTCCAGCACCTCACTGAGTTTTTCAAGCTTTTCGTGTTGATCGCCAAACAGCGGCACCACGCCTTGGTAAGGTTGTTGACCTGGCAAGCGGTCTTTCGGGTCGAGCGTGATGGCGCAGCGGCCGAGGTTATTCAGGTTGACCATCTCACTCAGACTCGCACCCGGCTGCACACCGCCAGCACCGGCAGGCGTCAGCGTGGCAGTCGCGCGCAAGCTCAAATCGGGCTGAACTTCAGCGACTGCCAGCTTGACCGGACCGTCACCAAAAATCTGCAGCACCAGCGCGCCATTGAACTTGATGTTGCTCTGCATCAGCGCCGCAGCAGCGGTCATCTCCCCTAGCAATTGCAGCACCTCGGGCGGGTAGCCACCAGCGGCTGCGCGGCGTTTCAAAATTTCACGCCAAGCGTCATCGAGTCGGACCAGCATGCCGCGGACCGGCAAGCCATTGAAAATAAATTTGTGAAGTTCAGACATTCTTATGAAAGTTAATCAGGCCAGTTTCTTGAGACCAGCTTGAAAGCGCTGGGCATTGTCAACATAGTGTTTTGCAGTTCTGTGCAGATCGGCGATCTGCTCCGGCGTTAACTGCCGAACGACTTTGGCCGGACTGCCCATGATCATCGAGCCATCCGGAAATGCTTTGCCCTCGGTCACCAGAGAGCAGGCACCAACGATGCAATTTTTACCGATACGCGCATTATTCAAGACAACCGATCCAATCCCCACCAACGTGCCATCACCAATGGTGCAGCCGTGCAGCATGACCTGATGGCCGACGGACACGTTGTCACCGATGGTCAACGGCTTGCCCGGGTCGGCATGCAGCGTGCTGTTGTCTTGAATGTTTGTGCCGTGGCCGATGCGGATGGTGTCGGAGTCACCGCGCACCACGCATCCAAACCAAACGCTGCTGCCCTCGCCCATGACGACGTCGCCCATCACCTCGGCACTGTCAGCGACCCAAGCGGAAGCATGTAATTGAGGGGACAAGTCGCCCAGTTGGTAGATCGCCATCGTGGTCCTTTGAAGTACGCAAACAAGCCGAGAATTGTAAGGAAGACTGAAATTGTCGTTGGCGGCAAGGGTAAGGCAGAAAAGAGTAAGCGTAAGAGGCCGGGATAATGCCCGGCATGCTCTCATCCTGCTTGCCTTCGACTTCCCTGCGCCCGCAGGCCCTCAGCTTGCTCCTGATGCGCAACGCCGCAGCAAAAGCCGCTGCCGTGCGCGAACTGCCACCGGTCAGCGCTCTGAGCTTGGCCGAGACGCAAGCCGTCCTGACCGAGCCGCCCGGCGTGCCAGGCCGACCTGACACGCCTGAGTTACGCCCTCCATCCGACATGAAGAGCCGCGCGGTCGGCTCGCTTGAAGGTCGCGCGGGCTTGCTGCATGCGCTGGCCCACATCGAGAGCAACGCCATCGATTTAGCGCTGGATGTACTCTGGCGTTTTGCGGGTATGCCGGAAGCCTTCTACCTCGACTGGCTGCAAGTGGCGCGAGAGGAGGCCCTGCACTTTCAACTGCTGCACGCGCACCTGGCCGAACTCGGTTTTGCGTACGGCGATTTTCCGGCGCACAACGGTTTGTGGGAAATGGCAGAAAAAACCCGTGGCGATGTGATGGCGCGCATGGCCCTGGTGCCGCGCACATTGGAAGCGCGCGGGCTCGATGCGTCTCCGGCGATTCGCAACAAACTGAACTCGGTCGGCGACCGCCGGGGCGGCGAGATCATTGACATCATCCTGCGCGACGAAATTGGCCATGTTGCGATTGGCAACCGCTGGTACCGCCACCTGTGCAAAGCACGCGGGCTCGACCCGATCAGCACCTATGCATCGTTGGCTGCCCAACACGGTGCACCTAAACTAAGAGCCCCATTCAACCTCGAGGCCAGACGCGCGGCAGGGTTTGAAGATACTGAACTAGCACTGCTGGGTTAGGTTCTCCCGAGGGTCATTTAAATTCACTCATTAACTTAATGCTTCTTTCCTGCTCAGCTTGCAGGCTTTTAAATACTTAATTAAGCTTATTAACAGCTTGACACTTTTTGTGCGTCTTTTGAGAGTGCCAAGTGCGTTCAATCTCGAACGATTTGCCGAAAAGTTAAGCCATGCATAAGTTACTGCACACCCCACTTCAATCTCAAACTGGGGGGCTGTCGATGCCGATCGCGGTGCAACTGCCGAAAGGTCAGATGCTTGGGCCCGTCGATGCGCCGGTCAAGTTGCTGCTCTCTGAGTGGTCGAGTTTGGCGAGGCTCAAGACTGGGCAGATGGGTGCCTTGGCCGGAGAGTTTGTTGAAGGCAAACTAAAGCTCGAAGGACGCATGCGCGACGTCATGGCCACTGTCGCTGGCTTGCTTCCGGGCAACCCCGTCCTCAGCGACAACGGTTGGTGGCGCAACTTGCTCGGTCGAGCCCGCGCCCTGAGCTTGCACACGCTGCAAAAAGACGCGTCACAAGTGCAGTTTCACTACGATGTGTCCGACGATTTTTATGCCTTGTGGCTGGACCCACGCCGGGTCTACTCTTGCGCCTATTACCGGGATGAGGCAATGAGTCTGGCGCAAGCGCAAGACGCGAAGCTAGACCATATTTGCCGCAAGCTCATGCTGCAGCCGGGCGAGCGTTTTCTCGACATTGGTGCAGGCTGGGGTGCACTGCTTCTGTGGGCTGCAGAGCACTACGATGTCGATGCCACGGGCATCACGCTGTCGAAAAATCAGCATGCTCACGTGCAGCGCCTGATTCAGGAAAAAGGACTGCAGGGCCGCGTGCGCATCGAGTTGCTGGACTATCGAAAGTTAGACGAGCGCCAGCCTTTCGACAAAATTTCGTCGGTTGGTATGTTGGAGCACGTCGGCCAAGCCAACCTAGAGCGTTACTTTGCCAAGGTGCTGAGCCTGCTGGTGCCAGGCGGACTGGCGCTCAACCACGGCATCACAGCGGGCGGCGCCGACAACCGGCAACTCGGCGCTGGCATGGGGGATTTCATCGAGAAATATATTTTTCCTGGAGGCGAGCTGGTGCACGTCAGCCGTTTGCTCGAACACATGGCGCGGGCCGGACTTGAAGTGGTCGATGCCGAAAATCTACGGCCCCATTACGCTCGCACTTTATGGGATTGGTCGGATGCACTCGAAGCGCAACTCGACACCGCCCATGACGTTCTCGCCGCGGATGGTGGCAACGAAAACGCCGAAAAAACGCTGCGCGCTTATAGGCTCTACTTGGCTGGTAGCGCCATGAGCTTTGAGAAAGGCTGGATCGCCCTGCACCAAGTCTTGGCGACACGCCCGTCAGAAAACCCCTCGGTTTATCCGTTCAAACGCGACTACATGTACCAGTGAGTCGGTGCTTGTGCGAGACCTCAGCCGCGCGGATGGTGTTTTCCGTGAATAGCTTTCAAGCGCTCACGTGCCACGTGGGTGTAAATCGTTGTCGTCGAAATATCGGCGTGACCTAGCAGCATTTGCACGGCGCGCAGGTCAGCGCCGTGGTTCAGCAAATGGGTAGCGAAAGCGTGCCTCAAGGTGTGCGGTGACAGGGGCGAATGAATGCCGGCGAGTTGGCCGTATTTTTTCACCAGCATCCAGAACATCACTCGGCTCATGCCGCTGCCGCGCGCGGTCACAAACAAATCATCGGTTTGCTGCCCGCCCAAAATAGCCGGCCGCGCTTTAGCCAGATAAGCCACGATGCATTCCCGCGCCACCTGACCAAACGGGACCAGCCGCTCCTTGCTGCCCTTACCCATGACGCGCAGCACGCCTTCGTTCATGCCGAGGTGAAAAGTTTTCAGGCCCACTAACTCAGTCACCCGCAACCCACTGGCGTACAACAACTCAAGCATGGCTTTGTCGCGCAAGCCCAGCGGCGTATCATCCGGCGGCGCACTTAAAAGTGCATCGACCTGCGCCTCCGACATGGTTTGGGGAACACGCAAGGCTTGACGAGCCGATTGCAGCTTGAGAGTGGGGTCTTCGGTCAGCTGGTGCTCGCGCACAGCCCAGCGAAAGTAGCGCTTGAACACCGTCAGCCGTCGGTTCGCCGTGGTCGCCTTGGTCTCGGCATGGCGTGCGCCGAAATATGCACTCAGGTCGGTTTCCGTCGCGCTGTTGAGCGCCTGGCCGCGAGCGGCCAACCACTGCGCCAACAAGCTGAGGTCGCGCCGATAAGCCTGCAGGGTGTTGCGCGACAGGCCGTCTTCCAGCCAAAGGGCATCGACAAAAGCATCGACCGCCAACGTAGACGCCCCCCGAAAAGC
Source organism: Comamonadaceae bacterium (assembly GCA_947450695.1). Classification (GTDB taxonomy): domain Bacteria; phylum Pseudomonadota; class Gammaproteobacteria; order Burkholderiales; family Burkholderiaceae_C; genus Polaromonas. Next base: position 12,005 of record CANFWV010000052.1, read on the forward strand.
GATTGAAACCACAAGAACCCTTTACAAAAAATTCTTCCTGCAACCAGCGTTCAAAAACGCTGAGAACAAATGTACTTGTCCACACGTTCGGTCAAAAAACCCGTCAAAAACTGTTATCCAACAAGCACCAAAAATATCACCACTAAAAAATTAATGTATTCTTATAAATACCAATAAATTCATACCAAAGGAAACATAAAAATGTATTTACTCAAGAAAATTGGTCTCATTTTTAGCCTCGGGGCCGCCTTAGCCACCGGCGTTGCTGTTGCACAGCAACAGCAATTCATTAACGTCTTGACCGGTGGCCAAAGCGGTGTGTATTACCCGCTGGGCGTGGCGCTGTCGCAAATTTATGCCAAGAATATCCCTAACGTACGCGCCACAGCACAGGTCACCCGAGCCTCCGCTGAAAACATGAATTTACTCCAAGCCGGTCGCGGGGAACTCGCCATAGCGCTGGCCGACTCAGTCTCTGACGCCTACAAAGGCAATGCAGAAGCGGGCTTCCCCAAGCCGCTGACCAAACTGCGCGGCCTGTCCGCAACGTACAACAACTACATCCAAATCGTCGCCAATGCCGACTCTGGTATCAAGACGCTGGCCGACCTCAAAGGCAAACGTATTTCGGTCGGGGCAGCCAAGTCAGGCACCGAGCTGAACGCTCGCGCTATTTTCAAGGCTGCCGGCCTGACTTACAGCGACATGGCCAAAGTTGAATACCTGCCCTTTGGCGAGTCGGTCGAGCTGATGAAAAATCGCCAGCTGGACGCGACCTTGCAGTCCGCCGGTCTGGGCGTCGCCTCTATCCGCGATCTGGCCACCTCGGTCAAAATTGTGGTTGTCGCAGTACCGGCTGACGTCGTGACCCGTGTTGGCGACGCCGCCTACCAGCCGTCCGTCATCCCGGCGAACACCTATGCAGGTCAAACCATTGATATTCCGACCGCCGCCATCCCCAATTTTTTGGTCACTCACTCCGGCGTCTCTGATGAACTGGCCTATCAGATGACCAAAACGCTGTACGAGAACCTCGACACGATGTACGCAGCACACAACGCAGCCAAAGCCATCAAACGCGAAAACGCCGTCCGCGGCATGCCGGTGCCCGTGCACCCAGGCGCAGCGCGTTACTACAAAGAAGTTGGCGTGATGAAGTAAGCGCAACCTGCGCATCAAAGTGCCAGCGTAGAAACGGCCCCGCTCAAGCTTGGGGCCGTTTCTGTTTTCTATTTCTAAGTTTTAATTCCTCCCAAGAATCTCATGAGCGCCCCTGACAACACCTCCGAACAGCGCCTTGGCGGCTTCATTTTCTGGATCGCCTTGGCGTTTTCCAGCTTTCAACTCTGGACGGCAGCTTTCAGTCCCTTGTCGAGTCAGGTCGTCCGCGCGATTCATGTGGGCTTTGTGTTGCTCTTGGTGTTTGCGCTACGCCCGGGTTTTCGCAGTGAAGGGAATGGCCAGCCGGTGCTGGCTTGGGTGCTCGGGCTGACGGGTTTCGCCTTCGGTTTTTACCACTGGTATTTTGAGGCTGACCTGACGCTGCGCGCGGGCGAACTGACCCGTGCTGACTGGGTCATCGCCGTGGTCACCATCCTGCTGGTGTTTGAAGCCGCACGCCGCATGATGGGTTGGGGACTACCGCTGATCTGTGCCATGTTTTTAGCCTACGCCCTGTTTGGCCAATACTTACCGGGTGCACTGGCGCACCGTGGCTTCGGGCTCGACCAAGTGGTCGGCACACTGGGCTTTGGCACGGAAGGCATTTACGGCACGCCAACCTACGTCTCCTCGAGCTACATTTTTCTGTTCATCCTGTTCGGCGCTTTTCTGGAGCAAGCAGGCATGATCAAACTGTTCAACGACTTTGCTATGGGCACGGTCGGCCACACGCGCGGCGGACCGGCCAAAGTCTCGGTGATTTCGTCAGGCCTGATGGGCACCATCAATGGCTCGGGCGTGGCCAACGTTGTCACCACCGGCCAGTTCACGATTCCGCTGATGAAACGCTTCGGCTACAGCTCGGCTTTTGCCGGTGGCGTTGAGGCCACCGCCAGCATGGGCGGTCAGATCATGCCGCCGGTCATGGGCGCAGTCGCCTTCATCATGTCCGAAACCATCAACGTGCCTTACATCGAGATCTGCAAAGCCGCGCTGATTCCCGCCATTCTTTACTTCGTCACCGCCTTCTGGATGGTGCATTTGGAAGCCGGCCGCAAAGGGCTGTTGGGTCTGTCCAAGGATGAATGCCCGAATCCATGGACCGCCGTGCGCGAACGCTGGTATTTATTGCTGCCACTGCTGGGTCTCGTAGGTCTGCTGTTCTCGGGTTACACGCCGCTGTTTTCAGGCACCGTTGGCCTGGGCTTGACCGTGATTTTGATCTTTGGCGCAGCCGTGCTGACGGGCGTCAAAGGCTTGCCTCTGCGCGTGCTGTTTTGGGTGCTACTGGGCTTTGCCTGCGCCGGCTTTTTCGAGTTCGGTGTCGGCACCTTTTTTGTGATTTCCGCGCTGCTGGTGGCGTTGACTTACATCCGCCGCACCGGCGCTGATGCACGTCAAATGGCGCTGCAAGCATTGGTCAATGGCGCGCGCCATGCGCTGCCGGTGGCGATTGCCTGCGCCTTGGTGGGCGTGATCATCGGCGTCATCAACCTGACCGGTGTGGCAGCAGAACTCGGCGGCCAGATCATCGCAGTGGGTGAAAAAAGTCTGTTCCTGGCGCTGCTGCTGACCATGCTAACTTGCTTGGTGTTGGGCATGGGCATTCCGACCATCCCAAACTACATCATCACCAGTTCACTGGCGGCGCCAATTTTGCTGGAGCTCGGTGTACCGCTGGTGGTCTCGCACATGTTCGTTTTTTACTTCGGCATCATGGCCGACCTGACGCCGCCGGTGGCGCTGGCCTGCTTTGCGGCCGCCCCGATCGCCCGTGAGTCAGGCCTGAAAATCAGCGTTCAGGCGCTGCGCGTGGCGATTGCCGGCTTCGTCGTGCCTTTCATGGCCGTCTACACGCCAGCGCTGATGCTGCAAGGCGGCGACTGGATGGACACCACCTACGTGGTCTTCAAGGCGCTGGTGGCGATTGCCATGTGGGGCGCGGGCGCCATTGGCTTTTTGATCGGCCGCCTGAACTGGGTAGAACGCATATTCGTTATTGTGGCGGCAAGCTTTTTAGTTGTAGCGCTGCCGATGACCGATGAAATTGGCCTCGTTGCAGTGGCTATCTTTTTGGTCTGGCATGTCTGGCGGACTCGCCAGTGGCCTGGTGCAACCAGCCCTGCGGCTTGAGTGTGGGATTGACCGGCGTCTGCCTGGCGCTGCTGGGCGCTGTCGGTTCAACCGCTGTAGAGCCGGTCTTCATTCCGGTACAGCAGTTCACGCTAGCTTGGATCCACACGATTGAAAAAGTCCGCTGGGAAGAGGATTACGCGATTGCAAACGACACGCTCGCCAATGATCTCGTCCTCAAGGCAATCGAGGCACGCGTACGCGGCTCAGGTGCCGGAATGGAGCCGCCGCCAGATGCGCAACTCAACAACGGCTGGTACGCCTACAAACCTCTCATCAGTCAACCCGAGGTATTGAGACTCACGCGCTCAAGCTTTGCGGCCGACTACGAGTTTTGCAGCAGTGGATCCTGCCGTCCGATGTCAGATTTTTTACCCTCAAACGGCGGCATCACTTTGCTAACGGCTTGTCGCTCTAACCGCCCATAAAAAAAGCCTCGCAAACGGCTGCGAGGCTTTCAAGCTGTCCATCAGGCCGCAGGGTGAAAAGCCTGCCGGCAGAGTTCAGTCAAGCTTCAGATTGCTGTCAGAGACGACCTTTTTGTAGACCTCGAACTCGGCTTTGATTTGCGCGGTGAACTGCTCTGGCGTGTTGGCAATGATGATCGAGCCTGTGTCCTCGATACGCCTGCGCACAGCAGGATCCTCAAGCGCCTTGCGCACCCCAGCGCTGACCTTGTCAACCACCTCTTTCGGCAGGGCCTTGGGGCCCAGAATGCCGTAGTAAGCCATGCGGTTCACCGGTTCCAGACCGACTTCCTTGAAGGTCGGGACGTCTGGCAGCACCGCTAGCCGATTGGGCGCCGCCACGATGATCGGGATCAAACGTTTTTGCTGAATGAACGGCAGCGCAGAAGGTAAATTATCAAAAATAATTTGAACTTGACCGGCCACGGTATCGTTCAGTGCAGGACCCGCACCGCGGTAAGGAATGTGCGTGATGAAGGTGTGCGTTAGGTTTTTGAACAACTCGGTCTGCAAGTGACCAATGCCGCCCGTGCCCGACGACGAGTAAGAGTATTTACCAGGATTTTTCTTCAGCTCGGCCATGAATTCTTTGTAGTTACGGGCCGGAAAGCTCGGATGTACTGCAATGATGTTGGGCGTGGCCGCGATGTTGATGATCGGCGTGAAATCCGTCAGGGGGTTGTACGGAATTTTGGGGTTGATGGCCGGGTTGGCTGCGGTGGTGGAGACCGTCGCCATGCCCAATGAGTAGCCGTCTGGCGTGGCTCTGGCTGTTTCCGTCGCGCCAACAATGCCGCCGCCGCCAGCCTTGTTCTCAACCACCACGACTTGCCCTAGGGCCTTGCCCAGTGGGTCGGAAATCACACGGGCAACGATGTCGGTGGTGCCTCCGGGTGCAAACGGGACCTGCAGTTTGATGACCTTGTTGGGATAGTTTTGCGCGAGGGCTGAACCGGACAAACTGGTCAACGCCAGAGCGGCCAGGGAGACCATATTGAGCAGATGGCGACGTTGCATGAAAGGCCCTTTGGTGAATTAAAAAACAGCTCGCATGTTAAACGCAAGCGCTGACCTGAAGCCGGGCGGTTATTCTTGAGCTGTGAATGACGCCCAACTTTTATTTCCTGACTTTTCTCTGATCCTCTGCGGCTACTTGGTGTGCCGCTACACGGCCCTCAATCGCACCGTTTGGGAACAGGTCGAAAACCTGGTTTATTTCTTCCTTTTTCCGGTGCTGTTGTTTCAGTCCATCGTCAAAAGTCCGCTTGATTTGGGGGCCACCTCCAGCCTCATCGGTGCCGGGCTAATCTTGAGTCTTGCGGGCATTGCGATGGCCTATAGCTTGCCATATTGGCCGTGGCTTGGCGCCCGCATCGACCCGCGCCAACATGCCGGCGGCGCCCAAGTCGCCTTTCGTTTCAACTCGTTCATTGGCTTGGCGATGGCAGAGCGACTGGCTGGGGCGCAAGGTTTGTTGTTGATTGCAGTGCTAATTGGCGTTTGTGTCCCGCTGCTCAATGTCGCCGCCGTTTGGCCCATGACACGCCATGCCAAGCGCGGTTTTGTCCGTGAACTGGCGCGTAATCCGCTCATCATCGCCACCTGCAGCGGCTTGGCGGCCAACCTGCTCGGCTTACATATCCCCTTGTGGATGGAGCCCACGACCACCCGCATCGGCGGAGCCTCATTGGCGCTGGGCTTGATGGCGGCGGGGGCGGGCTTGCAGTTTGCTTCCATGGCACAGTCCAAAATACTGACGACGCTGCTATTGCTGATTCGGCACATGTTGCTGCCGCTGGCCGCCTTCGGGCTGGCGCGTCTGTTCGGCTTGTCTGCGGTTCAAAGCACGGTATTGCTGACTTTTTCTGCCCTGCCAACGGCTTCTAGTGCTTATGTGCTGGCCGCGCGCATGGGCTACAACGGCGCGTATGTCGCTGGACTGGTGACCTTGTCAACCGTGCTTGGCATGCTCAGTCTGCCGTTTGCGCTGAGTGTGCTGCGCTGAGACCTGACTGCAGCAGCGCCCACTGCACATGCTCACGAACGACCTCAGAAGGATGCTGACTTTGCGCCAGCAGCGCGGTTTGAAGTGCGCCGGTATCAACAGCACTTTCATTGGCCAACCGCAGCGCGTTGCCCATCGCCACCGCTAAATTTCGCAGCCAACGTTCATGGCCAATCCGCCGGATGGCACTGCCTTCAGTGAAGCGCAAAAATTCGGCTTCGCTCCAGCTGAACATGGTTTGCAACTGCTGACCACTCAGACCGCTGCGTTCGTCAAAATCAGGCAGCGCACTGCGTTGGGCAAACTTGTTCCATGGGCAGACCAGCTGGCAATCGTCACAGCCATAAATTCGGTTCCCGATCAAGACACGCAGCTCCAACGGAATCGATCCCACATGCTCAATCGTTAAGTAAGAAATGCAGCGCCGCGCGTCCAGTCGGTGCGGCGCCACGATGGCCTGAGTCGGGCAAACGTCGATGCAGGCGCTGCAACTGCCGCAATGCGCCGTCACGGGATCACTGGGCGGCAACGCCATGTCGACATAGATTTCACCGAGGAAAAACATCGACCCGGCTTCGCGATTAAGTAACAGTGTGTGCTTGCCTCGCCAGCCCTGACCGCTGCGGTCAGCCAGTTCTGCCTCTAGGACTGGGGCCGAATCGGTGAAGGCACGATGACCCAGTTGACCCACGTGTTCAGCGATGCGCTCACCGAGTTTTTGCAGTCGCGCACGCATCACTTTGTGGTAGTCCCGCCCTCTAGCGTAGACCGAAATCACAGCTTCACCGGGACGCTCCAGACGCGCGAGTTCGCGCGCTTGCCAGTCAGCCAAATCGACGGCATCAGCCCTCGGCAAATAGTCCATGCGCGCCGTGATCACGCTCACCGTGCCGGGAACCAGCTCCGCCGGCCGCGCTCTTTTCAAACCGTGCGCCGCCATGTAATGCATGTCCCCATGAAATCCAGCTGCCAGCCAAGCCGATAATCCAGCTTCGGCCGTAGACAAGTCAATCCCCGTCACGCCAATTTGCGAGAATCCAAGCTCGCGCGCCCACATTTGAATTTGAGACACGAATTGATGGCTATTGAGGTTCACCCCGCTATTGTAAAAAGTCTGCTGTGGTCAAGCGAAGACGACACGCGGGCGTTTGCTGAAGCGCTGGCAAAACGAGTGCAAAGTGCTGGGCCTGAACTAAATACGTCAATTCAATTACATGGGGATCTCGGCGCCGGAAAAACCACCTTGGTGCGTTATCTGCTGAAAGCACTCGGCGTTCAAGGGCGCATCAAAAGCCCGACCTACGCCATGGTCGAGCCCTACAACGTCATCAGCCCAGATAGTGGCTCAGTGAACATCTGGCACTTTGACTTTTACCGATTCAACGACCCCGACGAGTGGGAAGAAGCCGGCTTTCGTGAGATCTTCGCCAGCCCCGGCCTGAAGCTTGTCGAATGGCCTGAAAAAGCTGGCGAGCACTTACCCACCGCCGATTTAGTTGTCGCCATTGAACTGACCGCGGACGATGAGCGACGCGTCAGCATGCAAGCCCTCACAGCTGCAGGCACCAGACTGGTCAACACATGAAGATCGGTCAGCCTTCCAGCCGCCGCGGCATCCTGAAGTTGGGAAGCGTGGTGCTACTGTTGGGCGTGCAACAAATCGCCCGTGGTGCAGACATTTTGGCGGTGCGTTTATGGCCTTCTAAAGACTACACACGGGTCACTATCGAATCCGATCGGGAAATCAAAGCCCGGCAATTTTTATTGGCTGACCCACCCCGTGTCGCCATCGATATTGAGGGAATTCAGCTGATGCCAGCACTGCGCGAGTTGATCGCCAAAGTCAGGCCCGAAGACCCAAACATATCTGGGATTCGCGTGGGACAAAATTCGCCCAGCGTGGTGCGCTTGGTGATCGACCTCAAGCAAGCCGTACAACCTCAGGTTTTCACACTGGCACCGGTTGCGCCTTACCAGCACCGCTTGGTTTTTGATTTGTATCCACAGAAAATTCTGGACCCGCTGGAATCCCTGATTGCCGATCGTTTGAAAGAGGAACAAACTGCTCCCCCTCAAGCGAAGGTAGCGTTGGCCGATCCCTTGGGTGACTTGATCGCGGGTCAAGTCCACCGGACAGAGCCACCCAAAAACAACGTCATACCGTCCCCCGTCAAAGACAAGACGGACCGCCTTGTCATCGTCGCAATCGACCCGGGCCACGGCGGGGAAGACCCTGGCGCCTCAGGGCCAGGCGGCACGCTTGAAAAAGACGTCGTGCTACAAATCGCCTTGCTACTGCAAGACCGCATCAACAAGCAGCCCAATATGCGGGCGTACCTGACGCGCGACGCCGACTTTTTTGTACCGCTCAATGTGCGCGTTCAAAAAGCCCGGCGCGTGCAGGCCGATCTGTTTATCAGCATTCATGCAGACGCATTTTTCACGGCCCGCCCGCAAGGTGCCAGCGTCTTTGTGCTGAGCGACCGGGGTGCCTCCAGCAGCTCGGCGCGCTGGCTCGCGAATAAAGAAAATTCGTCGGACATGGTGGGCGGAATCAACATCAAAGCCAAAGACGAACACGTGCTGAAAGCCATGCTTGACATGAGCACCACAGCGCAAATCAACGACAGTCTCAAGCTCGGCGGTGCCATGCTCGGCGAGATGGGGAACGTCGGCAAGTTGCACAAACCGCGTGTCGAGCAAGCCAGTTTTGCGGTTCTCAAAGCCCCCGACATTCCGAGCGTGTTGGTCGAGACCGCCTTCATCAGCAACCCGGATGAAGAAGCTCGCTTGCGTAACCCGTCGTATCAGGCGAAGCTGTCTGACGCCCTGATGCGCGGCATCATGGGCTACTTCGCCAAGAACCCACCGCTGGCCCGCAACCGGGCACTGTAACAACGGCTCACTGCGGTTCAGGACTCATGGCGAACTGGCAAGTTCAGGGCAGGATTCGGCTGATTTATCAAGTTTCACGTCAATAAGTAATTTTAAATTATTACTTTTTCATTTGAAACTTTTGTAAGTTATTGCTTTAATATTCACATCTTTCAAAACAAGTGAAAAAAGGTTGACGCACCTTTTGCGCCAAATGAGTAGAAAGACAGCATGAAAATTCCTTTTCAAAAATTGAAGGTATTGAGTTTGATGTTGACGGCTGGGCTAACTTGCGCCCCGGCTTTGGCCCAACAAACGTCCACTGCAACGGCATCGACACAGGCCGTTATTGTTAAACC
>CANFWV010000053.1 GCA_947450695.1 Comamonadaceae bacterium
GGCGAGCCCGTGGTCGCCATGATCGACGCCAAGCGCCTAGACCACTATCACCGGCTGGAGCGTTCGCAGATCCATTTGTTGCTGCTGAGCGAAGCCGAGCAGGGCTGGGCTGACATTGAAGCGGGTCGCACCCAAGACGCGCGCGACGGTTTGACAGCATTGCGCGCGAAGCGCCAGCGCATGCTGCAAGGTGGCAATGCCTGACTTGCTGGAAGTTCGCTTCACTGCCAACTTTGAAACCAATCTTCAAAGCATCGAGGTCTTCTGGGCTGATAGCCAGTTTTCGGCGGGCTTTGATCAATTGCTGAATGAGCTGATTGATACAGTAGTGACCAACTTGGAGCGACATCCGCGCATGGGTCGGTCATTCATGAGTCGTCGGCCAGAGTCTGTCGAAGCGCAGAGGCAGTTTGAGAGGCTCTACGCGAAAATGATGGCCTATCAGCAACCAGCCGATATGCGTGAGTACGTGATGACGGACTATTTGGTGCTCTATGCGGTCTTGGGTGCGACAGTTAGTCGGCCATCCGCCATCTATTTGGTGTCGATCAAACACCACAAGCAACTGTCATTTGACTTTGAACGGTTTTGGAAATCTTGAGGTTTCCCTGCGTTGCAAATGTGCAAAAAAAGACTCGGCTAATTAGACAACAGGGTCCTAGCTTCAAGCTGGCGCTACACCTGCTGATGGGCTGGTAGGCGGTGCAAATTGGTGCCAGAATCCTGCGCGATCGGGTTGTTGTGCGTAGCTTTGCAGTCGATCTGCTGACGCACCTAACAGCTCGCTGACCGTTTTGTCGCGACCGGCTAAATACGCATCGAGTTCGTCGATGGCTTCTGTCAATGCGCCGTAACCTCGCATCATGACCAGCGATGTGATTTCCGTGGCTGCCGCACCCGACAGCAGAAAGCGGGCGACGTCTAGGCCGCTGCGGGCACCATTGGTGGCGAGCAGGGGAAAGTCTTTGCCTAGGCGCTTTCTGGCCAGCGCGATGCAGCGTGCAGTCAGTGGCAGTGCCCAACCGCCGCCAATGGCTGCAGAGGTGTTCAGCAAGGGTTCTTCAGTTTCCAGGTCAGGCATGAAGCCCATGAAGCGCCCCATGAGCACCACGGCATCAGCGCCACTTTTTTGTGCGGCAGCGGCCAGCGCTGCAGGGTCTTCACTTTGCCCGGTCAATTTGATCCACAGCGGCATTTTCACCGCATCACGAAGTTGGCTGACGATGGTTTCGATGCGGCCTGCGTCGCGTTCCAGCACGATGGCACCCTTGGCGGCTTCATCGCCGTGCGGTGCGCCGATATTGACTTCCAGAATTCGAAAGCCCATTTTCTCGATCTCTTTCGCATACGCCGTGCACTGGTCTAGACCGCTCAAGATCAGGCTGGGGATGACATAACTGTCGGACGCTTCGGCCAATTTGTCGAGTGACAGCAACTGCTTGACCCAAGGCTCAAAATCTTGTTGCACCAGTCCGGATCGGCAAAACAGCGTGGCCTCGCGCGGAACGTTGAAATCCCAAGGAAGCACTCGATGAGCATCATCCATCACCCGGTAGTCGGTTTTATCGAGTTGGGATTTTGCGGCTGCCGATTCATTCGTTGACTTGGCCACCACAGCGCCTGCGCCACTGGCCAGGGCTGCGCGTATGCCCGCTTCATTCATGGTGTGCTCACCAGAGCCACAAATGATCGGGTTCTTCAACCGGATGCGACCGATATTTGTTTGCAATCTTGACATGTTGAGTCTTGCTGTTGTGTTCAGTCCGGCTTGGCGCCAGATGTTTCGATGATCTCCGCCCAGCGCGGGATTTCCAGCTTCAGACGCTGTGTCACGCGATCTGGGGTACCACCTTCAGGCTCTGCACCAACGGCTGAAAGCCGCGCCCTGGCTGCGGTTGTTTGCAATGCTTTGTTGAGAGCTGCGTTGAGTTTCTGGACTATCTCCGGTGGCGTGCCATGCGGGGCCATCAGCGAGATCCAAGAACTGACATCAAAGTCACGGTAACCAAGCTCTTGCATTGTCGGTGTATCTGGCAACAGTGACGACCGTTTGGGCGTCGACACGGCCAGCGCACGCAGTTTGCTGCTGTTCACCAGTGGCGATGCGGTCGGCACAATATCCATCATCACATCCAAGCGACCCGCCATGAGTTCGTTGAGGGCGGGTGCACTGCCTTTGTAGGGAATGTGCAGCCATTTGACGTTGCTTTTTTCTTGGAAGTATTCACCCACCAAGTGGTTGATGCTGCCGCCACCCGCCGAACCCATGTTGAGTTGCTGCTGAGCGGCTTTGGACAAGGCGACTAATTCACTGACAGTTGAGGCCTTCACGTTCGGATTGACGACCAGCACCACCGGCGTGCTGGCGTACCAAATCACCGGGTCAAAGCGTGCCAGCGTATCAAAGTGGCGATCCTTGTATAAAGAGGGGCTCATGGACAGCGGGCCTGCACCACCGACGGCCAGGGTGTAACCGTCCGGGGCCGCATTGGCGACCTGCTCCAACGCAATCAGTCCTCCAGCGCCGGGTCTGTTTTCAACGACGAAGGCTTGGTTGAGCGAGTCACCGAGCGCGATGGCCATCTGCCGGCCAATCAGGTCGACAGCACCGCCGGCCGCAAAAGGAACAATCAGCTTGACCGGCCGCGATGGGTAGGTGGCCGCTGTTTGCGCATGCGCCAATTGCACTGAAACAACGGGACAGAGTAGCGTGATTGACATCACCAGTTTGATGAATTTCATGAAGGCTCCATGTGACGCATGAGGAACAGATACGCTGGCTTACTGGTTTGTCGGCATCGGGTATTCGGCCGCATTTCGGACAAGACCAGGCTGCATGGAAAAGTCCATGCGTGGGGGGCCAAAAATATCGATCAGCCAGGCCACCCCTTCACCGATATCCCTTGTGGTGTGGACCAGGTTGACGGGGATCACCAGGGCTGAAGGGCTGGCGACTTCGAGGTGTTTGTCATCACACCATGCCGTGGAATCTGCCCCCCAAGGTGTCCGCAGGTGGTGCATAAAACGGCCTTCAAGCGTCAGGGAAATCTGCTCAAAGTCGGTGTGCGCGTGCGGGGACATCTTGCGTGGGTCACGCCGATCAGTTTTCCGTTCAAAGACATTGATCATCAGGTTGGTACTGCGAAACAAGCGACCAAAAATGGCGGGATCCGAGTACTCAGACAGCTTGTAATGTCGGATCTTGAAACCGTCCGGTGGTGTGGGCCAGTCTTGCAGGGGCGCCACGGAGGGCGCACCGTCGGCATACACCGCTGCATTGCCGGCCTGTGAGGCCAAGTCTGTTGCACGAACGGTGAAGACCCGCGTCACAAGCCCGTCATCCAGCACCGTGATGACGCTGTCGCCTGGCGGCACGATGGTCAGCGTTTCCGGTCCTGCAGCCACGCTCTGACCGCCATGATGCACGCTGGCCCGGACGCCCGGTGGCAGCAGCAGCATGTACTCATCAGGATTGTTTTGACGCTTCAACTCCGTGCCCGACACCACCTGACTGACGACGACGACGACGTTGGCGCTGCGGGTGATCCAAGTTTTTTGGCCCGACGCACTCAGCTGCGGTTTCGATGCGTAATACAAACCCCAGCTTGGGTCAGTGGCGGTGGCGGACATATATAAAACTCCTGTAAAAATAACGCTGAAGTGGTGGGTGACTTATGCGGTAAGTGCCCTGAATTGATGGATTTCTGCAGTCGCTGCTAGGCGCAACAAGCCCTGCTCCGACGACATGATGAACATGTTGATGCCCAACGCGCGCAGAGCCGGAATCTCGGCCGAACTGTTGACAAATGCGCAGAGTGGTTTTTTGGCAGCTGTCACGGCACTGACAAAACGGGCGATGGCGGCACGCACTGCCGGTGCATCTGTGGCGCTTTCTCCCAGTGCCACCGTCAAGTCACCGCGGCCCAGAAAAAAGGCATCGATGCCTTCTACGGCCGCAATCGCATCAATGGCGTCCAGTGCTTCGGGATCTTCCAGCATCGCAATCAGGCTGGTACGGGCATCGTTTTCGTCAACGTGTGCCGTCAACCCGAGCCGGCCATAGCCACCCGCCCGTGACGAATTGGTAAAGCCCCGGCGCCCGGTGCGGTAGCGGCAGGCATTCACGGCGGCTTGCGCTGCTTGCACGCTGGAGACATGGGGCACCATGACACCCGTGGCGCCGCAATCAAGCGCCGTGAGTATGTCTTCGACACGCTCGACCCTCACAAGGGCCGGGATGTCACTGGCACGGGCCGCCAGCAGGGCGAGGTCGATTGCGTTGCGGTCCCAGGGCGCGTGTTCCGCGTCTATGACGACAAAGTCCAGCGAGGCATCACCCAAAACCTCAATGGCCTGAACGCCGGGCGTTTTGACAAACGTGCCTAGGAGGGCTTGCCCCGCGCTCAGCCTGGCGCGAAAAGTGGACGCTTTGTTTTGCATGTGTTCTTGCCGCGTCAGCATCAATCGAGGATGACACCTGAATCACGAATTTTCTTTTCTGCTGCCGCGCGGTCCTTCACCAAGAAAGCAGCAAACTGTTCAGGGGTTTCACCCAGTGGTTCAAAGGCAAATGTGTCGAGTGTCTTTTCGACAAAAGTCTGGTCGCTGAGCACCTTGCGGGTCGATGCGGCGATCAGGTCGATCACTGGCTTTGGGGTGCCCTTTGGTACGGTCAGGCCAAGGTAAAAATAAAATTCAGTGTTGGGGTAGCCGGACTCCGCCAGGGTCGGCACGTTAGGCAAAGCCTTGGCGCGTTTCGGTCCGCTGATGGCCAGCACTTTCATCTTTCCGGATGCCAGGTAAGGCGTGGCCGCCGTGCTGCCAGCGATCATGGCCTGAATCTGACCACCCAGCAGGTCTTGCGCTGCGGGTGCGATGCCTTTGTAGGCGACGTGTGTGATTTGCAGACCTTCCTGGCGTGTGAACGCGTCCATCGGAATGTGCGTTGGACCGCCTGCGCCTGCAGATCCATAGTTGTATTTGTCCGGGTTGGCTTTGACCAAGGCCACGAACTCTTTCAGGTTCTTGACCGGGAGACTCCCGTCGACGATAAAACCCATGTTCACCAGCGCAACCCGGGAGACTGGAACCAAGTCTGTCAATGGATTGAACGGCATTTTCTTGAACAGAAATTTATTGCCGGAGAAGGTTGCATCCGTGCCGAGCAGGATGGTGTAGCCGTCGGCAGGCGACTTGGCCACGACATCACCGGCGATGATTTCATTCGCACCGCCACGGTTGTCGATCAGCACAGGCTGTCCCATCACTTTGCCCAAGCGCTCGGCAAAGCCGCGGGCCACTGCATCGATAGGGCCGCCCGCTGGATAAGGAACGATCAGTTTGACGGGCCTCGAAGGGTAGTTGTCCGCCATGGCCGAGCTGGTGAAGCCACAAGCCGACAGGCATGCGGCGGCAATGAGAACGCGACGTTGAATGGATGATTTTTTAATGTGCATGGTGGTCTCCGGTTGCTTGGTCAAGAATATTTTTATGTGTTTATCGGGCGGAAGCCCGAAAGCCGATGCTCTCCGAAATGCTCACGCCAGCAGCCAGCAGCGTGTCAATTTGAAGTTTTGTGGGTTTTTCCTTCATGAATTGCAGTGAGTCAACGATGGCAACGGTAGCGGCCACTTGGCCCGATGCATCAAAAATCGGAACGGCTAAAGCGTTCAAGCCTGTGACCGCTTCATTCGGAGCGATGGCCCAGCCTTGTTTCCGAATTTTTTCGAGTTCTTTCTCGAGTTCTTTGACGCTGCTGATGGTGTGCGGCGTGAGTGCCGTCAGGCCTGCGGCACAGACTTTTTTGACCAAGGCAGGGCTGCCGAAAGCCATGGCCACTTTGCCCTGCGCAGAGTAGTGATAGCCCAGCAGCGACCCTGACTTGACCGAAATTTCGATCGCAGATGTTCCGGGTTGGACCGATACGATCCGGATGCCGCCCTTTTCCATCATGCCGAGAATGACGGAATGGCTCAGTGCATTGCGCACCTTGCGCATCACGGGCACGGCTTCTCTGACAATGTCGACGCTGTCATTGATGGCGTGCCCCAGCGCTATAAAACGGGCACCGACGCGATAACGTTCCGACGCTTCGTCTTGCACCACATAGCCTTGCTGCGCCAGCGTTCGCAAGTGCCGGAAAATCTTGCTTTTGTTAGTTCCAAAGTGTTCAGCCAAGGCGGTCACACCCACGGCCTCCCGCTGGACAGCAACGTACTCCAGGATGGCCAGTGCAAACAGAACGGCTTGCACGCCATTGGCTTCTTTGGCCTCGGTCATGAAAAGTGTGCTTCGCTCACAGGCCGACCAGGTCCGCAGCGTTGCTTGACACCATCTTGCGTACCTCGGCTTCGGTGTAACCCAAGTCCAGGCAAATCTCGATCACGCTCAGGAACCCGTCGACAAGCCGTGGATTGCCGACTTGGCCTAAGTCGGAGCCCAGAATAGTGCGGTCTACACCGGCTGCCTCAATGAGCGATTTCAAAGTCTCCGGATCAAACATCCGGAATTTCGAATCTTCCGCAAACATGCACATGGAGTGTTCAATGTAGACACCCATGGCTGCAAGCCGCGTGATGTCGGGCAGTGTGGCATCCACGACAAAAGTAGGGTGGTTGCAGAGCAGTCGCTTGATGCCGCGGCGCTGTGCCTCTTCAAAAAGGGGCCATATTTCGCTGATGTTCAAGTGACCTGACGACAGCACCACGTCATGTTCAGCAATCATGTCAAGGATCGGCAAGACCTCCGGCAGTAAACGACCGGCATCGTCCACAACGTGAACAGGCGTAGGGGGAATCATGGGCTTTTTAGAGCTCGGGAAATTCGGTGCGGCGCCATCCCGGTGATGCGCGATATGGTTCTTAGATGAGAACGTGGGCATCCACACCAGCTTCGCACCCAACGCAATGCCGTGCTCGACGGCGTAAAGGTTCAAACCACCACTTTGGTTGTTCAGCGGCACCCCAGACAGCAAGGTGACCTTCATGTGACTGAAGTGTTTGTTGAGCAGCGTCGTCACCGGTGTTGCTGAGTAGTAATGATCTTTGATGAGCAGGGCGCGCACGCCTGCGTCAGACGCTTCCTGCATCGCCTCGTAGTGGTCAAAGTAGCGCGGCATCACCGAAGGTCCACTGTGGCAATGCAGGTCGACTGCTCCCTTGAGAAGGCTTTTACCCAAGCCTGGATGGGTGCTGCGCCAGGCGCCTGGTGCCAGTGTGTAGTTCTGTTCAGTTGTTTGCATTTGGGGCTTTTCAGTTTGGATTTAAATAGGTTTTTTGCGAGACTTCTGTTTCATTGTGCAAAACACTGTATTCTCTAATGTAACGATGGTAGTTGAACCCGAGCTGGGTAAACGCTAGGGAAAACACTTAGCGGGGTGTTTCAAATAGTCGCCTGCTGCCTGCGCCGGAGGGCAACTGCGAGAATGGAGCGACCGCCATCTGCACTGGGCAAGGCGAAAGATTTCAATAAGTGACTGTCTCAAGTGGAAAAACGCCCATCAAATCAACACTATTTATCTGGTCGCTTATCGGTCGCCCCGATGATGGATTGGGCTGATTAACTAGCAAATACGCGGATTCTAAGATGGTTGTGTGCAATCTGTGTGCAAATATTTTTCCCGCGGCCACCGCGCTGACACTTCCTGTCAGTCGGCTGATCGCTGGGAAGCCCGCAGCCCCATGATGGACTGACGGCTGGTACCGTACTCCCGTGCAAGCGCTGCCACCGCAGCGCCCTCACCAAGCTTTTGCTTGACTTTTGCCGCGCGCTGCTTGGAGAGGCTTGCCGGCCGCCCTAGCTGCTTTCCCTGCTAAACAGAGCGGGTCAAACCGGCTTGCGTTCGTTTGGTCATCTTGCCGGCAGGGCTGGTCAGATCAACCCCACCCAACGCCAATTTGTGAGCCCTGACGCCCGTGGCGTCTAGGCGTTCGACAGTGTATAAAAACGACCGATATGCATCGGTTGCTGCTCTTCGCTGTAGTGATTTCAGATTCAGCTCCAGCACTAGAGAAGTCCTTCGCTTGCTGCTGAAGTCACCCATTTGAGCCCCCAATTACGTCTTCGACTCATGAGTAAAGAAGAGGGCAGCGTGACCTCTTTAGGGCAAAGCAGTGAGTGCAGCCCGTATGGCTGGGCCCTAAGGGCTTGGAGAATCAAAATCCGCCCTCTTGGAAGTCCGCATTGCCCGAGGTCCAAGTCATTGTGCCCATCATCTAACATGTCTAGGAAGAGGATTGCAGAGTCTGGCTGGTGACCTCCAGCAAAGACATTGTCTGTCGTGCGTGCGCCTGGGCTTGCTCAATGTTTTGGATGGGCTCCAAGCTAGCATTAATCTGTCCTGCTCTAGCACCAATACAGTAATTCAAAACCTTGACGGGAACTCCAAGTTTTTCCCGTTCATAACGACTTAAACACGAACGCTCCACCCCTAAATTACGTGGAACCCCAGCCTGAGTAAGACTCCCACGATCATGCTGAATTTGTTCGCCATAGGTCTTCGGCAGAGAAAAATTGAGTGTTGTTGCAGCACGATGCGTGTAAAAATAGTACTTACAAACATCCCAAGATAAAACCTTTACCATTGAGGTCTGAAAGATCATCATGGCCAGCGCATCACAAGTTACTGAATTGCTTCGCGCCTTCATCCGCAAGGAGGACGATCATTTCTTGAAAGTCGCCTTGCAAGTTGCCGCTGTTGAGGCGCAGCGTGGTCATGTCAAGATCGCAGCGGAAATGCGCGAGCTCATCGACTTTGCGCGGAATCAGGTCCAGCCGCGTCAAACGGCTCGGCCCTTGCCCTTGGCCCAGCCCAAGGGTGAGCTGGCCGAGTTGCTCAGCGCACAGTACCCCCAGCAACCCCTGTCCAACATGGTGGTGTCGGCCTCTGTCGAGGAACGTCTTAAGCGTATCTTGAAAGAACAGCGCTACCACGAGATCCTGGCAGGCCATGGTTTGGAGCCGCGTCGCAAATTGCTGTTAGTCGGCCCGCCAGGTACGGGCAAGACCCTGACCGCCAGCATGTTGGCCAGCGAGTTACGCCTGCCGCTGTTCGTGGCCCGCTTTGACTCGCTGATCACCAAATTTATGGGCGAGAGTGCCTCCAAACTGCGCCTCGTTTTCGATGCAATGAAGACCACGCGTGGTGTCTATCTCTTTGACGAGTTCGACTCCTTGGGACTACAACGTGGTAGCCAGCACGACGTGGCAGAGATGCGTCGCACACTCAATATGTTTCTGCAACTGATCGAGCAGGACCGCTCGGATAGCCTGATCGTAGCGGCAACCAACCACGGCGCCTCGCTGGATGCCGCGTTATTCCGTCGTTTTGACGACGTCATCCGCTACGAGTTACCGGACCAGGCTCAGGCCGAGATACTGCTGCGCAACAGTCTCGTGCTCCTGGCTGGCCCTGAGTTGAACTTTTTGGAACTAGCGCGCAAGGCCGTTGGCCTGTCGCACTCTGACATCGTCAAGGCCTGTGCCGACGCAATGAAGGACGCGGTCATCGATGGCGAAAAAATGGTGGACCCGCAACGCGTCATCCTGCACTTGAATGAAAGGGCCTCGGGTCAAGTTCATTTGACATAAAAAAGAAAAGCAGCACCTCGACAAACATTACGCGCTAGATAAAGAGTGATAAAGTATTAGCATAAAGATGAAACTTCATGCCCGAACTAGATCACCTCTTTGCCGCAGGTTTCACTGACACAAGAAACTTCAAGTCCATGTTGTCGGCCCCAAAACGACCGATGCAAGACCGTGATCGCGCCCTACACGGGGCCGGACTGATGGCGCAGCTCCAGGGGCTGAAAAATAGAGTCGAGCAACTTCGCACTACTCGCTTGGACAGAGGGTTTTCAGCTGACCAAGGCGTGGCCATCTCCTTAGAAATCTCTCCACCTGGCGCCCTGGATGCCGGAACCAAGTTGGAGTGGAAACGTGACGGCATTGAGGTGCTCAACGTCACTAATCCTGGAGACGGAGAAGTCATCACCCTGTTCGTCCCAGACGGTAAGCTGGCGGCATTTGAGAAGCGTGTGGCGGAGTATCTGAATAATGATGCTCCCCCCAGAAAAGCCGGAGGCGCACCCAAACCGAAAAATGCAAGCCTGATCAATGCGATCAGCACATTTCGGCAAGCCGCATTCGCAGAACTATGGACAGACCATGCACCTCTGCCGCAAGAGCATGAGAGGAATTTTTTCACGGTCTGGCTTCGATTAGGCACATCAACAAGTCAGGCCGTGGCTACGGCCTTTCGGATCGCCGCAGCCTCACTGGGCATTGAAGTTCAACCGGGCTACATCAGCTTTCCAGGTCGCGTGGTGGTCGCCGTGCACGCCTCACGAGCCGCCTTGGAGCACTCACTCCAATTGCTCGACCTGGTCGCGGAAATCCGCTCCACATCGCCCTCGGCAGATTATTTTCTTGCCGACCTGAAGCCCTATGAACAAGCCGCTTGGGTGCAAGACCTCGCAGCGCGTACTGTCTATCCCGCACCAGAGGGTGTTCCATTCGTCACGCTCCTGGATACGGGCGTAAACCGCTCTCATCCTTTGTTGGATCCCCTTATCGGCGCGAACGATCTGCATGCCGTAGGCCCGGGATGGCTTCCTACGGATCAGCAAGGCCACGGTTCTTCAATGGCAGGTGTCGCGCTCTACGGGGATCTGCGGGTACCGTTGACCTCGCAAGACCACCACTTTGTCTACCACCGGCTGGAGTCGGTCAAGATCCTGCCTGATCAAGGGGCCAATTCCCCTCGGCTTTACGGTTGGACGGCGAATGAGGCCATCCGCCTGGTCGAGGCTGCTGCGAAAGGACGAAAGCGCACCTTTACGATGATGACAACTGCCAGTGGCCCCACCGCAGGCATGCCTTCGGAGTGGTCCGCCACGATCGATCGCTTAGCCTTTGGCCTTGATGGTGACTCTCTATCCGCTCTGGATTTACCGGCGATTGTCGACAAGAAGCCGCTTCTGGCCCCGCGGCTGTTTGTGCTGGCCGCAGGTAATATTCCGTGGGAACAGTGGCACGGCTATCCTGCAATCAATGACTTGGAAACCATCGAGGATCCTGCGCAAGCCTGGAATGCATTAACAGTCGGGGCTTACACCACGCAGATCACCTTTGATCAAAACAAGTGGCCCTCTCTTACGACCATCGCGCCACAAGGCGCTCTGGCTCCGGCCTCGCGGACCTCCGTTGGATGGTCTCGGTCTTGGCCTCATAAACCCGATGTCGTAGCCGAGGGGGGCAACGCCTGTCTGGATGGACGCGTCGCTCAATCGGTGACGGTCGGTCCGGAAGACCTCCGGGTGCTATCCACTTCACACGAGCCACACAAGGAGCTCTTGGCGGAGACCGGGGACACGAGCGCAGCCACAGCCGCAGTCGCGCGACTATGTTCGCTATTGCACCATCGTTATCCTTCTTTCTGGCCCGAGACCATCCGGGCTCTGGTTGTGGACGGCGCTCAGTACACCCCATTCATGTTGCAGCCTGGACCGGCAGAGCAAGGCCAGCTCGCCCGCGAAGCATTGGTCGGGCGTTACGGTTATGGGCGTGTGCGCCCCGAGGTCTCGCTGAATTCGTCTCCGCACAGACCCACCGTTGTGTTGCAGGAAAGTATCGTGCCGTACATCCGCAATGGTGCGAAACGCAAGCTTGGCCACATCAACATGCACCAATTACCCTGGCCTCAGCACGAGCTGGAAAACTTGGGCGAAGCCGAAGTGGACCTCAAGGTCACTTTGTCCTACTTCATTCAGCCCAATCCCAGTAGACGCGGCTGGCAGGGCAAGTTTCGCTACCAAAACTTTGCGCTTCGTTTTGCCATCCGAGCCGCATCAGAAACCTCCGAGCGATTTCATCAGCGCATCAACAAAATCGAGCGGGACGAGATGGGAGATTTTCGTGAAAATTCCATGATCGATCCCGATAGCGCAGACTGGTTCCTGCGAAGCCGTTTGCGGTCACGCGGATCGTTGCACTCCGACACTTGGAGCGGCACAGCGACCGCGCTCGCAAACAAGTCTGAGATAGCCGTTTTTCCTGTGGGTGGCTGGTGGAAAGAGATTGGCGCAATGCTCGAAGAAGACGTTGAGATGCGATATGCGCTGATAGTTTCGCTCGATGTGCGCAACAAAACTGACGTTGATATCTATGCGCCTATTGCCAATGCAATCGCCGCCACGGTCGTAGCCGAGGTCGACACACCCTGAGACTCTGGCGACCAGTGCTGCGCACCGAAGGCTATTTTCAATCGAGTCATTGGCGTTGTCCTTCAAGTCGAACTGATTTTTCAACCCCAAGGATACTTATGACCATAGGACATCACCGTAGTTCAAGGGGTGATGCAAGAGGTTGCCCCCGCTATGGCGGTTAAGGTGGACTTCAAATATTTACGATTTCGATATCGAGTCGCATTGGCTGTTGATGGTGTTGCCGCCAAAGATAGTGAAAATCACAATCACAGCCTTTTCCGTCATTCAAAAAGGTCATTTCTGCGTCGTTGCCCGTCCCCCACCAAAGGGAAGCTTTGACTTCTTCCGATACTAACAATTTACACCGACGGCCGGACCACCAGTTGAGTGCTAACGGTTTTGGCACTAGCCTGTCGAATCCGTATGATCGACTGGCGACTGGTGCCATATTCCCTTGCCAAGGCTGCGACCGCCTCACCCTGTGCCAACCGCAGCACCACGGCCTTGCTCGCAGCCTCGTCAATGCTTTGGGGTCTGCCAAGCGTTTTGCCCTGAGATTTTGCCCTTGCAAGGCCTGATTGGGTACGTTCAATAAGCAGGTCACGCTCAAACTCAGCAACAGCCGCGATAACACCCATGGTCATCTTGCCGGCAGGGCTGGTCAGATCGACCCCACCCAAGGCCAAGCAGTGAACCCTAACGCCCATTGCGTCTAGGCGCTCTACAGTCGCCCGTACGTCCATCGCGTTACGGCCGAGGCGATCCAGCTTGGTGACGATCAGCACATCGGTGGCTTCAAGCCTGTTGAGCAGTGCGCCGAAGCCCTTGCGCTCATTTGCCGCAACGGAGCCCGAGACGGTCTCGCTAATCGTGCGTTGGGGTGTCACAGCGAAACCATGTGCGGCGATTTCTTGAACTTGGTTCTCCGTTGTTTGGTCGGCGGTGGAGACCCGGCAGTAGGCAAAGGTTCTGGACATAAATCGGCTCCTGAGTGTACGAAAAGGGTGTCCGAATTATTATGTATGTACGAAAGTCCGTCAAGCTATTTTACGGACATTACCCGCAAGTATGTCCGAATACGGTCGATTTCGGACCGGCTGAGCCGGCGGCATGATCTCCAAGTGATTTACCGAGGTTGCCGTTGCGTGGCCCCGCATAACTTCGCTGGAACGCGGTAGCACCAAAAATTCAGTGGGTTGAGGGCGTTTCAGGCGCCCGGATTACCCAGCCCCAACCTCTGTTGAACACCGCCACATCTGCTATGCCATGGATGGTCATCTTGCCGGCAGGGCTGGTCAGATGGACTCCACCCAAGGCCAAGCAGTGAACCCTGACGCCAGTGGCGTCTAGGCGCTCTACGGTCGCCCGTACGTCCATCGCGTTGCGGCCGAGGGAAAAAATGCACCAAAATAACTAGACGACTTATTTTGATTAAAAGCAAAAGACATCTCAAGCAACGAACTCTGAAAACGTGAGTCAGGGGAGTTAATCGGTAAATGAGTTGCCACTTATGCAGTATCGATATATCTTTATTAAAACCTAATCTCTATTGTTTTGCCGCCAACTCTCGTTGTTGCGCTGCCAGTCATAAAAAGCGGTCTGGGCAGTATTTGCGGCAATTCTCCTCTGCGCCTTCAAAATATCTTTTTGAATATTTAGTTGCTCCGCCGTATTGTCGATTGCTAATGCTGTTATTGGTGCGTAATATTGCGCCGGCTTAATGGGCGTCGTTGCATAATATTTCTTTGGCTCACTGGGTTTTGCAAGCTTATATGCCAGAATGAATACCAACCCAATGGCGGCCATTGAAATGTAGAAAATAAAAACTGCATTTAGGCCAAATAATTTATAGATAATAAATGCAAACCCTAAAGCCAGTCCCACGGCAATTGCCACGCTAAATATAATAAAAAATGACCGTAGAAGTACGCGATATATAAATTCTGCCGATGTATATATTTTTTTGCGCAAATCGACTAAAAATACATTCAAATCTATTAAATAGGTTTTTAACTCATCTGTAAATATTTTCATATTCATGCTCCCAAAATAATATCCAATTAATCTAAGGGGTGGGTTTGTTGCCCATCAAACGTTCTTCTTGATACAACGGCGCCCAATGGGTAACTAAGTCGAGTACACGCTGCCGATCCGCCTGCGTCAATTTAGCGGCAATGGCCGTTGACAAGGTTTCTGCCGAGGTCTTGTTTCGACCAGCAGGGAGGAAGTTGTAGGCCAGCGCAGCGAACTTCAGCGCATCCATCAGTATTTCAGGGTCGGTGGTGTCCTGTGACAGCAGCGAGGCCAGACTCAGGTACGCAGTTGGTTCACCACGCTCAGCAGCCCGCGTGAACCAGTAGATTGCTGCCTTGTCGCTTTTGGGTACGCCTTGGCCCATCTCATACAGGTCTCCGAGGTTGTTTTGTGCGCCTGCGAACCCAAGGACTGCAGACTGGCGGTAGAGCTGCGCTGCGGCCTCGTTGGCGGGCACTGGTGCTTTACGAGCAAGTACCCCTTCGTTGAAGGCTTCGTAGCCCTTGCGGCGCTGTGCGGCGGTGGTAAAGGTCACGGCGATGCCCAGCTTGTCTGCTGTGCTCTTTTGGAGCCAGTGCATTTCATCTGCGCCGGCGGTGACAACGAACATGACCGCCTTTTGACTGAACCCTAGGCTAGTTAGGTATGAGCCGACCAACGCACCGTGCGTCACGTCGGATTTGGTCTTTCCATTTTTATCAATGACGTACGGCGTATGAAAACCTATCGAGGTGAAGTTACTCATCATGCGCGGCTCACCGGCAAGCCAAACCATGGCGCAGGAAGATGCGCACTCGGCTTCCTGAACCGCTGTGGCAAATCCTTTTATACGGATCATCTTTCCGATCTCAAGGGCTGGATAGAGTTTTCCGCCTTTGCTTTCCAAATACACCGTGGCTTTGTTGGTTGCAAGGGCGGCTGATCGGAACTTGTTTTCGTCCCCAAGTCTGAAATCGCCTTTAACGGTGATGACGTCCTCTTCGCCTTTTGCTCCACGCGCCAGATTGATGTCGGCGGCGTGTGGCGCGGCACAGACCAGCAGCGCGAGTACGGGAATCAGTGTGGCTGTTTTCTTGATCATGAAAATGCTTGGGCGCTGATGCCAATTTTCTCCCGCCGACATTGAATCAGGCAGAAATGCCGAATTCCAACAAGCTGCTAAACAAATTACCGCCGTTGCATCTGCTGCTGCATCTGTTGCTGCTGCATTTGCCGTATCTGTTGTTGTTGTTGTTGTTGTTGCTCCATCTGCTGCTGCATCTGTTGTTGTTGTCGCATGATCTGTTGATTTCGTTCTTCTTGCTGCTGTATTTGCTGAAACGCATCCGATAGAGACTGCTGCGCGTGCGCCAGACTAGTGGTGAGCAGGACCGCGACAGCGGCCAGTCGAAGTGCAAATTTCATTAAAAGCTTTAAAAAAGTTAAATGTAACGATGGGTATCCTATCCCGTGGTTCTTTCTCCGTCAAGCAAAGACGATCATGGGTATGGCAAAACCATCCCCACAGTTCGGAGGAGACCCAGTGCTGGTGGCACTTGGGGCGGAAATCCGACGCGCACGCGCTGGGATCGGGCTTTCGCAGGAAGCGCTCGCCGTAGACGCGGGGCTTGACCGGTCTTACGTTGGCGGCATCGAGAGGGGTGAGCACAACATCACGATAATGAACATCGCAAAAATCGCAGACGCGCTAAAAGTAAAGCCATCAACGCTTTTGGAGTCTTCCGGCTTGTGATCCCTGAACGACATGCCGGGCTAGCGAACGACCGGTGCGCTGTCAAAGTCGATTGTTAACCCCCTGACGCACGCACAATACGATTCCCCGTTGTCGTTGGCAGCCGCCATTTCTAGTCGGCGGCGGTCGTTACGGATTCAGCGCAAATTGATTTAACGAATAATTTGATGAGCTTCAAAGTCCGTACCCCCGCTGTTACGGCGGCTGAGTGAAAACGGGGTGCCTAAAGTTCAAACTCCAAGACGCCCGCGCGCACATGCGCGGGATGTGTGTCACAAAGTCTTTGTCTTGATCAATTTCGCGCGCGCAAAACGTTGCTTTGCCAGTCTGGACAGGTGCTCTCGGCCGCCGGTTGTCAGCCAAATCTGGAACCCATCTTTCGCCCTCTGTAACTGGCCGTTTGACATCCGAGCCTTGGTGGTAACAGCGATGGCTTGTCTGCCTTCCGGCGTCTTGGGGCCGGTGCTTAACCCGCCGTGCAGCTTGCAGCGCCCGTTGGGCACGGCCTTGGCCTTGCAAGGATTGCCCGTGGTGCGGGCATGGGCGCCGCATTGCTCCTTGGATTTCATATCGACCTCACGGTTAAAAATGGAGCTGCCCAGATTTAAATGCGCCTTGTAGGATCCCTTCATAGTCGCCAATCTCGACCACTGACCACTACGATCTCTGCCTTGCACATCAACCGGCTAAACCCACGCGCTCCGTAGATTTCTTTCAACTGGGTTGGTGTAGCATTGCTTGTGTAAACGGTCGAAAGTCTTTTGTTAAGGCGTGCATCTACAACTCGCATCAATATTTCAACATCGTTAGCATTGGAAGCTACGTCGTCAATAACCAAATATTTAACGGTGATGTAGTTTTTGATCAACTCGACAGATTTTGCATCCCTCACTAACTCCGATGCGCTGATGAATTGGCCTTGTTCTCCGTAGTTCAACATCTCCTCTCGAAGAAATAGCGCGGCTAATTGTGTTTTTCTGGTTCCGGGAGGACCTAATATCGCTAGGTTAGTGCGGGACCCGCAACTGAACTCGATAACCGAATCAAACGCTTTTTGGTCTTGCTCGTTTTCAATTTCAAAAGCAGAGGACTCCATCTCAGCATATCGAAGGGGTGGGCCAAACTTCCGCCAGCGTTGCTGGCGAGCGTCAGCTTCTCTTTTAGCTGCGGCTTCTTCGCGTTCTTTTTCTAGCTCAAGCTCTAGAATGTCCCAAAACGGAAAGCAGTAGTCGATAAGGGCTTGGATTAGCTCATTTTTTCCTTTGGCCGGTAGCTTTGCCATTTTGATTTCACGCATCGTAAGTCCCGATGTGTGTACTAAATCACCAGCCTTCAAGTAAAGCCCTTTTCGGTCGTTCTTGAGCGAGCAGTCGGGATTCACTGCTGCAGATTGAACGTAATTAAGGCGATCAAGCCGGAGCTTTTTGCATTTGACGATGTCCATCATTTGGGCATCCCCCAATCCGTTCCTTCACCAAGACGAAGCGCCGTCGTCTTGGCACTTGTTAGGCCCTTGGCGGACCTGGCGCGCTTGGTTGGCGGCTTTGGCTTTGGTGGAAGTGGAAACGCAGCCCAGCCCCTTTCGACTGCTTGCTGCATCAGACCGTTTACGTCGTGGCCTCCTTGTACTAGTTCATGCGCTTTATTCACTAGCGCATCGATTCGGCTTTTGGTTTGCTTGCCGTTTTTTACCAACAGATCGAAAAGCACATGGTCAACTCTTTTCGGCAGTACTTGGTAACCGGCCCCGAGGGGCGGAGGCGAAGCCGTAGACCCCGACGGGGTCCTCCCCTGACTTACGTCAGGGTCGTTAGGGTCGGCTCCTTTTTTGTGGAGGTCTGGGACACTAAAGTTGGAGTGCTGGATCACTAAATCTGGGGAGCTGGTGCTCTCAGTATTTACCACTACCGGACTGCTGGGCTTTGATCTGGCTGCGCATTTGGGTAGAGCTGCGATGGCTTGCAGGTTCAAGGCATAAACAGTGGGCCAATGTTGAGTAGCTTGTTTCACAATCGTTATCAGATTCTTTTTTGTCAATTCATGGATGTGGCAGCGGGTTGCGTTGATGCCTAGGCAGCAAATGTCGGCAACCGTTGCGACGGCAGGGAAAATGTGCGACCCATCGGCGTTTGAGTAATTCGCCAATGCCATCAGCACCAACTTGCGCTGCGCGGGCGCTACACGGGCAGCCCAAATCAAGCTGTACTTTGTCGCCTGTTTTTCTGGCCGATGGCTCATGAGTGAGTTCATTTCGCACCACCGATTTGGTCTGGGCTCGCGAGAGTTTTTTCATGGTTACTCACAGCCACTCCTTCGCTGGTGGAAGGTAGGCCGTGCGGGTGAGCGTCGATAGATGATCAGCAACCCCCTTAATGGGGTACAGCACTCGATTGCCGATTCGGATGAATGCTGGGCCTTTGTGGCGCTTGCGCCATGCTTCAGCGGTGCTTGATGTGATGTCGGCAAGCAGTGCGAAGTCTTCTTCGGTCATGCACGCCAAACTGTCGGCAAGCACTTGCAGGCGCGTCAGGCCGGCGCTCATGCTGCAGCTTTCTGGGATTGGCGAGTGGCGATCTTTTCAGATAGCCAAGTGTCGACTTCCGTTTTGACCCAACGGGAGGACTTGCCGATTTTTACCGGAGCTGGAAATCCATCTCGGGCAATGAGATCGTAGATTCGACTGCGGCCGAAGCCTACGTAATTTGAGAGCGGTGCAAACGCGAGCAAGGCAGGACCGCAGCCCTCAAAGGTTGGCGGTAATTCCAATTGAAAAGTTGACATAGAGCGACTTTGATAAGTTCGCTGTCAAGATTGTGCAAACGTGACAGCGCAAACCCTGCTCAGTCACCTACCGATGTAGCCGCTAGGCCCAATCCGGTTACCAAAATTCCCTTCAACGATCTACAGGTAGCGATCGGAGGCCTGGGCTAAGTCGGCGCAAGCGCGAGGCTTGCAATTTTTGTCGAATTACCCTCAAACCAAAGTTCAAGATCAGGATATCGACTACCTTACGGGTTGCCACCCGCCACAGGATCATGCTGTACACAAATGCACTGTACCAAATTTCGCCATCAGGGCGAAAAAAAAGGTTCTATGCACTAAAAAATCGTTCAGAGTCGACTGCTTAGATTCTCTCGGCAAGGGTCTGAATATTCTTTTGCAAGCTGCTATTTGACGGCGTTGTGTACGTCGGCCGCTGTGATGTTTGTGTACCGACGCAGCATGGCCCACGTTTTATGGCCGGTCAGCAGCGCCACTTGCGGAATGCCCAGCCCCATGCGAAAGAACGAAGCTGTTGCTCGATGCCGTAGGTCATGGAAGTGCAAATCAATGATCGGTGGCTCCACGGCCTTGCACCCACGGGTAAATGCTGCTGATACGCTGTCGGCCCGATACGGGAATAGCAAGCCGGACTTGCGGCCTTTAATCAGCGGCTCCACGATGGCCCAAGCATCTGGCAGAAGCGCAACCGTCTGGTCGTTGCCTTGTTTGTTCTTTGGGTCTTTGCGGTCACGGATGATGATGCTCTTGGCTGCGCTGTCCAGATCACTCAGTTTCAGCCCGCATATTTCAGCCTGACGCATACCTGTCGCCAGCGCAAACCGGCAAAGCAAGCTCATGGGAACCTTGCGTCCGGTGCTGGCGTCCCAGAGCTCGTACAGTCGATTTAGCTCATCGTCGGTAGGCTCACGGTCACGCTCCATTGATCGTGTGTTTAGGCCGCGGTGGACGAGGGCGGCGCGTGCGTCGAGTGCCAGACGTTCGGGTAAGTCGAGGTTCCGTGCGTGCTTGCCCCATTTCATGACGGCAGAAAGGGTACTTAGATCACCGGCAATGGTCACTCCGCCAGCGCCAGCTTTTTGACGGCGGTCAACGAAGTTTCTCAGCGTCACCGCGTTAAGGCTTGCCAGTTTTACAGCGCCAAGTTCTCGCACCAGCATGGAAAGTGTTGCCGCCTTGCTCTTTCCCGCTGGCTTGGCAAAGGTTTCGACATACAGGTCGAGCAGGTCTTTTAATGTTGCCGACTTCGGAACGGGTGCATATCCACCAGCTGCAATGTGGCTTGCTTGCGCTTCAATCGCTGTCGCCCAATTTCGTGCTTCGCTTTTTAACTGGAATGTTTGAGCGCGATACATGCCAGACTTGCGCACTTGTACCCGCCATTTTCCAGAGGGTAACTGCGAGAATGTAGCCATCGTGTGCAATCCGTGTGTGTGCTTTGATTCACGGAATATTACCCCAACCACCCCGCCATGTGCACTACGTGTGCACTAAGTCTTGCACATGGCCCAAAAAGTGAATTTTAAAAGTGAAAAATGTTGAATTAAATCAACAAGTTGTGCGTGGAAGATTATCAGTTGCCCCGATGATGGACTGGACCGATAAGCATTGCCGTTACTTTCACAGGCTCTTGAGTCGCCATGCGCTGCTCTACACCGAGATGGTCACCACCGGCGCTTTGCTGCATGGCGATGTGCCGCGGCATTTGCGCTTTAACGCTGAAGAACATCCTGTTGCTCTGCAGTTGGGCGGCAGCGAA
>CANFWV010000054.1 GCA_947450695.1 Comamonadaceae bacterium
ACATGACATTTGAAGAATTGAATTTGGCCCCGGCCATTCTGAAAGCCGTGCTTGAGCAAGGCTATGACACACCCACCCCGATTCAGGCCCAGGCTATTCCTGCGGTTCTGGCCGGTACGGACCTACTGGGCGGCGCCCAGACGGGTACCGGCAAAACCGCAGCCTTCACGCTGCCTTTGCTGCAACGCCTGTCGACCGAGCCACGCCTGACCAACCGACGCGGCGTCAATGCCGTGCGCGCGCTGATCATGACGCCCACCCGCGAACTCGCGGCGCAGGTCGAAGAAAGCGTTCGCACTTACGGCAAGTACCTGGACCTCACCTCAATGGTGATGTTCGGCGGCGTCGGCATGGGTGCGCAAATTGAAAAACTCCGCCGCGGCGTTGACATCTTGGTGGCCACCCCAGGCCGCCTGCTGGACCACGCCAGCCAAGGCACACTGGACCTGAGCCAAGTGCAAATCCTGATTCTGGACGAAGCCGACCGCATGTTGGACATGGGCTTCATCCATGACATCAAAAAAGTGCTGGCTCTGGTTCCGAAGCAAAAGCAAACCTTGCTGTTCAGCGCGACCTTCAGCGACGAGATTCGCGAACTGGCCAATGGCCTGTTGCGGGACCCCCTGTCGATTCAGGTGACACCACGCAACACCACTGTGCAGCGCATCACGCAGACCATTCACCCGGTCGGTCGCGCCAAGAAAAAGGCCCTGCTCACACACATCATCACGGAGCAAAAATGGAGCCAAGTGTTGGTGTTTACACGCACCAAGTTCGGTGCCAACAACGTGGCAGAACACCTGACTAAAAACGGTATTCCAGCCATGGCGCTGCACGGGAACAAGAGCCAGACCGCCCGCACGCAAGCGCTGGCTGGCTTCAAAAGCGGCGACATTCGTGCGCTGGTGGCCACCGACATCGCTGCCCGAGGTATCGACATTGACGAGTTGCCACACGTGGTGAATTACGAAATCCCGAACGTCAGCGAAGACTACGTTCACCGCATTGGACGCACAGGCCGCGCCGGCAACAGCGGCGAAGCCGTCAGCTTGGTGTGTCTAGACGAAGAAGGCTTCATGCAAGACATCGAGCGCTTCACCAAGCAAAACATTGACGTGGTGATGGTGCCCGGCTTTGAAGCCGACCCAGGCGAACGCGCTGAGCCTCTTGCCATGGGTCGCCAAACGATTTGGGGCGGCCTCGGCAAGCCTCCAAGCCGTGACGTGATGCAGGCCGCAGCCAAGGCCGCTCGCTCTGAAATGATGACGCGCATCCGCGAAAACAAACCGCAACAACCTGGCCGCAGCGCCCAAGGTGGAGGCGGGAATGGCGGAAACGCCGGTAACGGTGGCGGCAACGCTGGACGTGGCCGAAGTGGTGGCAATGGCGGCGGCGGAAACTTCGCGGGCAATGGTGGCGGTAACGGCGGTAACGGCGGCAATGGCGGCGGCGGTGGACGCGGCCCACGCCAGAACACAGGCTACTCACAAGGCGGCGGCCAGCCGGCCCAACCACGTATGCAGCAAGCGCAGGCTCCGCGCCAGCGCCCGCAGTCGTTTGACGAAGATGCCCAACCGGCAAGCCATGTCTCTTCAGGCTTCCCGTCTTCCGGCCAGCCGACGGGCGGCAACCGCGGTAACTACCGCGGCGGTGGCGGTGGCCGCTCTGGAGGCGGTGGCGGACGTTCGGGTGGTGGTGGTGGTGGTGGCGGCCAAGGCCGTTCAGGCAACTTCGGCTCGTTCAACGGTCGTTAATCGCACTCGTTAAAAAAGCGGCCTGCTGCTCCCGTCAAGGGAACAGCAGGCCGCTTTGTTTTGGACTCAGTGATTTAGAGGTAGCGCCAGCTGACTAGGACTACGCTCAGTCCTTGACGAACAAGGTCACCAGCGCGTCGCTGCCAACCTGCCGGCTCCAGTGCCCGTGCACCGTGGGGTCAAACACAGCGCCTGCGGGCAACACATCGGCTGAATAAAAATGCTCGCCCGCCTTGAAGATGCGTGAGGCACCGCCTTGCAAGCCAATCTCCATCTGGCCCTGCAAGATAAAAACCCATTGCGGCTGGCCGGTGCAATGAAACTGGCTGCGAAAACCCACCGGACTTTGCCGCAACTGGTAGCCCTCCGAAGGAAACACGGGCGACAGCATCGACGCAGGAGAACCTTCCGTGAGCGATACGCATTCGTCGCGGAATTTGGCGCGACCATCGGTGTCGGTGAAGAGGACGATTTTGGTGAAGTTGGACATGAGCTGTTATTTGCAGGGTTGAGTAAGTTCAAACGGATTGTCGTGGGGCTGCCGCACAGGGTCTGCCTAAATCAGTCTGAACGGATGTGGGCCTTCAAGACGATGTCCTTCCACAAGCGCTGTTGCTGGCCGATGAAAGCGCCAAACTCAGCTGATGGTCCGCCGCCGATGGTGGCGTCTTCGCTGGCAAAGCGTTCTGCAATGGTCGGTGAACGCAAGGCTTTGTAGCATTCCTCCTGAATGCGTCTGACAATCTCAGGCGGCGTTGCACTGGGCGCCATGACGCCGTACCACTGCACCGACTCAAAGCCTTTGTAACCCTGCTCGGCCACCGTTGGCAGATCAGGCAAAGACGCCAAGCGCTGCGGCGTGCCCGTGGCAATCGCGCGCAACTTGCCACTCTTGATGAAAGGCAGCAAAGCGGGTGTGCCCGCCGAAAAAGCCTGCGTTCGACCGGCCAGCAAATCCGTTAAAGCCGGACCGGTGCCGCGGTAAGGAATATGCGTTATGAACATGCCGGTAGCCAGCTTCAGGTATTCCATCGCCAAATGGCCGGCACTCGCATTGCCGGCTGAACCGTAGTTCAGCTGACCGGGTCGGGCTTTGACGTAGGCGACGAATTCTTTCAAATTGCGCGCTGGCACATCGGGGTGAATGACGAACAGACTGGGCACTTTGGCCAGCAAGGTCACAGGCACGAAATCACGATTCACGTCGTAGCCGGTGTTCTGAAATATGTAGGGGTTGACCGCCATCGAGCCGACGTGGCCGAGGATGATGGTGTGGCCGTCTGCCGGTGCCCGCGCAACTTCCTGCATCGCTGGCACGCCGCC
This sequence comes from Comamonadaceae bacterium, assembly GCA_947450695.1. GTDB lineage: Bacteria > Pseudomonadota > Gammaproteobacteria > Burkholderiales > Burkholderiaceae_C > Polaromonas. Next base: position 3,078 of record CANFWV010000054.1, read on the forward strand.
GCCACCGCCCTTGTTTTCGATCAGCACCGGGCTGCCGAGCTGCTTGGTGAGCTCGTTGGCCACAGTCCGGGCGACAATATCGGAGGTGCCGCCGGGCACAAAGGGCACGATGAAGCGCACCGGCTTGGTTGGCCAGCTGGCTTGCGCCGCCACCGACCAAGACAAGGCACTCAGGCCGGCCGCCAAAGGCAAGGCCAAACACTGGCGGCGGCTGTTAAAAAATTTATTGTTCATTCGGTCAAGCGCTTCAAGCCTTGGCGTCAAACATGGTGCGGATCGTGTTGGTGAAGTGGGGACGTGTGATGTCGCTCCAGGCCGTGGCGCGCACAGCCAACCAAGGCTGCGAGGTCAACGCTTGGTCCGTCACGAGGTCATAGCAGGCTAGCGAGAAAGGGCCGTAGTCGTGGTTCAACAAACGCAAGGCCAAAATGCAGCCCTCTACCGCCGCCAGACCGGGCATGTGCTCTTCGTCGTACCAACGAGAAATTTCGGGCATCCAGCCTTCCTCCGGGTCCATTTCGACCACGTAATGAAAGGCCGAATTTGCGCCAGAAGAACGTCCAGCCGCTTCAAAAACAGTCTCTAATCTGGAGACGCGCACATTGCTAAAACCCTCGATCTCTTCAGCCCACCAATCATTCATCGGTGACAAGTCCGCGGTGGTGAGCGAGGTTGGCGCGACGAGTCTGGCGTAGCAGTAGGCGGTCTGCGTCGGGGCCGACCAAGCAACACGGTGCAGACTGAGCGGCAAGCTGCTCTGCTCGCAAAAACGCGCGAAGCTGTTCGGTAGCAAGGCCAGCGCCTCAGCGCCGCTCGCGCCTGGTAAGGCCGTCAACTGAACCAGAATGAAATCTGTGAACTTGGAGTTTTCCGCCATGTCAGTGACCAATCTGCAGCGCTACTAAAAAGCGCGACACCATGTTGTAAGCCGCCACGGTGGCGACCAGATCAAGTTGGCCTTGCACATCAAAGTGCTGCCGCACCTCAGCGTACAAAGCGTCGGGCACGTCGATGTCGCGCGTCATGGCGTCCGCCAAGCGCAGCGCCACACGCTGAGCGTCAGTGAAAGGTGCATTGGCTGCCAGCGGCATGCTGCGGCTGGCTTCAACGGCCTCGGCAGAGACGCCTGCGGCGAGGGCATGTGGCACGTGGGCATCGAACTCGTAAGGCGCGCGATTCAACACGGCCACGCGCAAAATAACCAGCTCGCGCAGGCCCGCCGGAATGCTATTGCGGTTGCGGACAGCCGAGAGCATTTGCTCCCAACCGTGCGCAATCGGTGGGCTGTTGAGCAACACACCATAGAGCGGCGAAATGCGGCCGCGCTCAGCCATGATCTGCGCTTCTTGTGCAGCGAGTTCAGGCTTGGTGCCAAGAATGACGGGTGGAATACGCATGGCGGCTCAATCCGGTTTGATGTTTTTGGCTTTGACGACGCGCGTCCATTTAGCCGTATCGCTTTTCAACAAAGCGGCAAGTTCAGCCGCAGTCGACGGCGATGGCTCTGCGCCCGAGGCCTGCAGTCGGGCCCGAACTTGCGCATTGTTCAGCGTGCGGCGCACCGCTTGGTTAACGCGATCCAGATCAGCAGCCGGGATGCCTTTGGCTGCAAACAGCGCATACCAGTTGTCGGAGTCAACGCCGGGAATGCCCATCTCGTTGAAAGTTTTGACATTGGGCAGCAGCGGATGACGTTTGGACGCGGCAATGCCTAGGGCCTTGAGCTTGCCCGCATTGATGTACGAAATCAGGCCGGGAATATCACCAAAAAAACCTGTGACGTGACCAGCCAAGACATCGTTGATCGCCGGTGCAGCGCCTTTGTAGGGCACATGCAACAAGTTGATTTTGGCGGCGTCGTTCAACAACTCCATCGCCAAATGCGGCACGCTGCCGGTGCCAGACGACGCCATCGCGAAGGGCTTGCTGCCCGGCACACGGCTGGCAGCCACCAGCTCAGCGCCGTTAGCGAACGGCACGTTGGCACCGACGACCAGCACCTCGACGTTGTTGACCACCAGTGAGACCGGCGCAAGATCGCGCTGTGGGTCATACGCCAGCTTGTCATACAGCGCAGGATTGATGGCGACCGCGCCCACGCTGGTCAGCCACAAGGTGCTGCCATCTGGCGTTGCACGGGTCACAAATTCAGCCGCAATCGCACCATTGCCGCCGGCTTTGTTTTCGACAATCACTTGGTGGCCAAGCTCTTTGCCCAACGTCTCAGCGATCGTACGCGCAACAAAATCAACCGGTCCACCGGGTGGAAAAGCGACGACTAGGCGCGTGATATTCGACTGCGCAGCCACCGGCAAGCTGAAAGCCATTGCCGTTAGCAGCACGGTCAAAGCGGTGCCGATGGTGCGGCGCTTAAAGACTGCGGGACGGCTCAAAGTGGGGTTAAAAATGGTCATGGCTATTTCCTTATTTCTATCAAACATACATCAATCGCAGCGCACAGACATGCCGCCATCGACCACGATCTCAGTGCCCGTCACAAAGCGTGATTCGTCACTGGCCAAAAAGAGAGCCGCGTTGGCCGTGTCGCGGCCGTCACCCATGAAGGGCAGCGGAATACGCGCTTGGCGCTGGCGCAGCAAGGCTTCAGCATCGCCGCCAGCACGTTGCCCGGCCAGCCGGACCTCCACCATGGGCGTGTGCAATTGGCCCGGCACCACGGTGTTCACGCGAATGCCCTGTTTGGCGTATTGCACAGCCAACACGCGCGAGAACTGAATCACCGCAGCCTTGGTGGCTGCGTAGGCAATCTGCGCAGCGCCCGTCCAACGTAAAGCCGAAGTCGAGGACATGTTAACGATGGTGCCGCCACCTTGGGCCAGCATGTGGGGCAACACGTACTTACAGGTGAGGAAGACGCTTTTCAGGTTGTGATCAACCTGCGCATCCCAGATGTCTTCGCTCATTTCAATCGGGCCGCCTTTGGCCGAACCGCCGACGTTGTTGACCAAAATATCGATGCGGCCGTACTCGGCGATGCAGGCTTTGACCATCGCCTCGATAGACGCAGCTTGCGTCACGTCGCACACACCGGTGGCCAGCACACCGCCGGCATCGGCCACGCGCTGCGCGGTTTCAACCAAGGCAGAGGCTTCGCGGTCTACCGCAAAAATCAGGGCACCCTCCTCTGCAAACCGCACCGCCATGGCACGACCATTGCCCCAGCCTGGACCAACCGATCCGGCCCCTGCGATGAGGGCTACTTTGCCGGCAAGCCGACCTGGGCTGCGGATGGATGAAGCTGTTGAAAGGATGGTCATTCTTAATGTTCCTTGGCAGTTGTTAAACGGTAAATTGATAAAGTGCTTGCGGGTTGCGTACCAGCAACTTGTCGAGCAGTTCCAGGGTGGGGGCGATAGCGGACAGTCGATCCACCAGCGCGCCGTCGTCCGGCACATGCGTGTGGTTCGGGTGTGGCCAGTCAGTGCCCCAGACACATTGGTCGGGGAAGGCTTGCACCAGCGTGTTGGCGAGGCATACGCCATCAACATACGGAGGCGTCGGATCGATGCGGTCAATGCCGCTGACCTTGACATGAAATAAGGGGTTGCGCAGCAGCTGCATGAGCGCGGCAAAGTCAGCACCATCTGCCCCTAAGGCGGCATCAACACGACCCATGTGGTCAATCACCACCGGCACAGCGCTGCGCGACAACGCCGCGGCCAGAGTATGAATCATGCTGCTTTCAAAATGCACTTGAAGGTGCATGCCCAGCGGTTTGAGTCGCAGCGTGAGCGAGGCCACTTCGTCGGGCGTAGCGCCTGCGGACAGGTGCTTCATGAAGTTGAAACGCACCCCCCGAAAACCTGCATCAGCGAGACGTTGGAGCTCAGCATCGGCAATATTGATGGGCACCAGCGCCACGCCGAGGTAATGGCCTCCGCCAGCTTGAATCGCGTCTTCAGCAGCGCGGTTGTCAAAGCCGTGCACAGCCGACTGGACGATCACGCAACGCTCGATGCCTAGGTGGTGATGCAGAGCAAAGAGACGTTCCTTCGGCGCATCCGCAGGCGTGAAATTCCGGCTGACCGCAAAGGGAAATGTCGCCGCAGGACCGAACACGTGCACATGGCTGTCGCAAGCCCCAGCCGGCAGCTTCAGGCCAGGGGCCGACGGATTCGGGTTATACGTGAGGATCGGGTTGTCGGTGTTTGTTGTCATGGCGTGGATTGAATGTTCGGTGACGTTGATGACAGAATTGTCGGCATAATTGCGCCACTCAATGATGCATTTTTCAAATAGCTGCTATCAGCCAAATGGTACGTGATGGATCTGACGCGCCTTCAATATTTTGCGGCAGTAGCTGAGGCCGGTAGCTTCAGCCGCGCAGCCGCAGCGCTTAATTTATCGCAACCAGCGCTAAGCCGGCAGGTCTTACTGCTGGAAGAAGACATCGGCCAGCGCCTGCTGGAACGCCACGGGCGTGGCGCACGCACCACCGAAGCTGGGGCGGCCCTGCTGGCTCATGCGCGAGGTATTTTTGACTTAGCCGAACGCGCGCAAGCCGATATGCGCGAACGCCAACGCAGCCCACGCGGCCGTCTCACCGTGGGTCTGCCGCCGCGCGTGGCACATGTATTGACCGCAGATTTAGTCGAACTTTTTCACACTGAATTTCCCGATGCGGCCATCACCGTGGTCGAAGGATTGAGCATTCGGCTGCGTGAAATGCTGGTAGCCGGCCGAGCCGATCTGGCGATTATTTTTGACCCTGCGCATTCACCGCAACTCCAACTAGAAACCTTGGTGCGTGAACCGATGGTGCTGGTCAGCGCAAGGCCTTTACCCGCCAAGATACGCTTGGCCGATGTGGTCCAGCGCAGCCTGGTGATGCCGAGTGGGCCACATGCTTTGAGGCAACTGCTTGAACAGCACACCGCACCACGCGGCTTGCCGCTGAATCTATGGGCCGAAGTTGAATCAGTACAGACGGTTTTGTCGCTGGTAGCACGTGGACTGGTCGACACCATCCTGCCGGTCAGCGCCGTGAAGGTCTGGATGTACACCGAGACCTTGCATGTTGCGGCCATACATGCACCGGTGATGCGCAACAAGCTGGTGCTGGCCGTGCCTGCCGCAAGGCCCGCCACGCGTTTGAGTCGCTATGCCAGTGAGCTATTGCGCGTATTGGTTCTGAAGCACTTCGGACAAGCTGCCAAGCCCGGCTAACGTGGCAATGCCATCCCGCGGTATGCCATGACTTCGCGCAAGCGGTCCGGGTAATCGGTGATGAGCCCGTCAACGCCCCAGTCCATCAAGCGCTTCATGTCTGCGGACTCATTCACTGTCCACGGCACCACAGACAAACCCAAAGCCTGGGCTTGCTTCAGCTGAGCCTCATTCAACTGCCTCCAATGTGGTGACCAAGTGACGCCCTTGGCCGCCTGCGCCGCAGCGCGCACGAGTTTCGGCATGGAACCACCGTACGCGCTGAGCTTGCGGCCAGACGTCCAGAGCGCTTCGTTCGGACTGCCCGCCATCGGCGGCGCACCGGTCAAATAGACGGTACGCATGTCAGGCGCGAGCATGTGCACAACATCCAGCGTTCGCCAGTCAAAGCTTTGCAGCATCACCCGCTGAGTCATACCGGCTTGACGAATCACGGCCAACACAGCACGCACAAAAGGCTCAGGGATCAGGGTGTCGCCGGGCGCATTTGGATCCAGCTTGGTTTCAATATTGAAGTTCAAGTGGCCGAAGCCCAGCGTTTTGACGCGCTCAAAAACAGCGGCCAACGTGGGCACGCGTTCACCATCGGCCGCTTGCTGTGCATTGAATTCTCGCGCATAGACACTGCCCGGCTGAAGACGCCCAACGTCATATGTTTGTAATTGTGCGAGCGTCAGCGAATGGATCAGAGGCCCTGGCGACGACAACCATTCGCCACGGGCATCGCGCGTGAAAAGCGGGTTGAGTACGCTTTCGTGCGACACCACGGGAACGCCATCGGCAGTGATACCGACGTCCAACTCCAGGGTGGTGACACCCAGACGCGCCGCAGATTCAAACGCAGTCAATGTATTTTCGGGATGCAAGCCGCGACCGCCACGGTGTGCTTGAAGATCAAACGCTTGTGCCACACCTGACAGGCAGAACAGCACCACTACAAACATTTTCATAACACCCGTTCAAAAACACAGATAAAGCAGCTTGCCCCACAATTGTTCCGTGCGCATGTCTTGCGCTGATTTTTTACACTTTTTTCAGGAGATCCCCATGCGACTTCTACACACCATGCTGCGCGTTGGCAACCTGCAACGCTCGATTGATTTTTACACCCAAGTTTTGAGTATGAAGGTACTGCGCACCTCTGAAAATCCTGAGTACAAATACAGCTTGGCATTCCTCGGTTACGGCAGCAACCCGGACCATGCCGAACTGGAACTGACCTACAACCACGGCATCGATCAATATGAGATGGGCACGGCCTACGGTCACATTGCGCTAGGCGTGCCAGACGCACACGCGGCCTGCGAGAAGATCAAAGCCGCAGGCGGCAATGTGACACGTGAGGCAGGCCCGGTCAAAGGTGGCAAGACGGTCATTGCGTTTGTGACGGACCCAGACGGCTACAAAATTGAATTGATCGAGCGAAAAGAAGACGCTGACGGCGCCGGCTTGGGCTGATCGACACTTCATTACACCGAAGTTTCTAATTCCGTCGTTGCGAGGGCAGCGGTTGTGGAGCAATCACGGTGGCGGGTTGTTTCAACTGCTGCGCTTTAGCTCACTGGCTTGACGCGCCAGCGCTGTGATACGCGCCCAATCACCTTGTGCCACAGCATCGGCGGGTGTCAGCCAAGAGCCACCGACGCAGACCACGTTGTTGAGGGCTAAAAACTCGGCGGCATTGGCTAAGCTGACACCGCCGGTGGGACAAAACTTAACATCGCCAAAAGGTCCGCCCCACGCTTTCAGCATCGCCGGACCACCGGCTTGAATCGCCGGAAAAAACTTCAGTTCGGTCAAGCCGTCTTCTTGCGCGGCCATGATTTCACTGCCGGTGGCAACGCCGGGCAGCAGCGGCAAACCGGTGTCACGACAGGCTTGACCTAGGGCATGGGTATAGCCGGGGCTGACGATGAAGCGTGCGCCCGCCATGGAGCAAGCCATCACATCAGCAGCGCTGCGGGCGGTACCGGCACCGACCACCGCTTCCGGCACTTCACGGGCAATCGCTTCAATGCAGGCTAAGCCTTGCGGTGTGCGCAAAGTGACTTCCAGCATGCGAATTCCACCGGCCACCAGCGCACGCGCCAGCGGCACAGCGTGGGCGACATCGTTCAGTACGATGACAGGAATAACGGCGGCGTCTTGCATCACCTGCAGGGCCGTCAAACGAGTCTGCTCCGTTTTGTTCACATCCATGACATCGCTCCTTCTTCAGCGCTGACCGCCTGTCTGCGCATACCGGAAAACAGTTCACGCCCCATTCCAAACGCATTGCTGTTGCGCAGCGCCTCGGGCATCTCGGCGACCGGCCGTGCGGCCCAATCGGCATCGCTCAGCAACACGCGCAACTCGCCCGTCAGGCTGTTAAGCAGGATCACGTCGCCGTCGCACACTTTCGCCAACGGGCCTCCTGAGGCAGCCTCGGGCGAGACATGAATCGCGGCGGGCACCTTGCCCGAAGCACCGCTCATGCGGCCGTCGGTGACCAGAGCCACTTTGAAACCCTTGCCCTGCAACACCGACAAGGGCGGCGTGAGTTTGTGCAGCTCTGGCATACCGTTGGCTTGCGGCCCTTGCCAGCGCACCACACAAATCACATCGCAGTCGAGCTCGCCGGCGTTGAAGGCCGTGTGCAGGTCTTCCTGTGAATCAAACACGCGGGCTGGCGCTTCGATCACATGACGGTCTTCAGGAACCGCCGACACCTTAATGACGCTGCGGCCGAGATTGCCTTGCAACAGCTTAAGCCCACCAGTCGTGCTGAACGGCTGAATGGCAGGACGAACAATCGTGTCGTCTTTGGATGCCTCGACATGATGCCAAGCCAGCGTACCGTCAACCAGCGCTGGCTCACCCGTGAATTCGCGGATACCACCGGGCCGCACCGTCAACACGTCCTCGTGCATAAAGCCACCGTTGAGCAGTTCACGGATCACAAAACCCGTGCCGCCAGCGGCTTGAAATTGGTTCACATCGGCGCTGCCGTTTGGATAAACATGCGTCAGCAAAGGCACGACTTCTGACAGCTTTGAAAAATCGTCCCAGTTGATTTGAATGCCAGCCGAATGCGCCACGGCAACCCAGTGGATCAGGTGGTTGGTCGAGCCACCGGTGGCCAGCAGCGCAACCATCGCGTTGACGATGGCGCGCTCATCGACGACCCGGCCGATGGGTGCAAACCGTTTGGATGATTTGACGATCCCCAGCACCGTGCGCGCAGCTTCACGGGTCAGCTCGTCACGCAGGTCGCCACCGGGTGCCACAAACGAGGTACCGGGCACTTGCAGGCCCATCGCTTCGAGTAGCATTTGATTGCTGTTGGCCGTACCATAAAAAGTGCAGGTGCCAGGGCTGTGATACGACTTGAGCTCGGCATCCATCAGCACGTCTCGGCCAGCCAGACCCTGCGCCACCAGTTCGCGGACGCGGGCTTTTTCTTTGTTGGGCAGACCCGTTGGCATCGGGCCGGCAGGCACAAACACCGTCGGCAAATGACCGAAGTGCAAAGCGCCTATCAACAGACCCGGCACGATCTTGTCGCACACGCCGAGCATCAGCGCGCCGTCAAACATGTCGTGGCTCAAGGCGACCGCAGTCGCCATAGCAATGACGTCGCGGCTGAACAAGCTCAACTCCATGCCGCTGGTGCCTTGGGTCACGCCGTCGCACATGGCCGGAACACCACCGGCAACTTGGGCCGTACCGCCGTGCAAACGTGCCTCGCGTTTGATCAGGTCCGGGTAGGATTGCATCGGTGTGTGGGCCGACAGCATGTCGTTATAAGCGGTGACGATGCCGATGTTCGGACGGCGCTCAGTCACGACCTTGAAACGGTCGTCAAGCGGCATGCCGGCCACGGCATGTGCCACATTGCTGCAACCCATGCGCTCAGCATTGACAGCGCGTGTCGCTGCGCTGTCGAGCCGCTTCAGGTAGGCGCTGCGGGAAATGCGGCTGCGCTCGCGAATGTGCTCGGTAACGTCGGCGACGGTCGAATGAAGAGTCATGGATTCCAAAGTTGGAGGGAATGAGGTGGTCACTTTATGACTCCATACATCCTACTTGTTTAAGCCGCCGATGGGCAGAGTGCAGGAACAAAGTGGTTACCAAAGTAGCTGCGAAAAAATGCCGAAGAATGCCGCCATTCGCTGTAAAGTTCAACTGTGGACACCCCATCGAATCCCAAACATCCGCTCACGCGCGACCCAGCCCCCATGCTGGCGAATTTTTTGCACCAATGGGGTGGCCAAGAAGACTTGTGGATTTTTGCCTATGCCTCGCTGATCTGGCGACCAGATTTTGAATTTGCCGAGCAACGTCCAGCCAAGCTGCACGGCTGGCATCGGGCACTGAAAATGTGGAGCCGCATCAACCGCGGCACGCCCGCTGTGCCGGGCTTGGTGTTTGCGCTATTGTCCGGCGGCAGTTGCCAAGGCGTGGTCTACCGCGTACCCCAGCAGGAGGTGACCGCCGTTGTGAGCAAGCTCTGGCTGCGCGAAATGATGACCGGGGTGTATGACCCACGCACGCTGTGCTGCCAGACCGATCAGGGGCCCGTTCAGGCGCTGGCCTTCACGCTGTCAAGGCGCAGCCCCAACTTCACAGGGGAATTGAGCCAAGCGCATTACCAACAGATTTTTTCCGATGCCACGGGTCGCTTTGGCACGACGCGTGACTATGCGTTGCAAACTCTGCAGAGCTTGCAACGCATCGGCATCCATGACGCCGCACTGGCCAAATTGATCAACTCAATTTAAAAGGCAACTCGCGCTGCGTCTTGCCGGTCAACACCGCAATGGCGTTGGCAAAAGCCGGTGCCAAAGGCGGCAAGCCGGGTTCGCCCAAACCGGTCGGTGCTTCGGCACTTGGCACGATAAACACCGCCATCAAAGGCATGTCGGTGATGCGCGGCACTGGATAGTCACCAAAGTTGCTTTGCTCAACCAAACCGTCTTTCAAGGTGATCGCCGCACCGGGCAAGCACATCGACAAGCCCATCAACGCAGCGCCTTGAATCTGCGCCTCGATGCTGGTCGGGTTGACGGCCAAGTTGCAATGCACGCCAGCGGTGACGCTGTGGAGCACGGGTGTATTGTCTTTGACCGAGGCCTCGACCACGTAAGCCACCACCGTGTTGAAAGACTCGTGCACGGCAACGCCCCATGCGCGTCCTTCGGCCAACTTACGCTTACCATAACCGGATTTGCTGACGGCCAACTGCAGCGCGCTAGCGTGGCGCGGGTGCTTGGTGCCGAACTGCGCCATGCGGTAATCCACTGGGTCTTGCCCGGTGCTACGGGCAACTTCGTCGATCAAGGTCTCCATCACGTAAGCGGTGTGGGTCGAACCCACACTGCGCCACCACAAAACCGGCACGTTGTCCGCAGGATGATGCGCCGACAAACGCATGGGTATGTCGTACGGTTCTTTCATGCCTTCGACCATCGTGCTATCAACGCCGTTCTTGACCATGAAACCTTCAAAGGGCGTACCTGCAGCGATAGATTGGCCGACGATGACGTGGTCCCAGGCCAAAATCTTGCCTTGTGCATCAAAGCCAAGCTCAGCGTTGTGCACATGCATCGGACGGTAGTAGCCGCCTTTGATGTCGTCTTCGCGACTCCAGAGCGTGCGCACCGCAACGTTCAAACCGGCTGCGTTTGCCGCTTTGGCAATGCCGCAAGCTTCGAAGACGTACTCGCTGCTCGGGATGGCGCGGCGACCAAAACCACCGCCCGCCATTTGCACATGCATAGTGACGTTTTGCAGCGGCAGGCCCAAGACCTTGGCCGCCGCCAAGGCGTCGAAGCCCGGCATCTGCGTGCCGACCCAGAGTTCCGCCTTGGCATTGGCGCCTTGTCCGCTGACTTGCACGGTGCAATTCAGCGGTTCCATGGGTGCATGCGCGAGGTAAGGAAAAACATACTCAGCGCTGATTTTTTTCGGTGCAGTGGCGAGCGGCCCGACGTCTGTATCAAAGTGAATCGCCCCGGTCTTTTTCGCTAACGCTTGGTAACTGGCCAACTGCTTGACGCTGTCTACTTTACCGACCTTGTCGGTGTTCCAAGTGACCTTCAGCGCATCACGCCCTTGCTTGGCCGCCCAGTAACCGTCTGCCACAACCGCAACGCCTTCGCCGCCACGGTCTAGGGGCACACGCAGCACGGCCTTGACACCCGAAGTTGCGAGCGCCGCCGCGTCGTCGACTGAAGCCACCTTGCCGCCAAACACCGGCGGACGCGCGATCACCGCCGTCAGCATGCCAGGCAGACGCACGTCGATGCCATAGTCCTGCGTACCCGTGGATTTAGCCCGTGCGTCGAGCCTGCCTGTGGGCTGGCCAATGATGCGGAATTGACTCGGGTCTTTCAAAGTGACTTTTTCAGGCACCGGCAAGGCCATGGCGGCTTGCGCTAGTTCACCGTAGCTGAGGCGCTTGCCGCCGGGGCCGATGACGACGCCCTTTTGCGTGCGCAAGTCACTGGCTGGCACACCCCATTGGGCGGCCGCTGCCGAGACCAGCATGGCGCGTGTGCGGGCACCGAGTTCTCGGTACTGGGTGTATGAATTTTTGATAGAACCAGAACCGCCGGTGATGTGAACACCCATGGCTGGATCAACATACGCCGCGTCGGCATTGCCGTGCTGGCTGTGCACCATCGACCAATCGGCGTCCAGCTCTTCAGCCAGGATCATCGGCAAGCCGGTTTGCACGCCCTGCCCGAAATCGAGCCGGTTGATGGTGACCATGACAGCGCCGTCACGCGCAATGCTGACGAAGGCCGAGGGCTGTTGTGTCGGCTTCAAGCTACTCACAGCCGCTGGTGAGGCCCCGCTTTGCGCTTGTGCCAACATGGGGAAAATGCCGAGCGAAAAACCGCTGGCGCTGGCCAGTTTTAAAAAGCTGCGGCGCGGTACGCCGGAACTGGCTTCATTGTCGGTAGCGCCCTGTGCTTTTTGCAACATGGACCGAAGACCCTGTGGCAATTGTTTTTGCAATTGATCGGTCAGGCTGGCTGGGTTCGTAGGAATGTACATATGGGTTTCTTTCAAGCCAGTGCCACTGCGGCGTCTTTGATGGCGGCGCGAATCCGCACGTAAGTGCCGCAGCGGCAAATATTGCCGGCCATGGCTGCGTCGATGTCTGCGTCAGTGGGTTTGTTGTTGGTCTTGAGCAAGGCGGTGGCGCTCATGACTTGGCCGCTTTGGCAGTAGCCGCACTGGGCGACGTCGTGCTTGACCCACGCGTCTTGCACGGCCTTGCCGGTGCGGTCGCTGGACAGCGCTTCGATGGTGGTGATTTTTTGACCCACCGCAGCCGACAGGGGTGTGACGCAAGAACGAATAGCCGAGCCATTCAGGTGCACGGTGCAGGCGCCACACATGGCAACGCCGCAGCCGAACTTGGTGCCAGTCATGCCGAGCGTGTCACGCAGGGCCCACAAAATTGGAGTCGAAGGATCAGCGTTGACAGGGGTGTCTTTGCCATTGATATTGACGGTGAGGAAGGCCATTGAAAGAATCCAAAGTAAAAGGGATGTTGCGAGAGTAGACCTTAGCTGCCTGATCTGTCTTTGCTGCAAGCAACAAACCCGGGCGTTGACCGGCCTTTGCAACCCGCTTGGATGAAGCGGTCACAATTGTGTTCATGACCCGCCCTACCCCTCCTCTGGCTGACTTGCGCAAAAGCTACGAAAGAGCCGAACTCCATGAAACCGCCTCGCACGCCGACCCGCAGCAACTGTTCAGTCTATGGCTAGACCAAGCCATCAGCGCGCAAGTGCCTGAACCAAACGCCATGACCTTGGCCACGGTCGACAGCCAGCAAAAGCCGTCGACGCGGATTGTGCTGATCAAGGAACTCGACTCGCGCGGCATTGTCTGGTTCACCAATTACGACAGCCGCAAAGGCCAGCAACTGGCGGCCAACCCGTACGCGGCTTTGCAGTTTCATTGGGTCGAGCTGGAGCGCGTGGTGCGCATCGAAGGTCGGGTAGAGAAAATAGCGGATGAAGAGAGTGACGCCTATTTCAACAGCCGGCCACTGGACTCGCGCATCGGCGCTTGGGCCAGTCCGCAAAGCCAGGTGATTTCTGGGCGCTCTGTGTTGGTCGCGAATGCGGCCAAGTACGCGGCGAAGTTTTTGCTGCAACCACCCAGGCCACCGCATTGGGGCGGCTATCGGCTGCTCCCAGAACGCTGGGAATTTTGGCAAGGCCGGCCCAGCCGCTTGCATGATCGTCTGCGTTATACGCAGCAAGACAGCGGCTGGTTGCGCGAGCGCCTAGCGCCGTAAACGCGCGAGATTTAGCGGAGTGATGCGTCTTCAGGAAGTTGGCGACAGCAGCTTCTCAATCGCTTGATGTGCGACTGCCGCCAACTGCGCAGCAGACACCACCCAAGGGGCAATCTCCGCCAGCGGCACCAACACAAACGCGCGCTGCGCCATGCGTGGGTGCGGAATCACCAACTGGGCTAAATCCATCTGAGCGCTGCCGTACAACAAGATGTCGAGGTCGAGCGTACGCGGTGCATCGGGGTACGGGCGTTCCCGGCCGGCAGCGAGTTCAAGCGCCTGCAAATGCAGCAGCAAGTCGGGCGCGGTCAAACCGGTGACGATCGCTGCGACGGCATTGATGTAGTCAGGGCCGGTGGCCAATATGGGCGGCGAAGTCTCGCTGGCGATCGGTGCTGTTTGGTACAGGCTGGAGCAATGAATCAGGCGCGTCAGCGGCATTTGGCCCAAGGCCTGCATAGCCTGCTGCACGCTGTGCTGCGCTTGGCCCAAATTCGCGCCGATGGCGATGTACGCCGTGACCTCAGCCATCGCCGACACCTCAAAATCAGTGTTCAGCCGAGCTGTCGGAAGACGGGCTGGCCACAACCGAACCGCCTTCGCGATTCACCGGCTTGCGACGACGACGGCGTTTTTTAGCTGGTGCTGCGTCACCCATCTCGCCGGGTTCTTGGTCTTCACTGGATTCCAGAACGGCCGAAGCTTCTCGCTCACGGCCAATGGCTGGGGCTGGGCGATCTGCATCGACACGCTTGACGCGAGTACGCGGTATCTGCTGCTTTTGCTGCTGGGCCAGACGCACTTGCTCGACCATCTCGTGGCGCTCATCGTCGTAGGCGGTGCTGAATTTTTCCCACCACTCGGACAACTCGGTATCGATCTCGCCGGTCTGCGCGCGCAGCCGTAAAAAGTCGAAGCCAGCGCGAAAGCGCGGCTGCTCCAGCATCGAATAGGGGGAGCTGCCGCTGCGTTTTTCAAAGCGCGGCTGCATGCTCCAGATCTCGCGCATGTCGATGCCGAGCTTGCCACGCCCAGAGACATCGCCGATCTTGGCATTGAAAGCATCGTCAATCGCGTCTTGTAACGCAGGCATCACGTGCTCACCGCGCTTGCAACGGCGGGCCCAGCCTTCGCGCACATCGGTCCACAACACACAAGCAAGCAAGAAGCTAGGTGCCACCGGCTTGCCTTCGCCGACGCGGCGGTCGGTGTCTTGCAGTGCCAATTTCAAAAATGGTTCATCAGCGCTTTGAACCACGACGTCGAGAAGTGGGTAAATGCCAGTGCCCAGACCGAGCAGTTTGAGCTGCTCGATGCTGGCCAGCGAATGGCCGGTCTGCAAGAGCTTGAGCATCTCGTCGAACAAGCGCGACTGCGGCACGTCGGCCAGCAGGCCGCGCATTTCACGCAGTGGGGCGACGGTTTTATCTTCAAAATTAAAGCCCAGCGCGCTGAGTTTGGCCGAAAAACGCACGGCACGGATGATCCGCACCGGATCTTCGCGGTAACGCGTGGCCGGGTCACCAATCATGCGCAAAATACGTTTTTTGGAATCGCGGATGCCGTTGTGATAGTCGACCACAATGTGCGTTTCAGGGTCGTAATACATGGCGTTTATGGTGAAGTCACGGCGCGCAGCGTCGTGCTCCATAGAGCCCCAAACGTTGTCGCGCAACACCCGGCCGGACGAATCAACGGCGTGCTTCATGCCGGCAAGCTGACTCTTACTTGTGCGCTCATTGCCGCCAACCTGCTCGGCCTGACTGCTATCGAGGTTTGCACGGAAGGTGGAAACCTCAATCACTTCATGCTCCCGGCCGCGGCCGTAAATGACATGAACAATCCGAAAACGACGGCCAATGATGAAGGCTCGTCGAAACAGCGGCTTGACCTGTTCCGGCGTAGCATTCGTGGCGACATCGAAGTCTTTTGGCCGTAGCCCCAACAGCAAATCTCGCACAGCGCCACCGACGATGTAGGCTTCATATCCGGCGTCTTTGAGCGTGCGCACCACGTCCATGGCACGTTCGTCGACCAACGCGGGGTCAATGCCGTGCTCTTTAGGCCCGACTTCAAGGCGTTTGCCGTAAGGTGATTTTTTGGTGCGCGAGGCACCTGTAGGCGTGATGGCAGTCTTGCCAAACAGCTTGTCGATGAATTTTTTGATCATGAAATGCTAAGTGAACAGCTCAAGTATGCGCCATTGGCGCTCAGTGGCGACGGCCCGCAGGGCCGCGTCAGGATTGGTGGCCACCGGATGAGTGACCTTTTCAAGCAGGGCCAGATCGTTGATCGAGTCCGAATAAAAAACTGTCTCAATGCTGTGCCAGTCGAGCTGGCGCTCGGTCAGCCAAGCCTCAACCCGTGTGACTTTGCCTTCGCGGAACGATGGTGTCCCCGCTATCTCACCGGTCAATTCGCCAGCCGCATCGCGGGCCAATTGCACCGCGATCAGGTCAGGCACACCAAAAGCATCAGCAATCGGCCGGGTGACGAATTCGTTGGTCGCAGTGACAATCACAACGGTGTCGCCGGCCGCCTGATGGGCCCGCACCAACGCCAACGCTTGCGGCCGAATGGCGGCTTGAACCACCGTCTCCATGAAGGCGGCGTGCGCCTCGGCAGACTTGGCCGCACCCTGCTGGCGCATGGCCAGTGTGGCAAAGCGCACATAGGCATGAATGTCGAGCGTGCCGGCTTTGTAGTGCTCATAAAACTCGGTGTTGCGCAGCTTGAACTCCGTGCTGTCGCACCATCCCAGGGCCAGCGTGAATTCGCCCCACTGGAAATCTGAATCCATCGGAATCAGCGTGTGATCGAGGTCAAACAGGGCTACTTTTTTCATTGGTTGTCGAGCATCGATTTGATCAGCGGAATGGTAATGGCACGCTGGGTTTGTAGAGAGTAGCCGTCGAGCTGATCGAGCAATTGCATCAAGTTGCCGAGGTCGCGCGAGAAGCGGCTGAGGATGAAGTCCATCGCCTCATCACCCAGAAAAACGCCACGGGCATCGGCCTCTTGCCGCAGCACGGCGCGGCGCTCGGCATCGGTCAGTTCGTGCAGGGCAAACACATGGCCCCAACCGAGGCGGGTGCGCAGGTCTTCACGCAAGGCTAAATCAGCTGGCGGCAAGGCGCCCGCCGCCAGCACACAACGCGGCTGGCCGTCGGCAGCACTCATGGCATTGACGAACCAGTTGAAGGCCGCCTGCTGCTGCACGGCGGTGTAAAGATGGCAATCGTCCATCAGGACGGCGACCCACCGGTCATCAAACTCTGGCGGCTCCAGCACCGACGAATCGAGCCAGCCGACCGTGGCACCCTGCTCGCAAAGCACCTCGGCAAAGGCTTTCAATAAATGGCTTTTACCACTGCCAGCTTCGCCCCACAAATAGGTGGGCACAGGTGAGCGCAGGCTATTGCCTGCCCAGAGTTGCAAGTGCTTGAGAGCCGCCTCGTTGGGACCGGCGAAGAAATTGTCGAATGATGGCGCTGAAGCCAGGCCAATATCCAGGGCGATCTGCTTCATGCCAGTCGGGCGGCAGCGGCGCGTTTTGAAGAAGGTATGAGCTGCATAAAGTCGGGAAAGGGTAAGCCCTTAGAATCTTGTCTTCGATTCTATCGGGCTTGTTACTGTATTTAACGAGCCTGATCTCAGCCAACCGCCACGCCGCCATCCGGGCCGGCGACAACCAATTTCATCAGCATGAGCCAATCCCCACTTTCCTACAAAGACGCCGGCGTTGACATCGACGCAGGCGACGCCATGGTCGAACGCATCAAACCCTTGGCTAAAAAGACCATGCGCGAAGGCGTATTGGCCGGCATTGGCGGCTTTGGCGCGCTGTTTGAAGTGCCCAAGCGTTACAAAGAACC
>CANFWV010000055.1 GCA_947450695.1 Comamonadaceae bacterium
CTTATCTCCGAATAGGTTTTGGCGAAAATGCCCTTCGACAGGCTGAGGGCGAACGATAAATCTCAATCGCCACAAAAATCCGTCCGCGCCCCGCCTGTCGAAAACGCGCGAACGGACAACTGAACTTCAAACCCGCAGGATTCTCTCACCTCGGCCAATACCGCTCGCACCCGTGCGCACAGTTTCCAAAATGGCACTGCGATCAATAGCTTCAAGGAATGCGTCGTTCTTGGTCAGATCACCGGTGAGCTCGATGGTGTAGCTCTTCTCGGTGACGTCTATGATGCGACCGCGAAAAATATCAGCCATGCGCTTCATTTCTTCACGCTCTTTGCCGACCGCACGGACTTTGACCATCATGAGCTCACGCTCGGTGTAAGCACCTTCGGTCAAGTCAACCACTTTGACCACTTCGATAAGCCGGTTCAGATGCTTGGTGATTTGTTCAATGACGTCGTCCGAACCCGTTGTCTGGATCGTCATACGCGACAAGCTGGGGTCTTCCGTGGGCGCCACGGTGAGACTCTCGATGTTGTAACCCCGGGCAGAGAAAAGACCGACCACGCGCGACAGGGCACCGGGTTCGTTTTCGAGCAGGACAGCAATGATGTGTTTCATATAAATGGATTCCTCTTTTCGCTGCCCTCCCCTGCACACGGTAATGTGCAGGCTCGGCAGGCAATAGATTCGTCTTGAATCGGGTCAATGGATCAATTGGTCAAGGCACCGAGGCCATCAGAGCCTCAACGCCTAGCTTGAATGACGCTGCAGTATCAAGCCGCAGGCGCCGAAGGATTGTTGTCGGACTTAAAGGTCTTCGCTCCCGAGCAGCATTTCAGTGATGCCCTTGCCAGCTTGAACCATCGGAAAGACGTTCTCGGTCGGATCCGTGCGGAAGTCCATGAACACGGTGCGGTCCTTCAGCTTGCGCGCTTCACGCAGGGCTGGCTCCACATCTTCAGGGCGCTCAATGAGCATGCCGACGTGGCCGTAAGCCTCAGCCAGTTTCACGAAGTCTGGCAAAGCGTCCATATAGCTGCTGCTGTAGCGGCCGGCGTATTCAACTTGCTGCCACTGACGCACCATACCGAGGTAGCGGTTGTTCAGCGCGACGATCTTGATCGGCGTGTTGTATTGCAGGCAGGTCGAGAGTTCTTGGATGCACATCTGCACTGAGCCTTCACCCGTGACGCAGAAAACTTCGCTGTCCGGACGGGCCAGTTTGACGCCCATGGCGTAAGGAATGCCCACACCCATCGTGCCCAAGCCACCCGAGTTGATCCAGCGGCGTGGCTCGTCGAACTTGTAATATTGCGCGGCCCACATCTGGTGCTGACCGACGTCGGAGGTGATGTAGGTGTCGGCGTCCTTGGTCATGTTCCAGAGGGTTTCGACGACATACTGCGGCTTGATCACATCGCCACTGCCGAGGCTGTACTTCATGCAATCGCGCTTGCGCCAGTCGGCAATGGTGTCCCACCAACCGCCCAAGGCATTCGTATCAGGCTTGAGGCCCGACTCACGAATCATGGCGATCAACTCTGTCAGCACGTCCTTGACGTCGCCCACGATAGGCACATCAACCTTGACGCGCTTCGAGATGCTGGAAGGGTCAATGTCAATGTGAATGATCTTGCGTTCGTTTTGCGCGAAGTGCTTAGGGTTGCCAATCACGCGGTCGTCAAAACGGGCGCCAACCGCCAGCAAAACGTCGCAATGCTGCATGGCGTTGTTCGCTTCGACCGTGCCGTGCATACCCAGCATGCCGAGAAACTTCGGGTCGCTGGCTGGGAATGCACCCAAGCCCATCAAGGTGTTGGTACACGGATAGCCCAGCATGTTTACCAGCGTGCGCAACTCTTCAGAGGCATTGCTTAGCAGCACACCGCCGCCAGTGTAAATATAGGGACGCTTGGCAGCCAACAACAGTTGCAAGGCCTTGCGAATTTGTCCGCTGTGACCCTTGCGCACCGGGTTGTAGCTGCGCATTTCAACCTTTTCAGGGTAATGAAAAGCGCATTTCTTGAATGAAACGTCCTTCGGAATATCCACCACCACCGGACCTGGCCGTCCGGTTCGAGCGATGTGAAAGGCTTTCTTAAGCGTTTCGGCTAAATCACGCACGTCCTTGACTAGGAAGTTGTGCTTGACGATCGGGCGCGTGATGCCAACAGCGTCACACTCCTGGAAGGCGTCCAGACCAATCGCGTGCGTGGGCACTTGACCGGTGATGATGACCATCGGGATACTGTCCATGTAAGCCGTCGCAATGCCGGTGATGGCATTCGTGACCCCAGGACCGGAAGTCACCAAAGCCACACCCACATCTCCAGTGGCGCGGGCGTAACCATCAGCAGCATGAACGGCTGCCTGCTCGTGCCGCACCAGCACGTGCTGAATCGTGTCTTGTTTGTATAACGCGTCGTAAATGTAGAGGACTGCGCCGCCTGGGTAACCCC
Source organism: Comamonadaceae bacterium (assembly GCA_947450695.1). Lineage (GTDB taxonomy): Bacteria > Pseudomonadota > Gammaproteobacteria > Burkholderiales > Burkholderiaceae_C > Polaromonas. Next base: position 2,460 of record CANFWV010000055.1, read on the forward strand.
AAATATGCTTGACGTTCTCAAGCTGGAGTGCGCGGACCAGAATTTCGGAGCCCATGAGCTCAGGATGTTTGTCGTCGGTGTGCAGGGATGCAGCTGCTGCGGAGGCGATTTCCGCTTTGGAGATTTCCATGATGAACCTTTGTGAATTTCTCTAACGAAATAACTTGGGTGCCGCTTCGCACGTTCTTGTGAAACTGCGTCGAGACTTGAGACCAAAACCATGAGCGAACTTATATTTCGCCGAGTCATGACCCGTTTGCCTTTTAAATTGCAGCGCGTATTATGGCATCCGCCCTTGAGCTCGTCTTCATCGCGTGCATGAAGCTCAAAAATAGTTACGAATCAAAGAACGCCCTAGAGACAACCGGAACTCATCACCGTTGGCAACCGAACAAGAACTTTCCGACTTTCTCAAGAGCGTTGAAAAACGCGCTTTCAAGCGCAGCATGTACCACGTGCGAGACGAAGAAGCGGCTCTTGACATCGTTCAAGACACCATGATGAAGCTGGCTCAGCATTACGGTGATAAGCCGGTGGGCGAGCTACCCATGCTGTTTCATCGCATCCTGTCCAACAACACTTTGGATTGGTTCCGGCGGCGCAAAACCCGCAATGCGCTTTTCTCCAATATGAACGACTTCGAATCGGCTGGAGATGACGGTGATTTTGACCTTCTGGAAACCTTAGAAAGCATAGTTGATTCCGAAGGGACGGAGAGTGCGCAAGACGCGACTGAGCGGGCACAGATCATGCATGAGATCGAATCACAGATTCAGCAATTACCGGGACGTCAACGGGAAGCCTTTCTGATGCGTTACTGGGAAGAGATGGACGTTGCTGAAACTGCCGCAGCCATGGGCTGCTCGGAAGGCAGTGTCAAAACACACTGTTCACGCGCAGTTCAGGCTCTCAGTAAAGCTTTGAGCGCCAAAGGGATCAAATTATGACAAATGCATTACACATTAAGACCTCTGCTCTTCAAGATCGCCAAGGTTTTAAACTCGCGTCTTACCTTAGCTTAGGGACTTCCGAGTTACCACACGACATATCAGAGCGCTTGCGTGTTGCGCGGGCTCATGCCCTGTCTCAGCGCAAGGTCGCCAAGCTCGGGGCAGCTCAAAGTGTGACCGCCAGCGGCGGTAGCGTTGCACTGACGTGGGGACACGACGAGGGGCTGAGTTTGTGGGGCCGAATCGGTTCTATCGTGCCTCTTATCGCCTTGGTAGTCGGCTTGCTGCTCATTAATTCAATGCAGGACGACAACCGGGCACGAGAGTTGGCTGAGGTGGATGTCGCTCTTCTCACGGATGTCTTGCCACCGGCAGCATTTGTCGATCCAGGATTTATTCAGTTCCTCAAAACAGAGCGTTAAGGAGACCCACGTTTTGATGATTGCTCGGCCCATTTTTTTTGCCTACTTGGGATTGTTCAGAAGGCATTCGGCTGCGCTATTGATTTTTACGCTCTTCGCATCGACAAGTTTCGGTCAAGCTGAGCGAACTTCAACGCCAAACGGACAATCCTTATCGTTAGCCACTTCGACTGCTGCTCAATTGGATCCGGCAAACCCGAAGAAAACGGGGGCAGCCAAATCGGGCTGGTCTAAGCTAACCCTTCAGCAACAAAAAGCGCTGCAACCCCTAGCCCGTAGCTGGGATTCACTCAGCACTGGACAACAGCGAAAATGGCTGGAGGTCTCGCGCAATTACCCAGCCTTGTCCGATGTAGACAAGGCCAACATGCACAGCCGCATGGCCGCATGGGGCGCCCTTAGCAACCGCGAACGGGCCGAAGCCAGGCTCAATTTCGCCACCACCAATGAGCTTTCCCACGAATTGACAGCCGGCGAAAAGAAAGCTAAATGGGACGCTTACCAATCCTTGAGCGCTGAAGAAAAGAAAAAATTAGCAAACACAGCCTCGCGTCCGCCAACGGGTGCAGCAACAGCCATAAGGCCAGTCGCTCAGAAAAAACTTGCCACATTGCCCGCGCCGGCAGCCGTTGCAGCCAAGCCACCTAAAATGCCTGCTGACTCTACGGCCGGTAGCGACAGCACCGTTATCACTGACCATTGAATTGCAGCTCGGCAGCGTGATCGACACGGCCTGCCAAAATCACCACTGACACGGCATCAGTCAAAACCCAATAAATGGCACTCATTTCATGCTTGATGAATTCAAAACCCCATCTCTGCGCCGGCGCATGGCCTGCTGGCTGTATGAGGGGCTGTTGATGTTCGGCGTGATGTTCATCGCTGACTATCTTTTCAGCACCTTGACGCAGACCCGGAACGCGATGGACAACCGGCATGGGCAGCAGGCTTTCTTGTTCTTGGTTTTTGGTATTTATTTCGTTTGGTTTTGGGCGCACGGCCAAACGTTGGCCATGAAAACCTGGCATATCCGCGTCACAGACCTTCAGGGCAACAATATTAGCCAACGGCGTGCGCTTATGCGCTACACCCTCAGCTGGTTGTGGTTTCTGCCACCCTTGGCGGTCAGTTGGTTATTTGATGTCAACGTGAAAGAAGCGCTGGCTCTAGCCGGTGGTTGGATCGCCATCTGGGCTATCTTGTCGCGCTTTCACCCACGGCGGCAGTTCTGGCATGACGCCTTCTCAGGAACCCGGCTCGTGACTTTTCAACCTCCACCGGTCAAGCGGGCTTCATGACGAACACACCCGTTAACCCTCAAAAAATGCGCAAAGGTCTGACCCGCATTTGGCACGCAGCGGGCTACTCCATGGCAGGCCTGCGGGCCGGATGGCTCGAGCCCGCTTTTAGGCAAGAAGCCATTGCCAGCATCGTCTTGTTTCCAGTCGCTTTTTGGCTGGGCCACAGCTGGGTTGAAATCGCTTTGCTCATCGCCTGTTTGGTGCTGGTGATGGTGATCGAGCTGCTCAACACTGCAGTAGAAAGCGCGATTGACCGAGTCGGCCCTGAGTGGCATGACCTGTCCAAGCGTGCCAAAGACATCGGCAGCGCCGCAGTATTGCTGTGCTTGCTGCTGTGCAGCGGTGTTTGGCTAACGGCGCTCTTTCAGCGATTGACGACATAAAGATGAGCACAAAACCAGCATTTTCTGTCTGCGTTTATTGTGGCTCACGACCAGGCGCTGAACCTGCCTACGCGGATGTTGCTCAGCAAGTCGGCCGCTGGATTGCCGCGCACCATGGACAACTCGTCTATGGCGGCGGTCACAACGGTTTGATGGGCCTGATGGCTGATGCTTGCCTGAAAGCGGGTGGACGCGTGATTGGCGTGATCCCCAAGGCGCTGGTCGACAAAGAGTGGGCGCACACCGGCTGTACGGAGCTACATGTGGTGGAGAACATGCATGAACGCAAAAGTATCATGGCCGAGCACGCCGATGCATTTTTGGCGCTGCCCGGCGGCATCGGCACCTTCGAAGAATTTTTTGAAGTTTGGACTTGGCGTCAACTCGGATACCACGACAAACCGGTGGGGCTGCTCAACCTGAACGGCTACTACGACAGCTTGCTGGTGTTTTTGAATTCTGCCGTGAAGCAAGGCTTTATGAACGATGGGCAGATGAACTTGATTCGCACCAGCACCAACGCGCCATCCCTGCTCGAAACCCTGGTGACCGAAGCTGGACTGGCCTCAGAAAAACGACGACTAGACCAGATCTAAATTGACATCGCTGTGGTCAAACTGCAGTTTCGTCTTCTTCGCCCGTGCGAATACGCACAACACGTTCAACGCTGGTGACGAAAATCTTGCCATCACCGATTTTGCCGGTGCGTGCGGCCCGCACGATAGCGTCAACGCATCGTTCCACATCGTCAGTTTTCACGACCACTTCAACTTTCACCTTCGGCAAAAAGTCGACCACATATTCAGCGCCTCGGTACAGCTCTGTATGACCTTTTTGGCGGCCAAAGCCCTTGACTTCGGTCACGGTCAGTCCGGTGACACCACATTCGGCCAAAGCCTCACGGACTTCTTCGAGCTTGAAAGGTTTGAGGATGGCGGTAATTTGCTTCACTGAAAGACTCCGTTGAGATTTTGAAATAGATTGAAAGCTTACGCCCGAAATTGACTGGTGACAGGATAGCGCCAATCTTTGCCAAAGCTACGGTGACTTACCCGAATACCGATAGGTGCCTGCCGCCGTTTGTACTCGTTGATCTTGATCAGGCGCGTGATGCGTTCGACCACCGCAGCATCGAAACCGGCCGCCACCATGCTCTCGATGCTTTCATCATTTTCCATATAGCGCGTCAAAATCGCGTCAAGCACCTCGTAAGGCGGCAGGCTGTCTTGATCAGTCTGGTCAGCGCGCAATTCAGCGCTCGGCGGCCGCGTGATGATGCGCTCCGGAATCGGGTTGTCACAGGTGCCGTAGGGGTTGTTCTCGTTGCGCCAGCGCGCCAGCTTGAAGACCGTGGTTTTCAGCAAGTCCTTGATGACGGCAAAACCGCCCGCCATGTCGCCGTAAAGCGTGCAATAACCCGTGGCCATCTCGCTTTTGTTGCCGGTGGTCAGCACGATCGATCCGAGCTTATTGGACAGCGCCATGAGAAATACACCGCGAATGCGTGCCTGAATATTTTCTTCCGTCGTGTCCTCGGGCAAGCCCTTGAATTCCCCTGCCAAGGAAGCCTTGAAGGCCTCAAACTGCGGCGTGATGGCGATTTCGTCGTAATGAACGTGCATCCGCTCGGCCATCTCGCGTGCGTCAATCCAAGAAATGTCTGCGGTGTACGGCGACGGCATCATCACCGTGCGCACCTTGTCAGCGCCGAGCGCATCGACGGCGATGGCCAACACCAAGGCCGAGTCAATGCCGCCTGACAGACCCAAAATCGCGCTGGGGAATCGGTTCTTACCCAGGTAATCGCGCACACCCAGCACCAGTGCGTCCCACAAGTCAGCTTCGATGCTCCGCGCAGGGGCCATGTCGGCAGTCAAGGTCAGCGCGCTCGCCGAAGTACGTTTTGCGGTCACGTTAAACAGGGCCTCTTGAAAGCTCACGGCCCGACCGGCCAGGGTCCCATCAGCTTGCACCGCGAACGAGTGACCTTCAAAGACTACTTCGTCCTGACCTCCGACCAAATGCGCAAATACCAGCGGCAAGCCCGTGGTCAGCGCGCGGCAGCGCATCATGTCTTCGCGTTCAGCGCCTTTGCCACCATGAAAAGGAGAAGCGTTGATGACCACCAAAAGTTCGGCACCCGCGTCCTTGGCCAACTGCGCTGGCTCGTCAAACCAGGCGTCTTCGCAGATCAGCAGGCCAACCGAAACACTGTCAGCGCCCTCGCCCACCTGAAAAACGCAGCGGCCTTGACCGGGCGTGAAATAACGCCGTTCATCAAAGACTTGGTAGTTGGGCAGTTCACGTTTGGCATAGGTGTGCGTGCGCCGACCTTCGTGGAGCACATGCGCAGCGTTACTGAGCTGCGGCACCGTCACACTACGGGTGCGCAAACCCAGCCCCGCATCACCACGACTCGGGCTGCCAACCACCACGGCCAAGCCTTTTAACCCGCCCAGTTCACGGGCTACAAAATCCACGGCATCATCACAGGCTTGAATAAAAGCCGAACGCAAGAAAAGATCTTCGGCGGCGTAACCGCAAATAGCGAGTTCGGGCGTGAGTACCAAGCGCGCACCGTCCGCGTAGGCTTGACGTGCGGCGTCAATGATCTTGCGGGCATTCCCCGTCATGTCGCCGACGACATAGTTCAGCTGAGCAACGCAAATTTTCAGTAGCATGGGAAGACAGTCAATGAAAAAAGAGCCATTGAAAAATAACGTCAACGATTATGTCATTCGGGTCTTTGATTCGCCTCTGGAGGTAGATGCCAACGCATGGAACGACTTGCTCGCTCTGCAAAACCCGGCTGGTACGCTGAACCCCTTCATGCGTCATGAGTACCTAGCGGCCATGCACGCCAGCGGCAGCGCCTCACCCGAAACCGGTTGGACGCCCCGCTTTGTAGCGCTGTTCGCTGGCGAAAAGCTGACGGCGGCTTGCGCTCTGTACCTGAAGGTTCACTCTTACGGCGAGTACGTTTTTGACTGGGCCTGGGCCAACGCTTACCAGCAACACGGCTTGCCCTATTACCCAAAAGCAGTTGTCGCACCCCCTTTCACGCCGGTGCCTGGCCCGCGCCTGTTGGCTCGGGACGCAGCCTCACGCGTGATGTTAGTGAAGGCGCTGATGGCTTGGTGTGAATCCGAGCAGCTCTCGTCACTGCACTTGCTGTTTGCTGCGGACGAGGACATTGCGGCGTGTGCGAAGGCGGGGCTGATGCTGCGTCACACCATCCAATTCCACTGGAAGAATGTGGCCCCCACAAAATTTAAAGATTTCGACGAATTTTTAGCGACGTTGAATCAAGAAAAGCGCAAAAAAATTCGCCAAGAGCGACGCAAGGTAGCTGAGGCGGGTGTGGTTTTTCGTTGGTCTCGAGGCGGTGACATCAGTGCGCAAGATTGGAATTTATTCCACCGCTGCTACGAACGTACGTATCTTGAACATGGGAATGCGCCATATTTGAACCGCGATTTTTTCGAACGTATGGCCAAGAACATGCCAGAGAACTGGCTGCTGTTTGTGGCTGAGCGGGGAGGCGTGGCTATGGCCTGCAGTTTGATCGCACTGAGTTCAGACACAGCCGCAAACGATGGTTTGTCGACACCCACTGAGAATCCAATAAAAACGGCTTATGGTCGCTATTGGGGTGCACTAGAACGCGTTGATTGCCTGCACTTTGAAGCTTGTTATTACCAGCCCCTGCAGTGGTGCATCGCACACGGTTTTGACAGTTTTGAAGGCGGTGCGCAGGGGGAACACAAGATGGCGCGGGCGCTGTTACCGGTCAAAACCACCAGCGCGCACTGGCTGGCACATCCGTCATTTGCCGATGCTGTGGAACGTTTTCTAGAACGGGAAGGCCAAGGCATTGCCAACTACATGGAAGATCTCGAGCGGCGCAATCCGTTCAAGCCGGCCGCATAAACATATTGCCGCTCTGCTCAGAGCAACTCAAACTCAGCGCAAACCCAACCAGAGTGCAGCGCCTGCGGCGACACCCACCAAGACCAGAGCAACACCAAAACGCGTTGTGCGCTTGCGCATGGCGTCGATGCGCTGAATTAGCTGCGCATTTTGCTCGGCCAATGACGTGATCAAGCGCGTTGACTCAGACAATTGCAGCTGTAACTCTCCCACCACCGATTGCAAAGTCGCAATCTGCGACTGCAAATTACCCAACGTCAAATGCTCGGGCGGTTGCCGGGACTGCGCCTCCAAGTCAGATGCGTGGTCAACACCCTCTTTGTTCGCCACCGAACCCCAGAGTTTTTTAGCGCCTGCAGCGACCTTCGGTGCATTACGCACCACCTCAGACCAAGGAACACTTTGCAAAACAGTCAACCAGCCTATAGCCATCGAAAAAACCTTTCAGGGACAATCAAAACAATCTCTCCAATATAGCGCCAACAGAGCCGCTGCGCACCGAAAGAACTCCATGCCAACCAACTCCACCACTCGTCTGCCCTACACCGTCCAACTGATCAAAGACTCGGGCCTCAGCGCAGATCAACGCGCAGCGGCAGAGCTGCGCTTTCGAATGGCACTTGAATTCGCCTTGGGCGGCGCTGAGTATGTTGTGCCCTCGCTGCAAGCCTACATGCTGGCACAAGCCCTGAACGAGCCGAGCGAAGATGATGAAGCCGACAGCCAAGACCAAGACGAAACTGAAAAAGAAGACGACGGCGGCGCGCAGCAAATGATCGCATTCTGGGAAAAAGCAGAAAGTGACGCTATCAGGGCTGGCCTCAAGCCTTTAGGCAAGCTACTCGCCAAGGCACGTTTTGAGATCGTGCCCGCGCAAAATTAAGCCGATCACGCCATGAAAAAAGCGCCTGGAACTCACAAGTTGCAGGCGCTATTCAATGACATGCAAAAAAACTTGAAAAATCAGGCTTCCAGTGATTTGTTATAGGCAGTAATGCCGTCCATGATTTCTTTGTGGGCAGCTTCCGGGCCTTCCCAGCCTTGAATTTTGACCCACTTGCCGTCTTCCAAGTCTTTGTAGTGCTCAAAAAAATGGGCAATGGTTTTCAAGCGCAGCGGATTCATGTCTTCCGGTTTTTGCCACTGGGTGTACAACGAGCACTTCTTGTCGATCGGCACCGCCAAGACCTTGCCGTCTTCGCCGGCTTCGTCAGTCATTTTCAAAATGCCGATGGCACGGCAAGTCACCACCACACCAGGGATCAAAGGCACGGGCGTGATCACCAACACATCGACTGGATCACCGTCACCGCTAAGGGTTCTGGGCACGTAACCGTAGTTGGTCGGGTAGTGCATGGACGTGCTCATGAAGCGGTCCACAAAAATGGCGCCCGACTCTTTGTCGACTTCGTATTTCACCGGGTCAGCATTCATCGGGATCTCGATGATCACGTTAAACGACTCAGGCGCATTTTTACCGGGGGTTACTTTGGATAAAGACATGTGATGAAAGGTACTGGAGGTACTTTGGAGTTGTTGATGAGGTGCGTCCGCCACTAGAGAGGAGCGGTTTGGTCAGTATTTACCCTCATTTTACTGATCCAGTCCTTACTGAAACCACATTTATCCTGTTTTGGCGGTAAATTTCGCAAGTTGGCCAATCGCCTCCGGGTTTGATCCGGGGTTGAGGAAGCAACGCAAGGCGGTGTTCGCCCCGGCGTTGCACCGAAATCCTGAAGACAACAACTGGAGAAAACCTATGCTTGACAACTCAGCGCTTATTTTGGCGCTAGCGTGTGGTCTCATCGCCGTCGGTTACGGCTTTTGGGCCCGCAGCTGGATTCTGTCCCAAGACGCGGGCAACCCGCGCATGCAAGAAATCGCCGCCGCTATCCAAACAGGGGCGGCTGCTTACCTCGCTCGTCAATACACCACCATTGCCATCGTCGGCGCTGTCTTGGCGATATTGATTGGCATTTTTCTGGACGTATCCAGTGCCATCGGCTTTGTTGTCGGCGCGGTTCTGTCGGGGGCATGCGGCTTCATCGGCATGAATGTGTCGGTTCGCGCCAATGTGCGCACCGCGCAGGCCGCAACGCGCGGCATTGGCCCCGCATTAGATGTCGCCTTTCGCGGCGGTGCCATCACCGGCATGCTGGTAGTCGGACTTGGACTGCTGGGGGTCACTGGCTTTTTCTGGTTTTTAGTCGGCAACGGTAACCACACACCCACGGCGAATCTGGCTAACTTGCTGAACCCGCTGATCGGCTTTGCTTTCGGCTCGTCGCTAATATCCATCTTTGCCCGACTCGGCGGCGGTATTTTCACCAAGGGCGCTGATGTGGGTGCGGACTTGGTGGGCAAGGTCGAGGCCGGTATTCCGGAAGACGATCCGCGCAACCCAGCCGTGATTGCCGACAACGTCGGCGACAACGTCGGCGACTGCGCTGGCATGGCCGCTGACTTGTTTGAAACCTACGCCGTGACACTGATTGCCACCATGGTGCTGGGCGCCCTGATGGTGACAGGCGTTGGCACGAGCGCAGTGGTTTATCCGCTGGCGCTCGGTGCGGTATCGATCATCGCGTCCATCATCGGCTGCTTCTTTGTCAAGGCCACTCCGGGCATGACCAACGTCATGCCAGCGCTGTACAAAGGCTTGGCCGTAGCCGGCGGCCTGTCGCTGATCGCCTTTTACTTCGTCACTAGTTGGCTGATGCCTGACAACGCCATCAAGGCCGTTGGCAGCCAAATGGCCTTGTTCGGTGCCTGCACTGTCGGCTTGGTGTTGACCGGTGCGCTGGTCTGGATCACCGAGTACTACACCGGCACACAGTACCCACCTGTCAAGCACATTGCCCAGGCCTCCACCACAGGCCACGGCACCAACATTATTGCCGGTCTCGGCGTGTCCATGCGCTCCACCGCTTGGCCGGTTATTTGTGTCTGTATCGCCATCTGGGTGTCGTTCCAGTTGGCCGGTCTGTACGGCATTGCGATTGCAGCCACCTCGATGTTGAGCATGGCTGGGATTGTGGTCGCGCTCGATGCTTATGGCCCGATCACGGACAACGCCGGTGGCATTGCCGAAATGGCTGACATGCCCGCCAGCGTCCGCGCTGTGACGGACCCGTTGGATGCGGTGGGCAACACCACTAAGGCCGTGACCAAAGGCTACGCCATCGGTTCAGCCGGTTTGGCTGCGCTGGTACTGTTTGCTGACTACACGCACAAACTCGAAGCTTACGGCAAAGCCATTAGCTTCGACTTGAGCGACCCGATGGTCATCATTGGCCTCTTCATCGGCGGCCTGATACCCTACTTGTTCGGTGCTATGGCCATGGAAGCTGTGGGCCGCGCCGCCGGTGCGGTGGTAGTCGAAGTGCGCCGCCAGTTCCGCGAGATCAAGGGCATCATGGAGGGCACAGCCAAGCCCGAATACGGCAAAGCTGTGGACATGCTGACAACAGCAGCCATTAAAGAAATGATGATCCCGTCGCTGCTGCCCGTGGTGGTGCCGATTCTGGTTGGTCTGTTGCTTGGCCCCGCCGCTTTGGGTGGCTTGCTGATGGGCACCATCGTGACCGGTCTTTTTGTCGCTATCTCCATGTGCACCGGTGGCGGTGCCTGGGACAACGCCAAGAAATACATTGAAGACGGCAACCACGGTGGCAAGGGTTCTGAAACCCACAAGGCCGCGGTCACCGGTGACACCGTGGGTGACCCGTACAAAGACACTGCCGGCCCAGCCATCAATCCGCTGATCAAGATCATCAACATCGTGGCGCTACTGATCGTGCCGCTGATGATGAAGTTCCACGGCTGAGTTCCAGCGTTCATTGATCCGTGAAAAAGCCCGCTTGACGCGGGCTTTTTCACGTCCGGCGCTCAGGCGACTTTGAGGGGCGCGCGGCTCTGTTCATTATTAAGGTGGACGAATTTTCTTAACAATCGACTGAGCTCCACGTTTTCCTCTGACGAGAGTTTGGCCCGCATCTTGTCGCGCAGCTCATAAATAGACAGCGACATGCTGGTCAAAACCGCCTCGCCTTCCACTGTGAGAACCAATCGACGTCGCCCCCGCGGCAAGACCTCTCGTTGTATCCAGCCCTTGGCCTCCAGTCGCACAGCAATGTCCGCGGTGCTGGACTTGTCCAATGCCACTAAGCCAGCCAAGGTCAATTGGTCAATGCCTGGGGCTTCTTGCAACATCCGAAGCACCGCGTATTGCGTCGGTGTGATGTCCATGTGCATGGTTTCACGAAACATGGACACTGAGATTTGCTGCGCCCGCCTTATCAAGTGGCCAAGCTGGTCATAAAGATCCACATCCAAGTCGTCGTGCATGAGGTTTTACTAAACTTGCAAGCAGACTAAATGTCCAACACCAAACGCGCGGACTTTGAGCGTGAGCAGCAAGGCAAAAATTGATCGTTGGCGGCCTGCTCTTCAGGGGTCAAGTACATGTCCCGGTGGTCGGGCACACCTTCGATCACGCGGGTCAGGCAGGTTCCGCACACGCCCTGCTCACAAGAGCTGAGTATTTCGACACCCGCAGCTGCCAGCGCATCCAGAATCGTTTGCTCTTTCCCAACGGTCACGATCTGACCCGAACTCGCAACCTGCACATCAAAGCTGCCGTCCGTGGCGACTGGCGAAACATCAGCGCCAAAAAACTCATAGTGCAACTGCGCTTCGTTCCAGCCGCTACTCCGGGCGGTGTCCAAAACCGCGGTCATGAAGCCCTTCGGTCCACACACATACAAGTGAATACCCAGCTCCGGCTTGGCCAGCAGTTTGGCCATATCGAGCTTTTGCTCGGGCACCGCATCGTCGACATAAAATGCGACTTTTGCAGCCAGACCCGTCTCTGCTATGCGAGTCCGAAAAGCGGTGCGTTCAACAGACCGCGTGCAGTAGTGCATTTCAAAATCTGCACCCGTGGCAGTCAGCCGCTCAGCCATGCACAAAATAGGCGTCACCCCAATGCCACCGGCCAGCAGTAAATGACGCTTGGCCTCATGCGCCAGCATGAAGTGGTTTTTAGGGGCGCTGATCTGCAATTCATCGCCGACCTTCACCTGCTCATGCATAGCTTTAGAGCCACCGCGCGAATTAGCATCTTTGAGTACCGCAATCTGGTAGCGATGGTTTTCACCCGAGCTGTTGCACAGAGAATACTGGCGAACCAAGCCGCCGGGCAAGTGCACATCCACATGCGATCCGGCAGAAAACGCCGGCAACGGTTGGCCGTCCGCGGCCACCAATTCAAAGCTGTCGATGTCTAAGGCTTCTTTATTTTTTTGGGCGACCCGAACGGTCAACGTTGCATTCAGCACAGTGGTTCCTCAAGCGTTCGAGTCAGGGGTTTGGCCTTCTGCCACCAGCAGACGGTCAATTACCTTGCGGGACTGAATGCCGCCGGTGTCAATATTCAGCTTCAGTAGTTTGCGTTGCGGCCACAGAGTCAAGTTTTTCTGCTGGCGCTCCAGCATTTCCAAGTCTTCACTGAAGATTCTTCCTTGACCTTCACGAATAGCCGCGGTCAATGCCTCGTCATCCGGCTTGAACTTGCGCGCCATGCCCCAGAAATACCAAATTGATGTTTCAGTCTCAGGTGTGATGAAGTCGGTGACGATGCTGGAAACCTTGTGCTCAGCCGGTGCGTTGTAGCCGTCATGCCCCAAGTGCGCCACACCCACCTCGATCATCACGTTACTGGGCGGGCTAAAGCGGCACACTTGCCAACGATCCACCAAGACATCGTCAGCCAGATGGTTGCCACGCAAGGCGAGCTTCCAAAACGGTGGTGGTTCGACTGAAGACATGAACCGGCTCGTCACCACCTTGTCTCCATCAACCATTGTTTTACAAGGTGTCTCATCGATTTCCCGCTGGCCAATGCTGTTGGCATGCACGTAAGTCTCGTGCGTCAGGTCCATGAGGTTGTCAACCATCAGTCGGTAATCACAATTGATGTGGTACAGACCACCGCCAAAGGCCCACTCCGGGTTGCCATACCAATCCTGGACAGGGATGGTGCTGACATCCGCCAGACTTGCATCGCCCGGCCACACCCAGATGAAACCGTAACGCTGTTCCACGGGGTAGCTGCGGATCGCCGGAAAGCCTTGCACCCGCTGCCCCGGCATCCCCAAGGTCTTTCCCTCGCAGCCCATTTCAAGACCGTGATAGCCGCAAACAAGCCGGCCCTCTTTGACGAATCCAAGTGACAGCGGCGCCCCCCGATGTGGACAGAAGTCTTCCAGAGCAGCGACCTTGTTTTCAAGACCGCGAAAGAACACAATCCTTTCTCCGCAAATCATGCGCCCCAAGGGCTTGGTCTCAAGTTCATCGGCGGTTGCAGCCACATACCAAGCATTTTTGGGAAACATAAAAACCTTCTTTAGATAGAAATGAGCTGAGCAGCAACAAAGACGGCCAAGTTGACAGCGCTACTCGCATGAGTGAGTACTTTGCACCCGAGTTAGATTTGACGATAAGTATACGGAATCTGGGTTCTGCAGTCGACTGCCGTTAACCCTAGTGCTTGTAAAAACACTGTGAATGAGAGTTTGGGGCAGGGTAAGTCCGATCCCTTCATGCATGCTAATTCCACAATAATCACCGCCAATCTTCTTGCACTCCGCAGTTATTTGTCTATTGATTTAAGCGAAAGCCTTCACTTTTGTATGAGCACAAGCACAACAATTAAATTGCTCCCGACGACCGTCGTAGGCAGTTACCCGCAACCGGCATGGTTGGTTGACCACGTGCTGCTCGCGCAAGGGGTGCCGCGCACACGCCTGCACGAACTTTGGCGCATCGCGCCAGAGCAGCTTCAAGCAGCCCAAGACGACGCGACACGACTGGCCATCCAGGACATGGAGCGCGCAGGGATTGACATCATCACGGATGGCGAGATCCGACGCGAAAGCTATTCAAATCGATTTGCCAACGCACTAGACGGCGTCGATGATGAAAACCCTGCGGCCATCCGCTCAAAAAACGGTCTTGAAACATTGATCCCGCGGGTCGTCGGCAAGATTGCCCGCGCACACTCAGTGGAGGTCGATGACTTTACTTTTTTAAAAAATCACACAGACCGCTTGACCAAGGTCACACTGCCAGGCCCTTTCACGCTGGGCCAGCAAGCCAAAGACGAGTACTACCATGATGAAGAGGCGATGGTCATGGATTTTGCTGCGGCCGTGAACGCCGAAGCACTGGCCTTGCAAGCCGCAGGTGCCAATTTCATCCAACTTGACGAGCCCTGGTTGCGTCACAACCCAGATGCGGCTAACCGCTATGCCGTTAAGGCCATTAACCGTGCGCTGCAAGGCATCAGCGTGCCCACTGTGGTGCACCTGTGCTTTGGCTACGCAGCGGTGGTCAAAGGGCAAAAGCCAACAGGCTATTCGTTTCTACCCGGTCTGAGTGATTCGATTGCCACGCAAATTTCGATTGAAGCGGCGCAACCCAAACTGGATCTTGGCGTGCTGGTCGACTTAGCGGGTAAAAAAATTATGCTCGGGGTGTTGGACTTGGGCAATCTGCAAATCGAAACGGCTGAACAGGTGGCAAGCCGCATTCGTGCAGGTTTGAAATATGTCAAAGCAGAGCAACTGATCCCTGCGCCAGACTGCGGCATGAAGTATCTCCCCCGTGACATTGCATTCGGAAAACTCAGAGCTCTTGCTCAAGGTGCACAACTTGTGCGCGCGGAACTTGGCGCCCTGTAAAACAGATCGATCACCGACTTAAAAATGTCCATACGACTACGGCAAAAAATCTTTTTTAAACAACCTGTGCTGCGGCACCGGCCCTAGAAGGCGGCATATTAGTCCGAGAAAACCAAGAGCAGGTTTAAACACTTTCTGGTCAGCCAAGCAAAAAAAAAGGACCTAGAAAAAATCTAAGTCCTTGATTCATTATTTTTTGGTGGGAGATGCAAGTTTCGAACTTGCGACCCTTGCAGTGTGAATGCATTTCAGGGTAGTCCAAGGAAATCCAAGAAAGTACAAAAACCAATATAAATCAATAACTTAGAGATTTTATGGTCCAACACGATCCAGTACAATCCACCCCTAAATTAGACACTTATTAGACACTTATTAGACACCTGAGGAGGGTTGTAATGGCAGTGAAAATCGACACCGTCACGGCGAGAGAAAACCTCAAACCTAGACACGCGCCCTACTATTACAAAATCAAAGCAGAGTGCCATATTGGCTTCAGAAAAACAACTCCGACCAGCGTTGGAGCATGGCTAGCGCGTTTTCGAGACGACCAGGGCGTTTACCAGATTAAAAGCCTAGGCAGCCTCGAACAGCACCCCAGCTATCGCCGATTCGACGCGGCGGTAGCGCTGGCAGAACCAACATTTGCACATCGACAAGCCGGCGGCTCCGCCGTGAGCTACACCGTCGGGGAAGTCTGTCAACAGTACGCAGACAAGCAGCGCATCAACGGAAAGGAAAAAACCGCAAAAGAATTAGAAGGCCGATTCAAGCGTTGGATGACGCCGGATAAAAAACTGAGCGCAACGCCCGTCGACAAACTGACGAGCGCGCAAGTCAAAGCTTGGCGCGCTAAGCTGACTTTATTGCCAGCGACCTTGCAAGACAAAACGAAGACGGCCACTAAACCAAGAGCGAAAAGTTCGGTCAACCGAGAGATGGCTGTGTTCAAAGCAGCGCTAAATTTCGCTGTTGAATCCAGACACGTTACTTCGGACCTCGCGTGGAAATACGAGCTCAAGACAATCAAAAATGCCACGGGACGCCGCGATTGCTATTTAGACATTGACCAACGCCGTGCTCTCGTAGCAAATGCACCCCCAGACCTAGCCGCGTTCCTGCGCGCGCTGTCACTCATTCCTCTGCGTCCGGGCGCGATGGCATTGCTGACTGCGAAAAGCTTTGACAAGCGCCTTGGCGTTTTGACCGTTGGGCAAGACAAAGCAGGACAGGATCGAAAAATCACATTGCCAGCAACTACCGCCGCCTTTTTTACAGAGCAGTTAACGGACAAATTACCGACGGCACCACTGCTGGCCAGAGCAAATGGGCAATTCTGGAGCAGTGATTCTTGGCATTTCCCTTTTAAAGACGCCGCGGCCGCAGCTGGCCTGCCTGCTGCAGCCACAGCTTACACCCTGAGGCATTCTGGTATTACCGACCTGATCGCCGTCGGGAAGCTTGACACAATGACCGTTGCGATTTTGTCAGGCACGAGTTTGGCCATGATTGAAGCGCACTACGGCCACCTGCTGCGCGACCATGCTGCAAATGGACTGGCGCTGCTGGAGTTGTAAATCTAGAGCGAAATAAAAAATTGAACACGATTAATTAATTTAAAGTAACATGAGTCACGGTTACATACGACGGGTTAGCTACCGTGCTCGAATTGGCGTTGTCAAGCCCCAGCTAGGGTAATAGCTGCAATAGCTTTGCAGAATTGAATTGAAAGATGTAAAGAGATCAACTCAACCTAGGTTAAGTTGATCTGCCCATTTGTTAGGACCGAGGCTTGCGTAGCTCAATGCTGCGCGGGCCTTTTTTGTCTGCGCAGCGCATTTTTGGAACAAGAAATGGCGCACGCTCAAATTACGTATTCGGCCTCAAATATCACAACCACCTCAAATCCAGATCTAGCTCTATGGCGTTTGCCCGTAGTACTCGCGCATTTCCCCGTGAGTCGGTCAGGATGGTGGCAGGGCGTTAAAACAGGCCGCTACCCTGCCCCGATAAAAATTTCCAAGCGTTGCGTGGCTTGGCGCGCTTCAGATATTCACGCGCTCATTTCATCTTTTTAGGCGGACGAGCTACAGCTTTTTTAGCCGAAGGCTGTAGCCGCTTGAACTGCTGGCGTGTGTGGGTCGCAGCAGGCGGGGCGTCTCTCGGTGCGTGGCGTTGTTGCGTTGCCGCGGGATTTTTATTTTTTATTTGTTTTATTTGGGCTTCGCTGAATTGGGATCGGGACGGGTAATTTTCACGTCAGAAAAATTGCACTTCCTTTTTCAAACTTTGAGCGCCCGTGCGTGGTGCCTAACCGGTAGGCCCGGTGTTTTTAAGTGGCGTGGCATTGGTCCGTTGCCATTGGTTTTTTGTTTTTTTATTTGTTTTATTTGGGGCTTCGCATACTCGGATACGGGTACGGGTGGGTTCAAGACCTGTCGTCCTGATAACGCGCAAAGGCGAGCAAGAAACATGCGGCCTTCGTGCACCAGTGCAATGCTGATTAGGCCGCAACTTGGACGACTACTTTCTGATACCGGATGGCAACCGCGCTCAGTCAAATTCACCCGCGAGAATGACTCGTCCATCTTGATCGGCGATCCCGCGCAGACCCACGCCAATGGCGTCGAAACCAAGCCGTGTACGCTCAGCACTGTAATCAAGCCGGTCGTGATGATGGCCGTGAAAGCTAGTGAGCACACCCATACGGCGGGCTAATTGGTCAATGGCGGCAAACCCATGTGGGTGCGAACTCGGAGCTTCGTGCGTGACCAAAATGTCTGCACGTTGCCCCTGCAAGTGCTCGTAATCAGCGGGGAAAATGGTACTCCGGTGTGTAAGTGGCAAACCGTCACGCCAATAGTTGCCTTTTCCGCAGCGGGCTAAATATTGCTTTGGATCCTCGAAGGTGGCCAGTGCCGGAGGTGACCATACTTTGCCGCGGAAGACTCCGCCAAGTCCGGCAATGCGCCGCCCTGCAACTTCAACGACCTTGCCGTGTAGGTTTCGATTTGCCAATTTCGAGCCAAA
>CANFWV010000056.1 GCA_947450695.1 Comamonadaceae bacterium
ACAGGAAACGCCAGCAATCCTTATCAAATTGTTTTGACCGGTGCGGCTGGGGCTGCGCAAGATTTTGCTCTGACGAGTGGCGCCACCTCGCCACCGACAACACCGCTCGTATTCACTAACCAACAAACATCGTCCGACGCTAGCCTGACCGTGGCGGGTGTGACTTACAAGCGATCGTCCAACACGGTCACCGATGTGATTCCCGGCCTCACGCTGAACCTGCAGGCAACCACCACCACACCGGTCAGCCTTTCGCTGACGCGGGACACCACGCAGATCAAAGCGAACGTTACCGCTCTGGTTACAGCCTACAACGACGTCAACAATATTCTCAACGAGGTCAGCAACCCGAAATCAACGCTGGCCACGTATGGCGCCACCTTGGTGGGCGACTCAATGGTGCGCCAGGTGCGCTCGCAAGTGCGCGACATGATGGTTGCCACGTCATCTTCTCCTGGCACCAACGTGGGTGCTTTGTGGCAGATGGGTATCAGTGTTGACGGCACGGGCGTCATGGCCGTTGACGCCACCAAACTTGATGCCGCGCTGACCACCAACTTTGCCGACGTCGTCACCACCTTCACCGGCAACCAAAACAACCGCACCGCGACCAGTCCACCGTACAGCACCAGTGGAGGTTTTACGTCTGCGACTGCGACCATCAACGGCGGAGCGGCTTTTTCGCTTTCGATGGTGAGCAGTGCAGGCACTTTTGGTGTGTCAGTTCCCGCTAACAGCACGCCTCAAAGCGTGGTCGACGCCATCAATGCCAGCAACCAAGGCATCACCGCACAATTGGTCCAAGACACCAGCGGCGCGACACCCTACAAAATCATGGTCATGGGCAGTCTGGGTTCGTCGGGTTTCACCCTGACGGCCAAAGATGCCAGCGGTACGGCCGTATCTGGCATGGCTTTTTCAAACAACGGCTCCGGCGTTGCGGGGGATGCACTCCGCAAGATTTCGGCCTTGCTGTTGCCCACGGGCGCATTGATCACCCAAAGCGCGAACGCCAACACGCAAAACGACCAGCTCAAAATCAAACTGGCTGACTTGCAGACCCGCATGACAGCCTTGTTGGCCCGCTACACCACACAGTTTGCCGCCATGGACAGTTTGATTGGTGACATCACCAGCCAGAAAGCCAGCCTTAAAAGCAGCACCGACGGCATGATGGCGATGTACACCAACAAGTAAAGCGCCATTTTTTGAAATAAATCACAAATTTCGCTCAAGTTATCTGATCGACCTCCGATTCACCATGACCAAAGCACCACTTCCTTGTCTGGAGGCTTGGCTTAGTTATCCGTTTAACCGCGGGATTGGAAGGATTTCATCATGCTTGACATTCAAGGTGGGTTCAGGCCCACAGCCCCTAGCGCGCCATTGGCGCAGCAAGGCCCTGTTGTGCCCATGCCTGGTACGACTCAGTCTGCGCCTGCTGCCCCCGCGCCGGCTGGCCCCAAAGTCATGGAGATCGTGCGTCCAGACATCAAGGTCGACACAGAGGGTGATGCAAAGCGCCTTCAGGTCGCCGTTGAGAGGATGAACGCCAAGATGGTCGATGGTGGCCGCGGATTGAACTTTCACATTGACCCGGCTTTGAATCAGCCGGTGGTCACTGTGACCAACAAAGAAACTGGCGAAGTCATTCGGCAAATTCCGAATGAGGTCATCGTTCAGTTGGCGCACAGCATGGAAGACACCAAGGGTCTTCTGCTGAACGCCAAGGTTTGATGCCAGTTTGAAATAGATTGAAAAATCTGAATTTAAATTCTCTAAAAGCTTAAGTTAATCAAAAAACTTCCGATTCATTGTTTAACAAGATTTCAGATTGACTTCTTGTCAACTTCGCAACCCTCTTAAAGGAGATAGTTCATGTCAGTTATCAATACCAACATCAGTGCCCTGCAGGCGCAAAACTCACTGCGTACGACTGGCCTGAACCTGTCGACCGCCATGGAGCGTTTGTCCAGCGGCACCCGTATCAACTCTGCCAAAGACGACGCTGCCGGCCTGGCCATCAGCACCCGTATGACGGCATCGATCCGCGGCATTTCTGCTGCAATCCGCAACGCCAACGACGGCATCTCGCTGACGCAAACAGCTGAAGGCAGCTTGAGCCAGATCGGCGACAACCTGCAGCGCATTCGTGAACTGGCCGTGCAGTCCTCCAATACCGGTAACAGCGCTTCTGACCGCGCTGCCATGAACAGTGAAGCCAAACAACTCGTTGCTGAGATCGACCGCGTGGCCAGCAATACCGGCTTCAACGGCATCAAACTCATCGATGGTTCTTTTCAAAACCAAGCGCTGCAAGTCGGCGCAGGCAATGACGTCAATGACCGTATCAGCATCTCCATTGGCAGCGCCAAGTCCAGTGCGCTGGGTGTGGGTTCCGGCTCCAGCTACGCGGCGACGACTGCTGGAACCAATGTCGGCGCAACAGCTCTGGCTGCTGGCGCTTTGAATATCAACGGCTTTAGCGTCGGTGCAGCACAAGCTGACGGCGTCTCAAATACAGCCTCGAGCACCAGCGGTATCGCTGTGGCGGCTGCCATCAATGCCATCAGCGCACAAACCAATGTGACCGCCACTGTCGGTGCCACTTCTGGTTATGCCGGCGCGACTGTCACCGGTTTCGCTACAGCCATTGCAGCTGGAGATGTCAAGATCAACGGTGTCTCGATTGGCCCTATTGCCGCTGCGACGACAGCCGGTGGACGCGGTGGTCAAGTGGCTGCTGCAGTCAATGCCATTAGCAGCCAGACTGGCGTGACCGCATCTTTTGACAATACATCCGGTGCAGTGTCATTGACCGCGGCCGATGGTCGTAACATCTCTATCGATGCGGTCAACGCAGGCGGCAGCGCAAAGGTAACGGGTCTGGGCAGCGGAACAGTTTTGACGGCGACCAGTACCACAGCGGCAACAACCACTACAGCGATGGCTGCCAATGCCTTTTCAGTTAATGGCGTTAATGTTGGTGCAGTGGCTGCCGGTGCCGCTGTGACTGCAGTGACTGCGGCGACTGAGTCTTCGGTGATCACTTTCGGTGCATTGACAACAGGTCAAACGGCCGTTGTCAATGGACTGACATTCACATCTACCGGCGCTTCAACTGCGGCTCAAGTTGCAGCAGCTTTCGCAGGTGTTACATCCGGCCAAACTGCCGCTTCCGTGACAACGACCAACACTGTCAGTGCTGCTTTAGGAAGCTTTACTGGAACATTTACGGCGGGCTTCAGTACCGGCGCCATTTCGGGTGTGACGGTAACGGCTACTTCGGATACGGCTAGCGCGCAGGTCACGGACATCGCTACGAGTGGTACGGGTGTGACGAAGGTGACGACTCAAGGCGCCGCAGCGGTGACGGGCATGACTGCAGCTGAAAGCAAAGCAGCGAATGTGGCAACAGCGATCAATCTGGTGACCAGCCAAACAGGCGTCACTGCCTCCAGCACCGCTGGCAAAGTGACCTTGGTGTCCGATGGCCGTGCGATCACAACAACCGCTGTGAGTGCTGACACTGGCATTGATGCTTCCTCCGCTGTGACGTCTGCCGCGACAACAGCCAACTCTTTGACCAACCGCTCAAGCGTGACTTTGTCGACGACTCAAAGTGCCGGCATCAACGTCTCGGGCAACACCGCAGCCGCGTTGACCGCTGCTGGCTTGAGCGAAGGTTCTGCCACCGTCACGACGACAGCCGGTGCCGGTGTCTCCTCTATCGACCTGACCACCGCTGCTGGTTCCCAAGCTGCTCTGACGACACTCGATGCGGCGATCAACACGATCACCGACTCCCGTGCCGCCATGGGTGCCTACCAGAACCGCTTGACTGCTTCGATCAGCAACCTAGAGTCAACGTCGATGAATCTGTCGGCTTCCCGCAGCCGTATTCTGGACACCGACTACGCCAAGGAAACCACCAACTTGGCCAAAGCGCAGATCATCTCGCAAGCTGCTACCGCCATGCTGGCGCAGGCCAACCAGTCCGGTCAGTCTGTGCTGGCCCTGTTGAAGTAAGTCTTTGAAAATCAGCCCTGAGAGGGGCGGAGCAGGGTGATACCTGCTCCTTTTAAAAAAGCCGTCTGCTTGCAGGCGGCTTTTTTCGTTTGGATTCAGATCAACCGGTCATTTAAGCCGTTTCAACGGCCACGCTTTGCCGCTTTCTTTGCCGTTTCAGGCCACAAACGGGCTGGCATCACTTTTGCTGTAGTTGGGTTAGGGAATGCTGCACACATCCGTGTGCTGTCGATTTGTCGACATTCACCCGCTACCCGCCAGGAGTGATTTATGAACCCCGAATTTCAACGCATCGTGCAGCAAGCCGCTGCTGGTCAATCGCAGTCGTTCAAAGATGTGTCGCGCTTTTCGCCTAGCGACATTCGCTTGGGCATTCAGTGGTTGATGTCTGAAGAACAGAACGACTTAGCGCAGGCACTGGCTGATGCCGGCGTTGCCCTGTATCCGTTGAGCGAAGACATTTTGGCCATGGGTGGTTTGCTGGCCATGACACGGCAAGATTGGTCCTTGGCGATTGAGTTGCTGCGTGACTTGTGCGAAGTTCAACATGACCGCACCCAGCCGATGACTTACCGCATGCTAGCCCGTGCGCTGTATTGCAACTTGGACCCGGCTGAAGCCATCCAAGTGGTCGACCAAGGCCTGACTTTCTGGCCTGAAGACGCAGATCTGTTGCAAGAGCGTGAGGTCATGGGTGAACACCTGATGGCCATGCCGGCGACCGGCCTTCACAGCTAATCATGTGCATCATGCGGGGCGTGACGCAGTGGCCAAAAGCGGCAAAGAACTGCCGTTTTGCGTCCTTGCTTGGCCGCTTTCGCAGGGCGTAGCAGGTTGGCACTGTTTGTGCTGTAGCTATTGCCGTGATGGCAAGCTTGCCGACCGATTCAGGAGAAAAACATGTCCGTGATCAATACCAACGTTAAAGCGCTGTATACCCAAGCAGCGATGAAAACGACTGACCGTGCCAGCGCGATTGCCATGCAACAGCTGTCTACCGGCAAGCGCATCAATTCGGCCAAGGACGACGCGGCAGGTATGGCCATTGCCACGCGCATGACGCAGCAGATCAGCAGCCTGAACCAGGCCATGCGCAACGCTGGCGACGCGGTGTCCCTGATTCAAACGGCTGAGGGCGCGACCAACGAGATCACAAACATGCTGCAACGCATGCGGGAACTTTCTATTCAGTCCATCAATGACACCAACGCCACTGACCAGCGTGGGTATCTGGACTTGGAGTTCCAACAGCTCAAACAAGAAATTGTCCGGATTGCTGACACCACTGAGTGGAACGGTTTCCCCGTTTTGAACGGTACAACCGGCGACCCGGTGGGTGCAAGACCGGTTTACAAGGCGACATCGTCTGGTGCGACATCTCCAGTGCTGACTTATGCGGCTGGGGCCGTGACGACGAACAACGCTGGACCGGTGACGGTGACGGGGAGCCTGGCCAAGTCTGGCAATGTGAGCATTGTTGTCGGCAGCACGGCAGCAACGACAACTGCAACGTTGACACTCAGTGACGGTTCAAAAACGACCATCACGGGCGGTGTTGTTGCTACTGGAACACCCAACACCATTACTTTTTCCAACACAGCCCTGACCGGCGGCGCTGGGACGGGTGATTTGGTCATCAACTCTGGCACGGCTTTCGCGAATGCCAATACCGTCTCTTTCGCCGTCAATCGTGCGTTCACTCCCGTGCCGGCCATGGCGTCTAACGACATTCAGATCAACGGCGTTACGATCGGTGCTTCTTACGCGGCTGACGACAAGATCTCTCCAGCAGATTCCGCTTCTGGCAGTGCCATTGCGCGTGCTGCAGCAATCAATTTAGCGACCACTGCAACAGGCGTTTCGGCTGTCGTGAATGCCAACGTCATGACCGGCAGCGCCATGGGGACCAACCTGTCGGCGGCTAGCGGAACCGTCACCATCAACGGATTCACCACGGCCACGATCAACACGGTCACAAACAACACCCGTGAATCGCGTGCCGCGACGGTCAGCGCTATCAATGCCATCAGTTCCCAAACCGGTGTGGTCGCGATCGACAGCAACAGTGATACCCAAGGCGTGCGTCTGGAGTCAGCGAAGGGCGGGAACATTGAAGTCGCTTTCAACAGCCTCGGAAGTTCTTCTGCTGACTATGCCACCCGTACCGGTTTGCAAGAGGGTTTGCAGGTTGGCACATATTCACTTGAAACCTCTGTTGAAGGTGCATTGAAAGTGACGACCGTGTCGACTGGCGATTGGACCCGTGCGGGACTGACGCCAGCAGATTACACCGCTAATCAGGCCACCATCAACACAGGCGTGCGACCTGTTGTGACAAGCGCTAGTGATATTCAAGCACTTGGCATTGGTGATGTGGTCATCAACGGCGTCGCCATTCGGGCGACGACTTCTCAGGACGATAAATTCAGTAACACCACCTCGGCAACCAGTTCAAAAAGTGCCAGCGCCATTGCAACGGCTGCTGCCATCAATGACAGTCACTCGCTGACGGGCGTGAGCGCTAAAGCCAACGCGGTATCTACCGGTGGCAGCGTAACAACAGTACTTTCTCCGGCGACGGCTACCTCAGTTGGCATGCATTCCCTGTACATCAACGGTGTGAACGTGCAGGTCAATTTTTCTTCAACTGAGACCGTGGCAGAACGCCGAACCAATGTCATCAACGCCGTCAATGCTTCTTTTGGACAGCATGGCGCGATGGCGACTGACTCGGGGACCGGCGGTATCACGCTGACCACCCCTGACGGTCGCAACTTGTCTGTTTGGTATGACAGCGCAACAGCTTCGTCTGAATTTGGCCTCGGTGTGGGCAGCAGCGGTACAGCCACGGGTGTTACCGGCATTGCCAGCGCGACAGCCACCTCGACAACCGCCGCCACGCTGTACGGCTCTATTTCCCTGACAGCCGATCCTGCGCCTCAACAACCGCCCGCAGGTGCCGCCCCAAGCAATGGTGCCCAGCCACCGTATGTCAGCAAAACCTTCACAGTAGAAGCTGGTGTCAATGGTTTCAATACCGAAGGCGACTTTAAAACGCTGGGTTTTCAAGCGGGCACTTTTGGTGGTGACGTGGATGCCGCGACCAGCAAGATGACGCCACCTCGCACCGGTCGATTGATTTTTCAAGTGGGAGCCACTGCCAGCCAAACTATCAGCATTGACTTGTCCGACTTCGGTAAAAACGGCCCCATCACAGGTGCCATCACCGGCGACTCTGGCAAGACCCCACCGGACGTGAGCATTGCCACCGCGGCTGGCGCGACGTCAGTGTTGTCCATGCTGGATGCCGCCATGGACAAAGTCAACGGCGCGCGCGCCACCATGGGTGCGGTGATGAACCGGCTGCAACACGTGATCGACAACTTGTCGAACGTGGTCGTGAACACCGAAGCCTCGCGCAGCCAGATTCAAGATGCCGACTACGCGGCAGCCAGCTCTGAGCTGTCGCGCACGTCCATCATGAAGCAGGCCGCAACAGCGGTGTTGGCGCAGGCCAATACAGACCAGCAGTCCGTCCTCAAGCTTCTGCAGTGAGCATCTTGAATGGCAACAAACCCGCCGTGAAGGATCGCCCTGACTGTTGGAAGTGTCAGTACTTCGCGGTCAGCTGGGATCCCAAGCTGCCTTATTTGTGTCGCTTGATCGGCTTCAAGTCTCGCGTGATTCCCGCCATGGAAGTGATGCGGATTGACGGTAAAGCTTGTGAGGGCTTCAAGGCTAAACCGACAGCCGCTGTGAAACCATGAGCTCAGGTGTCGGATTTACGTCGCCAACACCGTAGTTCGCTAAATGACACCCCTTAAATTGAGTAATTAAGTACTCATAAAAGGGTGGCACGACCTTTGCTCAACAGACACATATTCTGTTTTGAGGCAAAGACCGCAATGAGCCCTTCCTTGATCGCGCAACAAGCTTTGTGGCTGGATCCGTTCCAGCCTCTGGCGGATGCCGTGCAGGCGCAACTGGCCGCTGGCGGACTGACGGTTCATCCCGTTTCCACACTCGAAGAATTACAGTCCAATTTGGCGGGTGCAGACCTGTTGGTGATTCGACTGGGTGACAACATTGAGCTACTGCAAGAGTTGCAGGCACTGACCGTGACGTTGGGGTATGAGTTGCCGATTGTCTGCAGAGTCGATCGGCGGCACTTGGAGCTGGTGGTCGCTGCCATGCGACAAGGCGCCTTGCATGTATTGCCCGCTGATGATTGGTCTATGCAGGCTTGGCAGTCCGTGATGACGCTGCGTGAAGCGGCTCAGCCGACGGCTCGTGCTACGCCAAAAGTGGCGCGTGCGCCGCGCAGTGTGGTGTATGTCGATCCAGTCAGCCAGCATTTGTTTGCCCTGGCCCAGCGGGTTGCCATGGCCAATGTGACCGCCTTGATTGAAGGCCCGACCGGCGCTGGTAAAGAAGTCTTGGCGCGTGTGCTGCATGAATCGTCGGCGCGAGCCCGCGGCCCCTTTGTGGCACTCAACTGTGCGGCCTTGCCAGAACACTTGATTGAAGACATGTTGTTTGGCCATGAAAAGGGCGCCTTCACCGGGGCACATAAAGAACATCACGGCATGTTTGAGCAGGCGCAAGGCGGCACGCTTTTCCTCGACGAAATCGGCGAGATGCCAATTCACCTACAAGCTAAGTTGCTGCGCATTTTGCAAGAGCGACAAGTCGTCCGGCTTGGTGGCGAGCGGCCGATTGAACTTGACGTGCGCTTGGTCGTGGCGACCAACAAAGATTTGCGCGTTGCCATTGCCGCGCGTGAATTCCGCGAAGACCTGTACTTTCGCATCAGCACTTTCAAGCTGCGCGTGCCGCCGCTGCGCGAACGCCCGGGCGATATTTTGCCGCTGGTGGCGCGTCTGCTGGCCCGTCATGTGAGCAGCAACCGCGGACTGAGTATCAACACCCAAGCCCAAGCATGCCTGCAAGCTTATGCCTGGCCGGGCAATGTGCGCGAACTTGAAAACGTGGTGCTGCGCGCTTTGGTGCTGTGCACGGATGACGTCATCACGCCTGCACACCTTATGTTTGACGACGCCATGCCGGCACAGATGCTGCCGCAGCAGCAAGTGATGCAACCGCTGATGCAATCGGCCGCCGCAGCACCAGCGATGCCCAGTGCTGAAGCTTTTTATTCGGCACCGGTGCCAGAGTTTTTGAAGACAGACCCTGTTTGGAACGCCGAAGCGATGTTGGCGACAACACCAGCCGCAGACGTTGCCAGCTTGCAAGATGCTGTCAAGTCGAACGAACACCAGCTGATCATGGCCGCTATACAGACCACGTTCAGCCGAATGGAAGCTGCCCGCAAGTTGGGCATCAGTCCGCGCACGCTGCGCTACAAGCTGGCCAAACTCAAGGGCCAAGTGCTCATGAGTACGGCCGGCTGACACCCCAGACAGAGCAAGGGAAAACCAATGATCGAAAAAGCCACGTCCAGCGCCAATATTCAAGCGATGTTGCAAACACTGCGCACGCACTCCAGTCAGGCTGCGGGCAACATCCAGGGGCTGAGCACCGACGCGCCAGAGAAAACCGGCTTTTCTGATGCGGTCAAGCAGATGTTCAACCAAGTTAATGCGACGCAGCAAAGTTCGCGCGCCATGACCGAGGCCTACGAACGGGGTGAAGACATCCCGCTGACCGACGTCGTGCTCGGCATGCAGAAGTCATCGCTTTCCTTTGAAGCCACCTTGCAGGTTCGCAACAAGGTGCTGAAAGCGTACGAAGACATCATGAACATGCCGGTTTGAAACCGGCCTGAAAGACCCCGACCATGGCCACCAGTTCAACTACTCTGTCGCCCAACGCCTTTGGCGTGGGCTCAGCTGCGGGTGCCTTGCCGGCGCTTGCCAATGGCGGCGCTTTGCGCACTAACCCGGGCGATGCTGCCA
Source organism: Comamonadaceae bacterium (assembly GCA_947450695.1). Taxonomy (GTDB): domain Bacteria; phylum Pseudomonadota; class Gammaproteobacteria; order Burkholderiales; family Burkholderiaceae_C; genus Polaromonas. Next base: position 9,945 of record CANFWV010000056.1, read on the forward strand.
ACAGCAACGCAGGTGGTGGTGGCGTCATGGTGACGACCGGGTCAGGACCCTTTGCCATCATCAACCAAACCATGATGCATCCCAGCATCAAAAAGGCGCTGCCTTTCATGGTGCTGGTCATTGTTTTGCTGTTTTTTGTGGCCATTTACACCGCGGTCAACGCGCCGACGTATCGGCCTATCGTGGCCGGCATGACGGAGGCCGATCAGCAACTCGCTTTTGACGCGCTCAAAACAGCCGCCTTTAATCCGATTCTGGACACGGCCAACGGACAGATCACCGTGCCGTCAAAGCGTTACCACGAAGCGCGCATTTTCTTGGCTTCCAAAGGGTTGCCAAAAACCGGCCAAAGCGGTCTGGATGCACTGAAGGACCAGTCGTCGATGACGACCAGTCAGTTCATGGAACAAGTGCGTTACACAGCCGCGATTGAACAAGAGCTGGTGCGCAGCATTTTGCAGATCGACTCGATTGCCTCCGCTCGAGTGCACCTCGCCTTGGCTAAGCAGTCGGCCTTTGTGCGCGACCGCACGCCACCCAAAGCATCTGTGGTGGTCACGCCGCAGCCGGGCCGGATGATGACGCCGTCGCAAGTCCAGGCCGTGGTGCATTTGGTCGCCTCCAGCGTGCCGCTGCTGACCCCTGACAACGTGACCGTGGTCGACAACCTAGGCAAACTCATCACCGACTCATCGACTGATTCAGCGCTTGGTCTGACGGCGGCACAAACCCAGCACAAGCAAAAAATGGAAGAGGTTTACCGCCAACGTGTCAATCAGATTCTGATGCCGATTGCAGGTGAAACCAATGTGCGTTCACAGGTGAATTTGTCGCTTGACTTCAGCCAGACCGAAGTGACGACCGAAGATTTCGACACCCGCGACAAAGGCCCTAAGACCCGCTCCGAAGTGCTCAGCGAAGACCGCAACTCACTCAAAGAAGCCTCCGGCGTCCCCGGTGCACTGTCCAACACACCGCCCGCCGCACCGTCCGCCACACCCAATGTCGCGGCCGTTAAGCCGCCCGCTGTGGAAGACCGCAGCACGTTGACTAATCGGACCACCCGTAACTACGAACTGGACCGCTCCGTGCGGCACGTGACCAGCGCCACTGGAACCGTGGAGCGTCTGAGCGTGGCCGTGGTGATCAATGAGCGCCAGCCAACGCCGCAACCCAAGAACGACAAGGGCGAAACGCCAGAGCCCAAGGCCAATCCGTACACCCCGGAAGAGATGGAGCGCATGCAAAGTTTGGTGCGCAGCGTGGTTGGTTTTAACGAGGGGCGCGGTGACGTGGTGACTGTGATTCCTGCGCGCTTTGAAGCCGAGCCGGTTTATGACATGAGCGTGGTTTGGTACAAGGACGAAGTTCTCATGAACCAGATCAAGAGTGGCGTGATTGGTCTGGTGTTCGTGGCATTTTTACTGCTGGTGGTGCGCCCAGCGGTCATGCACTTGCTGGGCCGTGAGCAGGCAGCTGCAGAAGCCGCCGCTACGCTGTTGCTTGAGCAAGCGCAGCCCATGCCCGATGGCGAGTTGAGTGCTGAAGACATGAATGCTATTCAGTTGGGTGAGGGCGAAACACTGGAGCAACTGAAAGCCAAGCTGAAGCCGAAGAAATCAAACATATCGTTGGAAATGCTCGACACCGCGAACTCTTACGACGACAAAGTGGCTTTGGTGCGGATGATCGTGGCCGAAGACTCTGCCCGTGTGGCCAGCGTGCTGAAAAACATGATCAAGGTCGGCTGAGGCTGACAGGAGAACGCTATGGCCGAAAAAGAAGTCATTCCACTCAGCGAAGCCGAGATTGCAGCGAACGAAGCGCTGGAACGCGAGCTCGGAAATATGAGTGGCGTGCAACGCGCCGCGGTGCTGATGCTGTTGCTCGGCGAGCAACAAGCCGCGGAAATTATTCGATTTTTGAACCCGAAAGAAGTTCAGGCGCTGGGCGGCGCGATGGTATCAGTGGCCGACCTCTCACAAGAGGCTGTCAACGCTGTGCTTGATGAATTTGTAGCGACGATTAAGAAGCAAACCAATTTGGGTTTGGGCACGACCGACTATGTCGAAAAAGTCTTCAAGCGAGCGCTCGGCGACGACAAAGCAGCTTCTGTGCTCGGCCGCATCATGCCGGGTCAGGGCAGCAAAGGATTGGATATTTTGAGTTGGATGGATGCCCGCTCTATTGCTGAAATGATTCGCGGCGAACACCCGCAGGTGACGGCCATTATTTTGTCGGTGCTAGAACATTCTGTGGCAGCTGACGTGCTGAATTTTTTGCCCTCAGAAACACGCGCAGAGATCATCCAGCGCGTGGCCAACCTGGAGACCGTTCAGCCTTCTGCGATGGAAGAGCTCGAAGCCATCATGAAGAAACAGTTCTCCAACAACTCGTCGGCCAAGTCGTCGAGCTTTGGTGGCTTGAAGGCTGCGGCCAAAATCATGAACTTCACCAAGACTGAGCTCGAAGCTTCGGTCATGGGGGGACTGTCGGAACTGGACCCTGAGCTGATGCAAAAGATCCAGGACAACATGTTCACTTTCGAGAATTTGACCGGTGTGGACAACCGCGGCATTCAGGTGCTGATGCGCAATGTCGAACCTGACCTGTTGATGATTGGCCTCAAGGGTGCTAGCGATGTTGTCAAAGATAAATTCTTCAGCAATATGTCGGAGCGGGCGCGTGGCATGTTCCGCGACGACATGGAGGCAAAGGGCCCATTGCGCCTCGCTGACGTTGAAGATGCGCAGAAAACCATCATGCGGATTGCCCGCAAACTCTCTGATGCCGGTGACTTGGTGCTAGGCGGCGGCGATGACTTTGTCTGATCGCTCCGCTTCAGGCGAACCGGGTTCGCGCACCGCGCGGGTCTGGCAACCACTGGATTTACTGCATCCATCCGCCGGTCACGGCGGTTTTGTGCGCAAGGCGTGGTCAGACCGACCATTGCAATCGTTTGACTTGCAGGTCGTTAAAACTTGGTCACCGCCAGGCGAAGAAGACGCAGATGACGCTGATGCCAGTCTGGCCGACACAGCGTTGCCGGCAGAAGAAATCGTGTCCGAGCAAGAGACGGCCGCGGCCACCTTGGCGCTGACACAAGAGGCGCTCGAAACAGTCCGCCAAACCGCTTATGCCGATGGCTTGGCTGAAGGACAGCGGCAAGTCCGCGAAGAGTCGAATGCTGACCAGACAGCGAGACAGTCGACTAGCCAGAGTCTTTTGACTGAACTCGACCTGTCTGTGCGCAGCCTTATCAGTTCACCGGAAGCGCTGTTTGAACCTTTGAAGCGGTTGGCCTTGCATTTGGCAGAACAACTGGTACTGGCTGAATTGACACTGTCGCCGCAAGCCATTGAGCGCTTGATTCGGCGCAGCATTGACGAACTGGCACCCCAACGACTGGCGCCCATCACAGTCGAACTGAACCCTTCGGATCTGGCCGTGCTGCAACCGCATGGAGCTGAGTCGGCCGGTGCATCGACTGCTGAGACTGATAAAACAAAAATCACCAAGCCTGAATGGCCATGGCATTTGCAAGCCAATGACGCGTTGCTGCCCGGCAGCGTACGCGCCAGTGCCAGTGACGCCGTGGTCAGTGACCTGATTGAACATCGGCTGGAGGCCATTGCGCGTAGTTTGCTGTTAGACACCAGTCGCAGTTCTGCGCAGTCGGCTTTTCAGCCTTCACGCTTGGCGGCCCGCATGGCCAGCGAGCAGGTGGTGGACGCACAGCCACGCATGTCGTCAGCACCTTCTCCTGAGTCGATTCGCACGTTCGATGCAGATCTCGATGACCGGTTGGACACGCCTTGCGAGGCCTCTCCCATGCAGGAGGATGAATTTTCAGAACCCTTTACCTGGAACGCGTCTGAAAACTCAGCGCCGCAAAATCTGAATGACATGCGCCTTGACGCCTTGGATTTACCCGATCTGAATCTGGACGACACGCACGCTGATGAATCTGGTCCACGTCATGCCTGATTTCCTCCAGGAAGTCGAGCGCAGCATGGCTCAAGTGCGCGGGCCACGGCCAGAACGCTCGGGCACGTTGGTGCGGTTGGTCGGCCTGCGCCTTGAGGCCCGCGGCATCATGGCACCGATTGGCACTTGCTGCGAAGTACTGGGGCAATCCGGCCAGCGCATAGAAGCTGAGATCGTCGGTTTCAGCGACAAAACCCTGTATTTGATGCCCTTCACCGAGCCCGTCGGCATTGGTCCGGGTGCTTTGGTGCGCGTGTTACCAGACACCGGGAACGCCACTCTCGGCCCCGAGTTACTGGGTCGCGTGATTGACGGACGCGGTGAACCGCTGGACGGCCAACCCAAGCCACAAGGCCAAACCCGCCTGAGCTTGCACGGCCTGCCGATCAACCCGATGGAGCGCGGTCCGATTGACCGCGTGCTGGATGTTGGCGTCAAGGCTATCAATGGGCTGCTGACGCTTGGACGCGGACAACGGATTGGTTTGATTGCCGGCTCGGGTGTCGGTAAAAGCGTGTTGCTCGGCATGTTGACCCGCTTCACCAAAGCCGATGTGGTGGTGATTGGATTGGTCGGCGAACGCGGCCGCGAAGTGCAGGCCTTTATCCGCGAATCTTTGGGTGAGGAAGGCTTGGCCAAATCTGTCGTGGTGGCTGCGCCTGCCAATGTGTCGCCGGTGCTGCGGCTCAAAGCCGCGCACATGACGCACTTGATTGCTGAGTATTTTCGCGACCAAGGCAAAGACGTTTTGATGCTGGTCGACAGCCTCACACGGGTTGCCCATGCGCAGCGTGAAATCGGTCTGGCAATTGGCGAGCCGCCGACGGCCAAGGGCTATCCGCCATCGGTTTTTGCGTTGCTGCCCAACCTGATTGAGCGCGCGGGCGTGGGTCGCCATGGCCATGGTTCTATCACCGCGATTTACACCGTGCTGGCCGAAGGTGATGATGCCAATGATCCAATTGTTGACATTGCCCGCGCCTCGCTGGACGGCCAGGTGATGCTGTCGCGCAAGCTGGCTGACGCTGCACATTACCCGGCGATTGACCTGACCGGCTCTATCTCGCGCTTGTCGCAGACCTTGCTGGATCCGCAAGACATGAAGTTGGCAAATCGCTTTCGACGGCTCTGGTCGTTGTACCAACAAAACGTGGATTTAATCCAGGTCGGCGCATACGAAGCCGGCTCGAATCCGGAGGTCGATGAAGCGATTTTGTTGCGTCCGGCGATGGAAGCTTTTCTGCGGCAAGACATGCACATTGGCGAACTTGAAACCGACACCCGTGAGCATCTCCGCCGGCTGATGCAGGTCTGAGCCACGCATCGCGACACACACCAAACCATGAACGGAACAACCCCATGAACGCACCCAGAGCTTGTTGGTCTGTGCTGGCGCAAAAAGCGCAGGAACAAGTGAGTTTGATACAAGGGCAATTGGCCGAAGGGCGTGTCCGTGCAATGGCTTTGCAAGCCAGTCGTGATCGCCTGCAAAAACTCTACAGCGACTACCTGAAGCCGCCGGAAGATGGCGGCGCCAGCCAAGGCATGCAGGATGCGCTGAATCAGCGTCAATTCAGCACGCAACTGCTAACGCTTTTGCTACGGGTTGACCAAGACCTCGCGCAACTCACGGATGCCATGGCGGAGTCGCGCCGTGAGCTGGCCAAAGCCGAACGTGAACGCTTGAAAATGCAGGCGCTGGTAGAACAAGACTTGCTGGCTTTTCGCGCGCACACCCGTTACCGGGAACAGCAACAGATGGACGCCATGGGGGTCATGCAGTTCAATCTGGAAGCCCGCGGGTGAACCCGTCCGGCGGGTTGCGATGGCACTGGCGGGCGTGGCGGTCTGCAGCGCTATGGTCGCCGACTTCCGCTTTAATTGCCCGCTGGCTGGCGGGCGTTCAACCCAGCTCAAAGAAATTACTCTTGCTCGGCCCCAGCGCGGGCTGGATGCTACCAACCGAGTGGCTGCTGCGATTCGACAGCATCGTCGCGATAGACATTGACCCTTTTGCGCGTTGGTTTTTTGGCTGGCGTCACGGTGCCGCACTGAAGGTCGCGGGCGTCCGCTGGCGCTATCAGACCGGCGATGCATTGGCTGAATTGCCTCGCCTGTTAACGGCTAATCCGCAGGCTTGTGTGTTGCTGGATAACCTCCTTGGGCAGCTGCGATTTCATACACCGCCGTGGCAAGACCCGACTGTTTTCACAAGTCTGCAGTTGGGTGAAATTAAACGCTTGTTACGAGGACGCGAGTGGGGCAGTGTGCACGATTTGCTGTCCGGTCCAGCACAAGGTTTGCCAACTGAGCACGAATTTCCGGCTGCACGTCAAGCGACTGCCGTTGAGAGCGCAGAGCATCTGACGGATGTCGCTTGGTTGTCAGCAGCCAAGCCCAACGGCGACTGGTTGGACCATCTGACCGATCAGGTTTTCCCTGTCGGTACAGAGCTGCAAGACTTGGCTTGGGCTTTCAGCCCCCATTATTGGCATTGGCTGCAAGTCGGTTGGGTAAAACCTGAGGTTGGCACTCAAGTTCCAGTGAGTCGATCCGATTACTTGAACAGATCATTCTCACGTCGCGTGCAATCTAAGCGTGAGCCCCATGACTAATTTCGCAAGCCACCTGCAAAGTGGTGTTGCAGGACCCGAATCATGAAAAGAATATTGTTAGAAGTTTTCCTTGCCGCGTCTTTGATTGCGGCAGGTGTGTTCGGTTGGATGAACTGGAACGCCGGTAAGGCTAATGTTGCCAAGCTCACAGAGCTGACAGCCGAGTCAGAGTCTTCAGTTAAAAAGTTGCTCTCTGCAGAGACTGAAGTCAAAGCCAACGCGGAAGAACTCAGCACACTGAAGCTCAAGACACAAGAGCTCGACGCCGTGAAAGCGGCACTCGCCAGTGGCGAAACCTTGAAAGACTTGGAAGCCGCCTACAAAAAGGAAAAGAGCCTGTCGGCCGAACGTCTGGTTGGCTTGGGTGCGCTGCGTTTGCTGACCAAGGGCAGCCAAGATCCGGCCACCATTGAGGCCTTTCGCAAGGCCTTGGTGATCGCAGACTGGGGAAGCCGTAAGAAAGTGATTTGTGCTGCTCAGATCGCCTTGGCCGCGGCCGGTGAAAAAGTGGAAGTTTTAGGCGATTGCATCCCACAAGCAGACAAAGCAGAGCAGGCTGACAAGGAGAAAGTTGGCGGGTCCGATAAGGCCGCCAATGTGGACAAGGGCAAGGATGAACATGGTGCGAAACCCGGTGAAAAACACGCCGTTCATTGGGGCTACGAAGGTGCCATGGGCCCTGACCGCTGGGGTGATGAGTTTCCGACCTGCGCTAAAGGCAAGTCACAATCCCCGCTGAACATCAAAGGGCCATTCGAAAAAGCGCAGTTTGGTGTGGCGCCTGATTACAAGCCGGGGCAGTTAAAAATTATCAACAATGGCCACACGATTCAGGTCAACGTGCCACCTGGCAGCAAGCTGCGAATAGACAGCAAGCCATTTGAGCTGCTGCAGTTTCACTTTCATCGCCCGAGTGAGGAGCAGATCGACGGAAAACCTGCCGCGATGGTGGTGCACTTTGTTCACAAAAATGAAGCGGGTCGGCTCGCGGTGCTCGGCGTTTTGCTGAAAGAGGGTAATGAGAACCCGGGCATCAAAACACTCTGGGCCAACGCACCCTTGACCGAAGGCCCCGAAGTTGAACCTGACGGCGTGATGTTCAACCCGGCGAACCTGCTGCCGCGCGAGTATGAGTTTTACAGCTATGAAGGGTCGCTGACAACGCCTCCGTGTACCGAAGGTGTGCGGTTCTTCATCCTCAAAGCTCAGGTGAATATCACCAAAGAGCAGGTCGAGCAGTTTCCGTTTAAAAAGAATGCACGACCTGTGCAAGCGCAAAACGGTCGAGCTATAGCGGGGTGAGGTTATGGCCCCTTGGGGGCCGAACCCTCTCGGCGATTCTTGATAGGTCGTCGCGGTTGCTCATCACGAGGAGAAAATCGGCCAGGGGCTGGCCTCCTACCAATACGTCAGGCGGTAGCCGTCTCGATCTGATCGGTCAGTTCTAACCAACGTTCTTCGAGTTGCTGCAACTCGACGTCGACAGCTTTGAGGCGCTTACCTGTTTCTGCCATGACTGAGGCAAGCGTCGTGGCAGCCAACTTAGCCTCCAGCGGCAGGCGTTCGGCTGTCAAGGCTTTCATTTGCTGGTCAACCTTGTCGAGTTCTTTTTTCAAAGGCTTGACGCTGTCGGAACTCTTGGGCGTTGCCGCGGCGGCTTTGACAGCCGAGGCAGCTTGAGTAGCCGCGACATTGGCTGACTTTTTGGCGACTTCGCGTTGGCGCTTCGCTTCGTCGAGCAAGTAACGCTGGTAATCGTCGAGGTCGCCGTCGAACGGTGCCACACCGCCGTGGGAGACCATCCAGAATTCGTCGCAGACTGCACGCAGCAGTGCACGGTCGTGGCTGACCAGCATGACGGTGCCTTCAAACTCGTTGAGCGCCATTGACAAGGCTTCGCGGGTGGCTAAGTCCAAGTGATTGGTTGGCTCATCCAGCAGCAAGAGGTTAGGGCGCTGCCAGACGATCATGCACAGCACCAAACGGGCTTTTTCGCCACCGCTCATGCTGCCGACGGACTGCTTGACCATGTCGCCACCAAAATTGAACTGGCCCAAGAAGCTGCGCAGGTCTTGTTCGCGGGTTTGTTGGCCGCTGATTTTGCCGGCTGCGGTGACTTCTTTCACCAGGCGGATCATGTGTTCGAGTGGGTTGTCGGCGGGCCGCAGCACGTCGAGTTCTTGCTGCGCAAAGTAGCCGATGTTCAGACCTTTGCCTTCCAACATCTCACCTTCAATCGGTGCCAGCGCCCGCGCCACGGTTTTCACTAGAGTCGATTTACCTTGGCCGTTGGCCCCCAAAATACCAATGCGCTGTCCGGCCAGCACTGATTTGCTAACGTTTTGGACGATGACGCTGGGCGGGGTGCCTTCCGGCGCGTCTTCTGGGGCAGGGTAACCAAAGTAGGCATTCTGCATCGACAGCATCGGATTGGGCAAGTTGGCCGGCTCTTTGAATTCAAAGGTGAAGTCAGCTTCAGCCAGCAGCGGCGCAATCTTCTCCATGCGGTCGAGGGCTTTGACGCGACTTTGCGCTTGCTTGGCTTTGCTGGCCTTGGCCTTGAAACGGGCAATGAACTTTTGCAAGTGCGCAATTTTGTCTTGCTGCTTGTTGAAAGCGCCTTGCTGCAGCGCCATTTGTTCAGCGCGCAGGTCTTCAAACTTGCTGTAGTTGCCGCCGTAGCGCGTGAGCTTGGCGCTTTCGATGTGCACCGTGACGTCTGTCACGGCGTCCAAAAATTCACGGTCATGGCTGATGACCAGCATCGTGCCTTGGTAGCGCTTGAGCCAAGCCTCTAACCAGACCAGTGCGTCCAAGTCCAAGTGATTGGTCGGCTCGTCGAGCAGCAACAAGTCGGATGGGCACATCAACGCGCGCGCCAATTGCAGGCGCATGCGCCAGCCGCCTGAAAAGCTGTTGACCGGGTTGTCAAGTTCGCTTAGCTTGAAGCCGAGGCCGAGAATCAAGGCTTGTGCGCGTGCCGGGGCGTCGTGGGCGCCAGAGTCGTACAAGTTCATGTAAGCGTTGGCCATGCGGTCGCCGTCGCCGCTGGCGTCTGCGGCATCAACTTCAGCCTGTGCCGCGAGCAGCACGATGTCGCCCTCGATCACATAGCTGGTGGCGCTTTGTTCCGTCTCAGGCATGTCCTGAGCGACCTGCGCCATGCGCCATTGAGCAGGAATGTAGTATTCGCCGCCGTCTTCATGCAGCGTGCCATTGAGCATGGCAAACAGCGACGACTTGCCGGCGCCATTGCGGCCGACCAAGCCGATTTTTTCGCTCGGGTTCAGGCTGATCGACGCGCTGTCGAGAATCACTTTGGCGCCACGGCGCAGCACCACATTTTTAAGGGTAATCATTGAAAAGCAGACAAAA
>CANFWV010000057.1 GCA_947450695.1 Comamonadaceae bacterium
TAATCGTGGGCTTTGCTGCATCATCCACAGACTCCTCCCCAGGATTAAAGGAATTTATATATGGCCACCGCCAAACCCAAGAAAAAAAACCCCCGCCTTGCTTCCGGCCGCAAACGCGTTCGTCAAGACGTCAAACTGAATGCTGCGAATACTTCGCTGCGCTCTAAATATCGCACTGCCGTGAAAAACGTTGAAAAAGCCGTTTTGACCGGTGATAAAACGAAAGCTGCAGAACTCTTCGCCAAGGCGCAGAGTATTGTGGACACGATCGCTGACAAGGGCATCTTCCACAAAAACAAGGCCGCTCGTGACAAGAGCCGTCTGTCCGCCAAGGTGAAAGCCTTGGCCCTGAAAGCCGCCTAATTCATTAGGCAAATCGCCCGGATGCCGCGCAAGTGACGTCCGCCGTTTTGTAGGGTGCGCTGCAGCAAAGTGAACAAACCGCCTCAAGGGGCGGTTTTTTTATGTCCAGATTTCTCAGGCTTCGGATTAGATTTTGGGTTTAGGCACGTCAGGCAGAAGGCAAGCTTCTGCGACTTGCAAAGCATTGTCTTTGGCAAAGTTCAGAGCGAAGTCCCAAGCCATGGGTTCGGCCTCACGCAACTCGCTGTTGACGACCACACATTTGACGCCATTGATCAGCGTAGGCACACACCAAGGTGAATAGGTTAAGTGGCTGCCGGGTTGCGGGCCGCCAGGCCTGAACTGACTCATCACGCCACACAACCTGTCAGCCCAATCACTGGGGCGGAAGGTTTTTCCTTCAAGGGTCAAACCCTGGATAAAAATTTCTTTGGCGCTGCTGGAGACCATCGGTAGAGGCCCTGTTGAAGCGGTACAACAGCCGGGGTGGCCGGTCTATGCTGCACCGCACAACAATTCTATCTTATATAAGACTCAGGCTCGTCTAAGTATCAAGAAGCCTTTGTAGAGAGTGCAAAAAATCCGTCGCTGCGAGAGCAGCGTGGCAGCCGAGGAGCTCGAATTCGCAGCCGTAGATTGCCGCGCTGCGCTCGCAAAGACAGCTGGTGTGAACTGTTACGGTCTGCGCCTAAAATCAATCCTCCAGTTTTAAGCGAAAGTTCCGTCTGCCATGAACGCTGCCATTCCCGTCGCCATGACCGTTGCCATAGAAGCCACCTCCCCTCATGTCATGAACACCTACGGCCGTCTGCCGCTGGCCCTGTCTCATGGTCAGGGCTGCAGGGTCTGGGACGTCAACGGCAAGGCTTATCTGGATGCGCTTGGCGGCATTGCCGTCAACACGCTCGGGCACAACCACGCCAAGCTGGTGCCCGCACTGCAAGAGCAGATCGGCAAGTTGATTCATACGTCGAATTACTACCATATCCCCCTTCAAGAAGCGCTGGCCGCGAAGCTGGTCGAGCTGTCGGGGCTGACCAATGTGTTCTTCTGCTCGACTGGGCTGGAGGCCAATGAAGCCGCTCTCAAACTGGCACGCAAATTCGGCCACGACAAAGGCATCGACAAGCCCGAAATCGTGGTCTATGAAAAAGCTTTTCACGGCCGCAGCATTGCCACGCTAAGCGCCACTGGCAACGCCAAGGTGCAGGCTGGCTTTGGCCCGCTGGTGGAAGGCTTTGTGCGTGTGCCACTGAACAACATTGAGGCCCTGAAAAAAGCCACCGTTGGCAACCCCAATGTGGTCGCGGTGTTTTTGGAAGCCATTCAAGGCGAAGGCGGCGTCATCCCGATGGACACGCAGTACTTGCAACAGGTTCGCCAGCTGTGTGACGAGCAAGACTGGCTACTGATGATTGACGAAGTGCAGTGCGGCATGGGCCGTACCGGCAAATGGTTTGCACACCAATGGGCCGGCATCAAGCCGGACGTGATGCCGCTGGCCAAAGGTCTAGGTTCAGGCGTACCTGTGGGCGCTGTCGTAGCAGGCCCCAAGGCCGCGCATATTTTTGCACCCGGCAACCATGGCAGCACATTTGGGGGCAACCCGCTAGCCATGCGCGCCGGCGTGGAAACCATCCGGATCATGGAAGAAGATGGCTTGTTGGCCAACGCCGTGAAGGTCGGTGACCACCTGAAAGCCGCATTGACGAGAAAGCTGGGTAGCCTGCCCGGCTTGAAAGAAATCCGCGGCCGTGGCCTCATGTTGGGTGTTGAGTTGACCCTGCCTTGCAGCGAGTTGGTGGAACGCTGCGCAGCGAACGGACTGCTCATCAGCGTCACAGCTGACACGGTCATCCGCTTGGTGCCATCGCTCATCATGACCACCGACGAAGCCGACGAAGTGGTCAGCATTTTGTGCCCGCTCATCCATCAACTGCTGAAGGAAAAGGCATGAACACGAACACCCCCATGCCAATCAAACATTACCTGCAGTTCAACGACCTGAACGCCAGCGACTATGCCTACTTGTTTGAGCGCGCCGCCCTGATCAAGAAAAAATTCAAGGCTTACGACAAGCACCAGCCCTTGATTGATCGCACGCTGGTCATGATTTTTGAAAAAGCCTCGACCCGCACACGCGTCAGTTTTGAAGCCGGCATGTACCAACTGGGCGGCACAGTCGTCAACCTCACCACTGAAGGCAGCCAACTGGGACGCGCCGAGCCAATTGAAGACAGCGCCAAGGTCATCAGCCGCATGGTGGACTTGGTGATGATCCGGACCTTCGAGCAGACCAAGATTGAACGCTTTGCGGAGCACTCACGCGTGCCCGTCATCAACGGACTGACCAACGAATTTCATCCGTGCCAAATTCTGGCCGACATCTTCACTTACATCGAACACCGCGGTTCGATCAAAGGCAAAACGGTAGCCTGGGTCGGCGACGGCAACAACATGGCCAACACCTGGTTGCAGGCCAGCGAAATCCTAGGCTTCAAAGTGCATCTGAGTACGCCCGGCGGTTACGAAGTCGATCAGTCGATTGCCGGCATCCGTTCAGCTGACAGTTACGCCGTCTTCAAAGATCCGATGCAAGCCTGCGCTGGCGCCGATCTGGTGACCACCGATGTCTGGACCAGCATGGGCTACGAAGCCGAAAATGAAGCCCGTAAAAAGGCCTTCGCAGAATGGTGTGTCGACAGCGACATGATGGCCGCCGCCAAATCCGATGCGCTGTTCATGCACTGCCTGCCGGCGCACCGCGGCGAAGAAGTCGAGGCCGACGTCATCGACGGGCCTCAATCAGTGGTTTGGGACGAAGCCGAGAACCGCATGCATGTGCAAAAAGCCCTGATGGAATTTTTGCTGCTAGGCCGGCTCAGCTGATTTCAGCCGCGCCCGACGAACGGCATCTTCGTGGCCATCACGGTCATGAACTGCACGTTCGCTTCCGGCGGCAAACTGGCCATGTGTACCACGGCATTGGCCACGTGTTCAACGTCCATCATGGCTTCAATGGCGATCTCGCCGTTGGCCTGCATGACACCCGTGGACATGCGTTGCGACAACTCCGTCAGCGCATTGCCAATGTCGATCTGACCGCAAGCGATGTTGTATTTCCGACCGTCCAGCGAGATGGATTTTGTCAGACCGGTGATAGCGTGTTTGGTAGCCGTGTAGGGCGCTGAATTCGGCCTAGGTGCATGGGCTGATATCGAGCCGTTGTTGATGATCCGGCCGCCTTGCGGGCTTTGTGCTTTCATGACCCTGAACGCGGCCTGTGCGCACAAAAAAGACCCCGTCAGATTGATGTTGACGGTGTTTTGCCACTGCTCGTAAGTCAGCGCTTCAAAACCCACTGATGGCAAGCCAACGCCGGCGTTATTGAACAGCACATCGAGACGGCCAAAAGTCTTACGTGTCTGTTCAAAAAGTGCCGTCACGGAATCGGGTTTGGAGACGTCAGTCGACACCGCTATAGCGTGGTCGAACCCCAGCGCCTTGGCTTCAGCCACGACCGCATCCAGTGGTTCAATTCGCCGACCGGCCAGAGCCACGCTGTAACCGGCCTGGAGCAAGGCCAGTGCAACCGCCCGACCGATGCCAGTGCCCGCGCCTGTGACCACAGCGACTTTGTGATTTGAATTCATGTTGACTCCTTGGTTTTTATGGATTGATTTTTATAAATTCATTTTTCCGCAGCATGGGCTGGTGCGGACTCAACGTCATGGCCGGGTCGCTCGTGGCGAATTGATCGTGCTACCAGCGCTGGACTCGCCGTACAACCAAGGTACGTCTAGCAAGCGCTGACCCAGCAGCTTGAGAGCCAAATCACGTCCCACTCGAAGCGGGCCGGTAGCGTGAAAAATCTGACCGTTGCGCAAAGCTCGAGCCTGCACGCGAGCATTTCGCTCCCAACGTTGCAGTGCATAGTGGCGCAGCGCCAGCGGCACATCGGCCAGCGGTCTGATAACGCCTGACAGGCAGCGACCCAGCTCAGCAGCATCCTCGATCGCCATGCCGGCACCCTGCGCCAGATATGGCCGCATTGGGTGTGCCGCATCGCCCAACAACGCCACGCGGCCGTTGGCCATTTGATCTGGGCTGTGCATCGGTGGCCGTTCACACAAGGTCCACAAACGCCAAGCAGGCATCGCTTCCACCAAGGCCAACAACTCTGGGCATTGACCGGCCAAACCAGCTTGTATGTCAGCGCCTAAACCGGCGTGATCCCAGTCTTCTAGGTCGGCCGGTGGCTCGCCATTCAAGATGACAACCACGTTAAGCATCTCACCTGCGCGCACTGGGTAACTCACCACGTGCAGATGTGGCCCGAGCCAAACGTTGACTTGCTGGCTGCGCAGCGCCAAGGGTAATTTTGTTTGGCTCACCAGCGCGCGGTAAGCCAAATGCCCGGTCGGCTGCGCAGGCGCGTCGGCCAAAACCTGCTTGCGTACAGCGCTCCACAAACCATCAGCACCTATCAACACATCGCCTTCAACGCGGTGACCATCAGCCCAAGCGACTTGCACGCCTTCGGGTGTGTTGGTAAAACCGGCCACAGGTGCATTCAAATTCAAGTGAACCTCGCCGCGCCCAGACACGCTTGCCAGCAGCAAAGCATGCAAGTCACCGCGGTGCAGCGTCGCGTAGGGTGCGCCGTAGCGCTCCGTACAGCGACTGCCCAGCGCCAAGCGACCAAGTTCATGCCCCGTAGACGCACTGCGCACACTCAGTTGCTCCGGGAAGGCGGCGACTTGGCTGAGCGCCCGACCCAAACCCCAGCCCTGCAGCAGGCGGGTCGCATTCGGCCCGAGCTGAATGCCGGCGCCCACTTCTGAGAAGGCGTCGGCCTGCTCATACACGCGAACTTCCCAACCCGCCCGAGCAGCCGCTAAAGCAGCCGCCAACGCGCCGATGCCGCCGCCGGCAATCAGGGCTTGCCGGGTCATGTCTGAGCGCGGCGCTTCATGCTGCGAGCAGCTGCCGAAGAACGAAGGGAAGAATACCGCCATGACGGTAGTAGTCCACTTCAATAGGGGTGTCGATGCGCAAGATCAGCTCCAATTCCTGTCGCGAACCATCGGCTCGCGTAACCACTAGTTTGGCACGACTCTGGGGCTTTAAATCAGGATCCGGCAACACATCAATCACTTCATTGCCGGTCAGTCCCAAGGTCTGCCAAGAGTCGCCTGGGCAGAACTGTAACGGTAAAACGCCCATGCCGACCAAATTACTCCGGTGAATTCGCTCAAAACTACCGGCGATCACAGCACCCACGCCCAACAATTGCGTGCCCTTGGCAGCCCAGTCACGGGACGAACCTGTTCCGTATTCTTCCCCAGCAAAAATCACGGTGGATGAGCCAGCGGCGACGTACTTCATAGCCGCGTCATAGATAGCCATTTTTTGACCTAGCTCAGAGCCAGGCTGTTGAAACAGCGTGACGCCGCCCTCTTCCCGTGAGCCATCTGCGCCCTGCGGGATCATCAGATTCTTGATGCGCACATTGGCAAACGTCCCGCGCATCATCACTTCGTGGTTGCCACGGCGCGAACCGTAACTGTTGAAGTCGGCTTTGTGCACACCATTCTCAAGCAACCACTGACCGGCTGGTGAGTTCTCTTGAATCGCACCCGCTGGGGAAATGTGGTCGGTGGTGATCGAGTCGCCAAACAGCGCCATGATGCGCGCACCATTGACCGACACCGGGGCGGGAATCTGAGGCTCAGAACGACCCGCATTCGGGTCCATGACGAAACTTTCGAAGAACGGCGGTTCTGCAATGTAGGTGCTGTCAGGCCAGCTGTAGGCCTTGCCGGTGACGCCCTCAACCAACTCCCAGAGTTCACCTGGATCAGCTTTGATCTTGGCGTAATTGCTGCGGTAAGCCTCGCCGTTCATGGCAAACTTCATGAGGGCGTGAATCTCTTCACTGGTCGGCCAAATGTCGCGGAGGTACACATTTTCCCCGCCCGTCCCTTGTCCTAACGGCTCGGTCACCAGGTCGCGCAGCACGGTACCGGCAATGGCGTAAGCCACCACCAAGGGTGGGCTGGCCAAAAAATTGGCTTTGATGTTTGGATGAATGCGGGCTTCAAAATTTCGGTTACCCGACAGTACAGCGGCGCAAATCAAATCACTCTCGCTAATGGCCTCATTGATCTCCGGCGTCAAATCGCCAGAGTTGCCGATGCAGGTTGTGCAGCCGTAACCGGCCAGCGCAAAGCCGAGCTGCTCCAGATAAGGCATAAGACCTGTTTGTGTCAGGTAATCGGTGACGATGCGTGAGCCCGGTGCCAGCGAAGTTTTGATGTGCGGCTGCACCGTCAGCCCGGCTTCGACAGCTTTTTTGGCCAGCAGCCCGGCGGCCAGCAGCACGCTGGGGTTCGAGGTGTTGGTGCAACTGGTGATGGCCGCAATCAACACGTCGCCGTTGCCAATGGTGACGTCACTCGTCAGACGCTCTGATGAAGGTGCCAGCGACTTGGCTGTCGCCAATGTCGACCGATTGGCCTCCATTTCGGCGACAAAACGCGGACCACCCGAGGGAATGGGAGGACTCACTGGGGACGTTTCTGCATGCATCTCATCTGTGCGCCGAACCAGGGCTCGAGTCCTCAGCACAGCCGCGTCTTGGTTGAAGCCGTTGGCCGCCACCGGCTGACTGAACAGCGACGAAAACTGTTGCTTCACGTTACCCAGCTCGATTCGGTCTTGTGGTCGTTTCGGGCCAGCCAAACTGGGCGTCACATCATCCAAGTTGAGCGTGACAACCTGCGAGTAGTCAATCTCTCCGGCCATAGGCACACCGAACAACTCTTGCGCCCGAAAGTAAGCCTCAAAAGTCGCGATTTCTTCAGCCGTACGGCCGGTGCCGCGAAAGTAATCCATCGTCTTTTCGTCGACAGGGAAGAAGCCCATGGTGGCACCGTATTCGGGCGCCATGTTGGCCAGCGTAGCGCGATCAGGGGCACTCAGCGTGCGCGTGCCTTCACCGAAAAATTCGACAAACTTGCCCACTACTTTTTCGCGGCGTAAAGCTTCTGTCACGCGTAACACCAAGTCGGTGGTCGTCACACCTTCGCGCAAGCGGCCGGTGATCTCAAAGCCTACGACATCGGGCGTCAGCATGTAGACCGGCTGGCCAAGCATGGCGGCTTCAGCTTCAATGCCGCCCACGCCCCAACCGACGACCCCAAGGCCATTGATCATGGTCGTATGGCTGTCCGTGCCAACCAGTGAGTCAGGGTAATAAACGGCATCAGCGCCGGTACCGCTTCGATGTACGCCGCGCGCTAAATATTCAAGATTGATCTGGTGCACGATGCCAAAGCCCGGCGGCACCACACCGAAAGTGTCAAAGGCCTGCATGCCCCACTTAAGGAACTCGTAGCGCTCGCGGTTTCGCTGAAATTCGAGCTTCATGTTAAGGTCGATCGAGTTCTTGGCGCCGTAGTGATCGACCATCACCGAGTGGTCGACGACGAGGTCCACCGGCACCATGGGCTCAATGCGCTTCGGGTCTTTGCCCAGCCTAACCGCTGTGCTGCGCATGGCGGCCAAGTCGGCCAGCAAGGGGACGCCCGTGAAGTCCTGCAGCAACACACGAGCCACAACAAATGGAATCTCTTCCGTGCGCGCCGCCCGGGGTTTCCAGTTGGCAAGTTGAGCCACATGTGTAGCCGTTATTTTGTCGCGGCCCTTGTCGTTGTCGCAATGGCGTAGCACTGACTCGAGGACGATGCGGATCGACATCGGCAAACGCTTGATATTCGGGAATTGCTGCGTCAGCGCCGGTAAAGAATAAAAGCGGCCGATAGCGCCATCGCTCGTTTGAAAAGACTGACGCGTGAACGCAAATTCAGAGGGTTGTACAAGCAATTGGGGCATGACGAAGTCCTTTTGAGATTCAATGAAAAGGTCAAAAAGACCCTGATTCATTTTGTCAGGCGAAGGGTATTGAGATACAGCCCAACCGCATGACCTCGTCCGGCAACGGGCATTGCCTAAGCCTTGTCGGCGAATGATGACAAGGCATCGCGGCGATCGCCGATAGCGCAGCCTAGCTCAATCTCAAATCGGCTTGAGTTCCGGCAAAACGCCATCTGGCAAGGGGTATTGATCGACGTTCAGGCACATGCTGACCAACGTGTAGTAACTCATGGCGGCCATGAGATCAACCACGCCTTGTTCACCAACTTGCAGTGACAGCGCTGCATAGGTTGCGTCACTGACTTGCCGAGTCTGGATCAGTTCATGACAAAACGAGTGCACTGCGGCCACCGAGCCCGACAGAGCCGCAGGTGGTTGGCCCTGCGCTATCGCGTTGATAAGGTTTTCATCCAAGCCCGCATCGACGGCCATTTTCCGATGCGCCCACCAGACAAACTGGCTCGTCCAAAAGCGCGCGATCATCAAAATCGCCAGCTCGTTGAGCATCAAGGGCAGCGAGGATTCAAACCGTGTGTGGACGCCAAACTGCTGCGCTAATTGCCCCAGCGCCGGACTGCGCAGCAAGACGTTGTAAGGCCCCTGCATAGAGCCCCGTTTGCCGCCAAGCACGCTCTGCGTCATCTGCTGTTGGGCCGGCGTCATCTCTGGCCAGGTGAGAGGCGCAAAGCGCTTGCCGCGCAGTTGAAGTTCAGGAGTGGTGGTGTCGTTGGTCATTAAACAGGCCTATCGCCTTGAAGTGTGATGCGGTGCATAACGCGCCGAAAGCCGTGGTAATCATTCACCGGATTATGCTGAGCGCAACGGTTGTCCCAGAATGCGATGACATTCGGCTCCCAAGCAAAACGACAAGTGAATTCGGGCTTGATTTGATGCTGAAACAAAAACTGCAACAAAGGGGCACTTTCTTCGTCGGTCATGCCCTTGATGCCCGCGGTGTGCGCGACGTTGACGAACAGGGCTTTCTGGCCGGTTTCAGGATGCGTGCGCACCACAGGGTGCTCAGCCAAGTAGGACTTGGGCGCGGTTTGATTGCCATGTGATTTGATGCGGTCTTCACGTGTTTTAGAGACGTCAGCCTTGGCCGAACTGCTAATCCCCACAAGGCCATCCAGCAGATTTTTCATGGTGGCCGACAAAGACTCGTAGGCCAGACACTGGTTGGCAAACATCGTGTCGCCACCGTAGGGCGGGACTTCCAACGACAGCAACATAGAACCCATCGGGGGCGATTCCAAGTAAGTTGTGTCCGAATGCCAGATGCCGCCAAAGTTGACTTTTTCGTGCTCCAGTTTTTTGACCTCAATGATGTGCTGAAAGCCCTCCAGCCCCTTGACAAACGGGTACTCGATGGGCTCGCCCATGGCTTTCGCAAAGTCCAGAAACTGCTGCGGCGCTAATTTTTGTTGCCGCAAGAAAATAACTTTGTACTGTAGAAAAGCCTGACGGATATCAGCCGCAAGCGCTGAGGACAGGCCCAGCGACAGGTCGACCCCGGAAATCACGGCACCGAGCGCGCCGGCAATAGGACTGACGTTCATTGGTGAGCTGCTTTAGTCTGCCGTAGCGCCAGACGTCTTGACAACGGCCGCCCACTTTTGAATGTCGGCATGCAGTGCCGCAGCAAAAGCCTGCGGCGTACTTTCGTAAGGCTCAGCGCCCAAGGCAGCGAACTTGTCCTGCGTGTCTTTTTCCTGAAGTATGGTGTGGACATCTGTATTGATTTGACGGACCACTGCGGGTGGCACGCCCTTTGGACCGAACAGGCCAAACCACGGATTGATGACGAAATTCGGGTAGCCGGACTCAGAAATTGTCGGCATGTCCCTGAAAGTTTGAGCGCGTTTAGATCCCGTCACACCCAAGCCTTTGATGGTGCCGGCACGAATATGCTGCGCCACGGATGGCAGGCTGGTAAAGACCAGCTGAATCTGACCAGACAGCAAATCGTTCAAGGCGGGTGCGGCCCCTTTGTAGGGAACATGCTGCATTTTGGCCTGTGTCGCGACGCTGAACATTTCACCCAGCAAATGGTTCACAGAGCCATTGCCCGCGGAGCCAAAAGAGATTGAATTTTTTGCCGCGTACGCTGCTAATTCACGGATATTGTTAACAGACAATGAGCCCGTCACAGCCGCCACAAAAGGCACATTGGCGAGAGTTGCAACCGGACTGAAGTCGGCTTCCGGGTCAAATGGCAACTTTTTATAAATACTGACATTGATGGCGTGCGAACCGACATACGACATCAGCAACGTGTAGCCGTCACCCGGTGCTTTGGCCACCGCGTCCATGCCGATGTTGCCCCCCGCGCCGGCACGGTTTTCAATCACCACCGGCTGGCCCCACTTCTCAGACAGCTTCTGACCGACAATTCGCGCCAAAGCGTCTGAAGCACCGCCCGGTGTTTGCGGCACCACAATGCGCACCGGCTTGGTCGGAAAGCTCTGTGCTTGTGCCAGCACAGTGGCCAGTACCAACAAGGCGGCACAGGTGATATTTTTGATAGCCATGCGTGTCTCCCAAATACGGCCCGTCATTATGAATGGATACAAAAAAAGCCCCCGTTTTTAAACGAGGGCTTAGCACCGACTGGGCGCGAACCGAGTGGTAGCAAGTCAACCGATTCAGTTGACTGATTCAGCGACTTCCGTGTAGTCCTTGACCTGATCGAAGTTCAGGTATTTGTAAACCGTGCTGCCCGCATCTTTCAGCACGCCCATGTCAGCCATGTACTCGGCTTTGGTCGGGATCCGACCGAGCTTGGAGGTGATGGCCGCGAGTTCGGCTGAGCCCAAATACACGAAGGTGTTTTTGCCCAAACGGTTAGGGAAGTTACGCGTCGAAGTTGACAACACGGTGGCGCCTTCTTTGACCTGCGCTTGGTTGCCCATGCACAAGCTACAACCGGGCATTTCCATACGGGCGCCAGCAGCGCCAAGAACGCCGTAATGGCCTTCTTCAGTGAGCTGCTTGGCGTCCATTTTGGTCGGTGGTGCCATCCACAATTTGACGGGAATATCGCGCTTGTTTTCGAGCAGCTTGGAGGCTGCGCGGAAATGGCCGATGTTGGTCATGCAGCTGCCAATAAAGACTTCGTCGATCTTGGTGCCGGCGACTTCAGACAGCGTTTTCACGTCATCAGGATCGTTCGGGCAGGCAAGGATGGGCTCATGGATTTCAGCCAGATCAATCTCGATTACAGCGGCGTACTCAGCATCTGGGTCAGCCTTCAAGAGCTGTGGATCAGCCAGCCAAGCCTCCATGGCGGCGATACGTCGCTTGATGGTGCGCACATCAGAATAACCCGTGGCGATCATCCACTTCAACATGGTGATGTTGCTGGTGATGTACTCGATGATGGGCTCTTTGTTCAGGTGCACGGTGCAACCGCCAGCACTGCGTTCGGCCGAAGAGTCGCTCAACTCAAAAGCCTGCTCAACTTTCAGATCCGGCAAGCCTTCGATCTCAAGGATGCGACCGGAGAACACATTGATCTTGCCCTGCTTAGCCACGGTCAACAGACCGGCCTTGATGGCGTACAACGGAATCGCGCTGACCAGATCGCGCAGCGTGACGCCGGGCTGCATCTTGCCTTTGAATCGCACCAGCACGCTCTCAGGCATATCCAATGGCATGACGCCGGTGGCAGCACCAAAAGCGACCAAACCAGAACCCGCCGGGAAGCTGATACCGATCGGGAAACGCGTGTGGCTATCGCCGCCAGTGCCGACCGTGTCAGGCAACAGCATGCGGTTCAACCAGCTGTGAATAATGCCGTCACCTGGGCGCAGCGAGATACCGCCACGCGTGGTGATGAACTCTGGCAGTTCATGGTGCATCTTCACGTCGACCGGCTTGGGATAAGCCGCCGTGTGGCAAAACGATTGCATGACGAGGTCAGAGCTAAAGCCCAAGCAAGCCAGGTCTTTGAGTTCGTCGCGGGTCATCGGACCGGTGGTGTCTTGCGTGCCGACCGAGGTCATCTTCGGCTCGCAATACGTGCCTGGGCGAACGCCCTTGCCTTCTGGCAAACCGACCGAACGGCCAACCATTTTTTGAGCCAGGGTGTAACCACGGCCGCTGTCGACAGGGTCCTGCGGCAGGCGGAACACAGTCGACGAAGGCAGGCCAAGCGCGGCGCGGGCTTTGGCCGTCAAGCCACGACCGACGATCAATGGAATACGACCACCTGCGCGCACTTCATCAAACAGCACATCGCTTTTGAAAGTGAACTCGCCAATTACTTGGCCGTCTTTGAGGGCCTTGCCATCGTAAGGACGCAGTTCAATCACATCGCCCATAGCCATCTGGCTGACGTCGAGTTCAATCGGCAATGCGCCGGAGTCTTCCATCGTGTTGTAAAAAATGGGGGCAATCTTGCCACCCAGACAGACACCGCCAAAGCGCTTGTTCGGCACAAACGGAATGTCTTCACCAGTCCACCACAAGACCGAGTTAGTCGCTGATTTACGGGAAGAACCGGTGCCCACCACGTCACCGACGTAGGCCACTAGATGGCCCTTCGCTTTGAGTTCTTCAATGAACTTGACCGGCCCACGCTTGCCGTCTTCTTCAGGCGTGATGCCGGGGCGTGCGTTTTTGTGCATGGCCAAGGCGTGCAGCGGAATGTCAGGACGACTCCATGCGTCAGGAGCGGGCGACAGGTCGTCGGTATTGATCTCGCCAGCGCATTTAAAAACCGTCAGCTGGATCGACTTTGGCACTTCAGGGCGGCTGGTGAACCACTCAGCATCGGCCCAGCTTTGCAGCACGGCTTTGGCGTAAGCGTTGCCTTTTTCAGATTTTTCTTGGACGTCATGGAACTGGTCGAACATCAACAACGTCGACTTCAAACCGGTCGCGGCTTGTTCTGCGACAGCTGCATCTGCGTCGTCCAATAAATCGATCATGGGGCTGATGTTGTAGCCACCAAGCATCGTGCCCAGCAACTGGGTCGCATGCACGCGCGAGATCAAAGCGCACTTTTCATTGCCATAGGCCACTGCAGCCAAATAGCTCGCCTTGACTTTGGCAGCATCGTCAACACCGGCCGGCACGCGGTAAGTGATGAGATCGACCAGCGTTTTTTCTTCGCCATTTGGTGGATTTTTCAGGAGCTCGATGAGCTCACCGGTTTGCTTGGCAGTCAATGGCAAAGGGGGAATGCCCAAAGCGGAACGCTCGACAACATGGGCGCGGTAGGTAGTCAAAAACTCGGACACTATTTTTCTCCTGTCGTACAAAAAATAAAGGTGGACTCAAAAAAGAAACAAAAACTCAAAGTAAAAAGACACATAAATTCAGTCAAGCAATCCGCGAGCAGGCTTGTCCTTCATGGCCTGGGCAACCGTCAATTGCGCTGGACTCATGCATTCGTCCGCCATGCGTTGGCCGGCTTTCTGATTCATCAACATCGACTTGTTGGACAACTGCAACCAAACGGCGCCGGCTTGACGGTCTTCCAGCCGGATCGCACCCGTGGATGTGGCCACCGGGAACATGCGGTAGCGAAAATTCTTGCCATGAACATTGAAATAACCTGGCGACTGAGGGTCATTGGTCAACGTCACTGAAGCACCCAACTCGCAACGCAATACGCCGGTATGGACCTGCTGAGCGATGGCTAATTCAATCGGTTCCAGTGCCACTTCTGCCGCATTAATACCGGCAGCCATCTGATTGGCTGTACTTCTGATGTCTGTCCGGCTGGGACTTGGCGTTACCTTGGCCACAGAGGCGGATTTAGCTGCAGACTGAGCCAACACGGCGGTGGGGGCGAGCCCAACGCAGGTCACCAAAAATAAAGGCAAGAGCAGGTTTTTCATGTGCAACAGCCTATACCTACTGAGCCACAACAGGTTTCAGGAAATAACCCTGCGTCTCAAGGGGTAAAACGACACCCGCCTGGTGGCCACGCTCCAGCACTTGCCAGTAATAGCGGTAACTGGCGCGATCGTGCAGCTTTCCGTGAAAACTGATCGGTGCCCATTGCGCCTTGTCGGCGGCGGCAATCAACTCGGCGGCAAAATCAATCTCAGCCTGTTGTGGCGCAAAAGCCGCCAGAATCGGCCGAATCTGACTTGGGTGAATGCTCCACATGCGGGTGTAGCCTAACTCCTGGCTGGCCCGCAGCGCAGCGCTTTGCATGGCGGCCAAGTCACTGAATTCGGTGACGACGCAATGCGACGGCACTTTGCCGAAGGCATGGCAAGCCGACGCGATCTCCAACTTGGCGCGCAGCACCAGCGGGTGACTGAACTGACCTTGGCTGCCCATGGCATCGACCGGAATAGCGCCGTTATGACTAGACACAAAATCCATCAAGCCAAAGCTGATGGACTGAACCCGCGGATGCGCCGCCAATTCAAAAGCGTTGTGCACAGCGCGTGGCGACTCGACCAGCACGTGCAATGGCAGCGCCAGAGCAGCACCACCCAGCGCCGCCAGCGCTTTTTCAACCTTGAATAAATCGGCAGCAGACTCCACCTTAGGAATCATCACATGACTCAGCCGATGACCGGCTTGACCCACAATGCTGGCAATATCGGCTTCAAAAGCGGGATGGTCCAGCGCATGCACGCGAACCGCGACGCGGGCCTCGGGGGCAGCGGCTAACAACAAGGACACCACCAAGGCCGCGTGATCAGCCTCCCCACCCACAGGCGCGCCGTCTTCGCAGTCCAGCGTCACGTCAAAAACGCAAGCGCCAAACTCCTCGTGCATGTCAGCCTGCAATTGCAGGCTTTTGCGCATCCGCGGCTCGACGCCGCTGTAGTGATCGCACACCGGCAACGTGCCGGCTGCAGCCTGAGCGCCTAAAAGAACGTCGCGCGGATGTTGCATGGTGAGGCGCTCAGCAAACTCACAGCAGGTGAGCGACGCCAGCTTGTTCGTCTTGCAGCTCTTTGAGTGTTTTGTTGATGCACTCTTGGCTGAAAGCGTCAATGTCCAGGCCTTCGACCAGCGTGTATTCGCCGCCAGCGGTGGTGACCGGGAAGCCAAACATGGTGTCTTTCGGGATGCCGTACTGGCCATCCGATGGAATGCCCATGGTCACCCATTTGCCATTGCTGCCCAGCGCCCAATCGCGCATGTGGTCAATCGCGGCATTGGCGGCGGACGCAGCAGACGACAAGCCGCGCGCGTCAATGATGGCAGCGCCACGCTTGCCAACGGTTGGCAGGAAGACTTCAGCATTCCAGACTTGGTCGTTGATGAGGTCTTTGACCGCTTTGCCGCCAACAGTGGCGAAGCGGTAGTCTGCGTACATGGTCGGCGAGTGGTTTCCCCAGACGGTGAGCTTTTCGATGTCGGCCACTTTGGTGCCGGTTTTAGCAGCGATCTGAGTGAGGGCACGGTTGTGATCCAGGCGCAGCATGGCGGTGAAGTTTTTGCGTGGCAGGTCTGGCGCGCTCTTCATGGCGATATAAGCGTTGGTGTTGGCAGGGTTGCCGACCACCAGCACCTTGACATTGCGGCTAGCGACAGCGTTCAGAGCTTTGCCTTGAGCGGTGAAAATTTGACCGTTGATGGCCAGCAGTTCAGCGCGCTCCATGCCGGCTTTGCGTGGCATCGAACCGACCAGCAAGGCGTAGTCTGTATCTTTAAAGGCGGTCATCGGGTCGCTGTGGGCTTCCATGCCGACGAGCAACGGGAAGGCGCAGTCTTCCAACTCCATCATGACGCCCTTGAGCGCTTTTTGTGGGCCTTCGAAAGGCACTTCAAGCAATTGCAAAATGACCGGCTGGTCTTTGCCCAACATTTCGCCAGAGGCGATGCGGAACAACAGGGCGTAACCGATTTGGCCGGCAGCACCAGTGACGGCAACACGGACGGGTTTTTTGCTCATGACGAAACTCCAGGAAGGTTGTGAATCAAATTTTGGAAAGCTGCCGCTTTGGCAGGGCCACGGTCTGGCACAGCGCAAGAGTTTACGCGGGAAAACCCCTGCCCGTCAATTTGTCTTATGTCTTATATAAGATATCATTTGCAGTTCTTTCAAGACATCCATGCCGATCACTTCAAACGACCTCGCCGAAACCCTGCCGCTGACATCCGAGCTCAGCATAGGCCCAGGGGGAACACCCGCTTTCAGCCCGCTGTACCAACAAATCAAGGTGCTGATATTGCAAAGCCTGCAAGGCGGCGAATGGAAGCCCGGCGAAGCCATTCCTAGTGAGATGGACCTGGCTGCTCGCTTTCGTGTCAGCCAAGGCACCGTGCGCAAAGCGATTGACGAATTGGCGGCTGAAAACCTGCTGGTGCGGCGGCAAGGCAAGGGCACGTTTGTCGCTACCCACGCCGCGCAGCATGTTCAATACCGCTTCTTGCGGCTGTTACCCGACAGTGGCAACACCACCACAGAGGGTCCAGCAGAGCGTCGGATCATCGATTGCAAACGACAACGCGCGCCGGCCGACATTGCCCGCGCGTTGGGCTTGCGCAGCGGTGACGCCGTCCTACAAGTGCGACGGGTGCTGGCTTTTCAGGGCGTACCAACCATTTTGGAAGACCTTTGGTTGCCGGCAGCACCCTTCAAAGGATTGACCGCCGAACGACTCGACACCTATCGCGGCCCGATGTACGCGCTGTTTGAAACCGAATTCGGCGTGCGCATGGTGCGCGCTGAAGAAAAAATCCGGGCGCTGGCGGCCACGGCACCCGCCACCGACATCTTGAACGTCCCAGTGGGCGCGCCGCTGTTGAGCGTAGAGCGCATCGCCTTCACCTACAACGACATGCCGATAGAGCTGCGCCGCGGACTGTACCGCACAGACACGCATCACTATCAAAATTCTTTGAGCTGACGCAGACCCCATATGACGCTCGCTTGCCGCAACCTACTGCTGATTTTCGGCGACCAGCTAGATGAAGACTCCTCCGTCTTCGACGACATGGATCCCGCACTGGATGTGGTGGTGATGGTCGAGGCCGCTGAAGAGTCCACGCACGTCTGGTCGCACAAGGCGCGCACGGCGCTGTTTTTATCGGCCATGCGGCATTTTGAAGAACAGCTTCGGCAGCGAACATTTCAGGTTCATTACCGCGCGCTGGACAAAGAAAACGACCTCACATTAGCCGACGGGCTGAAGGCCGCGATCGCGGTCTTTAAACCAGAGCGCGTGATTGGCGTGGAACCAGGGGACTTGCGCGTGCGCGCCCTGATCGAAGCCGCCTGCAACCCAGCCGAAGCCAAGCCCACGCCTCTCGAATGGCGGGAAGACAAGCACTTTTTGTGCAGCTTGCCGCAGTTTCGCCAATGGGCCGGTGCATCGACCAGCCTGCGCATGGAGTTTTTTTACCGGAAAATGCGCCAACAATACAAAGTGCTGATGGAGGACGGCCAGCCGACCGGCGGCCAATGGAATTTCGATGCCGACAACCGAAAAGGTTTCGGCAAAGCAGGGCCGCAAAACGTGCCAAAAGCCTTGGTTTTTGAGCAAGATCAGATCACCAAGAATGTGCTGCAGCTGGTGACGCAGCGCTTTGCCGAGCACCCTGGTTCGCTCGCAAACTTCAACTGGCCCGTCACTCGCAAGCAGGCGTTGTTGGCATTGCAAGACTTCATCACCAATCGGCTGCCTTTTTTGGGTGCACACCAGGACGCCATGTGGACCGGACTTGAATTCGGTTGGCATGCTCTGCTGTCAAGCTCTCTCAACCTGAAACTATTGCATCCGCTGGAAGTTGTCCTCGCGGCGGAACGGGCGTACTACGAGCGCAACTTGCCATTGGCCAGTGTCGAAGGCTTTATTCGCCAAGTGCTGGGCTGGCGCGAATTCATTCGCGGCGTCTATTTTTTGGACATGCCCGGCCTCAAAGAAGCCAATCATTTCGGACATCAAAACGCCCTACCGGCCTGGTATTGGACTGGGGACACCAAGATGAACTGCATGCGCCAATCTATTGGCCAGACTCTCACCAATGGCTACTCGCACCACATCCAGCGCCTGATGGTGACCGGCATGTTCGGCGTCACAGCGCAGATCAAACCGCAGCATCTGTGCGATTGGTATCTGGCGGTTTACGTCGACGCCGTTGAATGGGTGGAATTACCCAACACCGCCGGCATGGCCTTGTTTGCCAACGGAGGACGTTTCACCTCGAAACCGTACGTGGCCAGCGGTGCTTACGTCAAGCGGATGAGTAATTATTGCAGCGGGTGCAGCTATCAAACAGAGGCGCGCACCGGCGCAAACGCCTGCCCGATGACCACGCTTTACTGGAATTTTCTGGACTGCCATGAAGTTAGCTTTGCCTCAAACCCACGCACAGCCTTGATGGTCAAAAACTTGCAACGCATTGCACCCCAAGAACGTGAGGCGATTCGTGTTCGTGCCAGCGACATGCTGAAAAATCTAGATGACCTGTGAAGAATCCGCCAGATATTGCCGAACCGACCCGCTGGAACGGACCACAATTTCTAAAACAAGACCCTCACACCATCAAAAAAACATTGAATAAATCCCGACCAAACCTGTCCTAGGTCAAGATTCATGCTGCGTTGCAATAGAATTTGAGGCTGAGCAGCTTTTGTTACCAACCAGTTACTCAAAAAATATAGAAAGCCCAGCATGTCCGAATCAGCGACAACCTCACCTAAAAAGCGGCCTGAGTTCCGCAACATCAACGCCTTCACCGATCTGCCTAGCTACCGACTTCCCGCAGCCGGCTGGGTTTCCATCTTGCACCGTGTCAGCGGTGTCGTGATGTTTGCCCTGATGCCTTTCATCATCTGGATGTTTGACACATCCATCTCCTCAGAAATTTCGTTCGAGCGTTTCACCAGCGCCTTTAACGTCGGCATACTCGGTCTGCCCGGTTTCCTTTGGAAGCTTGTGGCGCTGTCCCTGATCTGGGCGTACTTGCACCACTTCACGGCCGGTCTGCGCCATCTCTGGATGGACGTCAGCCACAAGGCGGTTGAACTGCAATTCGGCAAAACCTCGGCTAAAACGGTCTTGGCCATCAGCCTCACGCTGACAGCGGTGCTTAGCGCCAAGCTGTTCGGCCTTTATTAATTCAGTCATAGGAACACCAGCATGTCTGTTAATTACGGCTCAAAACGCATCGTTGTCGGTGCCCATTACGGTTTGCGCGACTGGCTCAGCCAGCGCGTGACCGCAGCGCTCATGGCGCTCTTCACCATCGTGGTGTTGGCTCAGGTGCTGCTCAACAAAGGTCCTATCGGCTACGACAAGTGGGCCGGCATCTTTGCTTCGCAACCCATGAAAATGCTGACCTTCGTGGTCATCTTGTGCCTGCTGTGGCACGTCTGGGTCGGCATGCGCGACATCTACATGGACTA